>JAHHOT010000048.1 GCA_018677555.1 Gammaproteobacteria bacterium | reverse complement strand
GACCACCGTCGTCCGCGACCGCTTCGGCAAGCGCCGGCACCTGCACGAAATTGAAATAATAGAGCAACCCGATCCAGGTAATTCCGGCCAGCACGTGCGCCCAGATGATCACTGCATTGACCGACATGCCCAGGAAAATGTGCGAACCTCGCGTCGCAACAACGATAAGGATTGCGAGGACAAAGCCGCTCACGATCGTGCCAACGACTGACTTCAATGGATTCATGCGAATTCTCCCTGGAATATTTTTGGTTGTTATCGTCCGGAAATCGTTTCCGGGGCCGCGCATCGTTGACCGGCGGCGGGCGCCTATTATAGGTGCTGACGGGTGGAAAATCAGGGTTTTGAGGCTGTTGCAGTGGCGCAAGGGTCGCGTCCCGCGATGCTGACGACGCGCTGAGGCATTGCGGTAAGTATTTGAATCTCTTGTGGAATAAGGATATTGTCCGCAGCTCACCGCGCAACGACCTGTACCACGTGACGAATCCGACCGATCCCCGACCGGGCTTTCCCGTTTCACCCTGCATCGATATCTGCAGCCTCGATGAGAATGATGTGTGCCAGGGTTGCCTGCGGTCCTTGCAGGAGGTTATCGACTGGTCCCGCCTGAGCGCCGCCGAGCAGTGGGCGGTGGTGAACGATTTGCCGGCACGACGACGCCTGCGCCAGGGTCCTGGTCGAGTACAATAGAACAATGACAGGTTTTTGGATGAGCGTCGGCAGAGTGGCCCTGGCGGGCGCGGCAATGGCAATAACTGCAGGATGCAGTGCAATACTGCTGGGCGACGGGCAGAGCAGCAGCGAGCGACCGCGAGCGGTTGATGAGCGCAAAGCGGCTGCTGTGACGACCGACAGGGCGGTGTCACGCGCAGTCAGCTCGGCCTTGGCGGCGGATGATGATGTCGGCAGCTTCAGTATCGCTGTCAGCTCGTCGTCCGGAAAAGTCCGGCTAAGTGGAACGGTCGATAGCTTCGAGGCCAGGGACAAGGCGGTTGCCCTGGCGCGCGGCGTCGACGGCGTAACCGGAATCGACAACCAGATTCGCGTCAATACCCGGGCGCGCTAGCTTGAATTCGCGCCGGGCGGGCGCATTCAGGAGATATCGATAATTTTGCAGGAGTAGTAGCAATAATGGATGTAAACGACAGAATCCGGCAGCAACTCGACGAGCATTCGGTGTTGTTGTACATGAAGGGAACTCCGGACTTCCCGCAGTGCGGTTTTTCCGGCCAGACGGTCGCCGCGCTGAAGGCGGTTGGGAAACCGTTTGCCTACGTCAACATTTTTGAAGATCCCGAGGTCCGCGAGGGGCTGAAGGCGTATTCGAACTGGCCCACGTTCCCGCAGCTATACGTCAACGGAGAACTGGTCGGCGGCTGCGATATCGTGGTCGAGATGTACCATTCGGGTGAGTTGCAGGAGTTGCTTGCGCCGGTTGAACACCCCGCCTGATCGCGCCCACTTTACAATAATCCGGTTTTCGCCGGTGGCCGCAGCGCTCCCGGTCGCTGTCATCGGCATCCCGACGCCAGTCCGCGAGCGGCTGGCGCGATGAATTTTCTTCAGCGCATGTCCTCCGGCGGCGTGAAAAGCGCCGCAATCCTTTGTTTTTGCTAACTGAGAAGTGGTTCGTGGCGGTGCATGCGGGTTTCGCTATTCTGTAGCGCTACGCAAGCGGCGCAAGCCGCGGACTCGCTGGGCGCGGTCGCGTTGTCCGAATGCACCGGATGAAAGGATGTCTCCACATGGACCAGTTCACTGGCCTGCGCACATTGACACAACGCCTGATCGTTTCGCTGCTGCTGCTCACAGCTTCAGGCTGTGCACTGTTGAATCCCGCGGAGCCGCCACAACCACCGGAGGTCGTCGTGGTCGAGGCAGAGCCCGAACCCGAGCCGCCGCCTGCTCCGGCACCGCCGCCGAAACCGAAACCGAAACCAAAGCCCAAACCGGCACCGGCGCCGGTTGAGCCGGTCAAAGAGCCACTGCACGTGGCGGTACTGCTGACAGACCGCAAGCCGGCGTACGAAAACGTCGCGGTTGCACTGGAGCGCCAGCTCGAGGACGTTGCCGTATTCGATCTGACTGACAAGAGTCTCACGCCGGAAGAGATATTTGCGTCGGTCGAGGCGAATGCAACGGATATCGTCGTCGCGATCGGGCTGCGGGCGGCCAAGATCGCGAAGGCGCGCTCGACCGTTCCGGTGGTATTCAGCCAGGTATTCAATGCAACAGACCACGAACTGGTCGGCGACGAGATCCGCGGCGTGGCGGTGATCCCCCCTCTCGCCATGCAGCTGCGGCACTGGAAGCAGATCGACCCGGATCTTGCATCGGTAGGAGCGATCATCGGTACCGGTCACGACACCCTGATCGCAGAAGCGCAGGAGGCGGCGTCCAGCAACGATGTCGAATTCCGTTTCGACGTCGCAACATCCGATCGGGAGACGCTTTATCTGTTCAGCCGCCTGGCCCCTTCGGTCGACGGCTACTGGTTGTTTCCCGACAATCGCATTCTGAGCGTGCCCGTTCTGCGCCAAATGCTGCGTGATGCCGCGAAGCACGGCGTCCAGGTCACCGTATTCAACGACTCCTTGCTCAAACTTGGCGCCGTATTCAGTGCGTCCGCGATCGAGGCCAATATCGCGGCGGTGATTGTCGATGTTCTCAACAAGATCGACGAGCATGGAAGCGACGCGGTGCCGGCAATTTCGCCTCTCACGGACATGTCTGTCACGACCAATGAGGCAGTCATGCGCCGCCTGAAGCTCGCGTCCGTCGATCGGGCGGCGAGCCGCTGAGATGAACCCGCAAGTTCGGCATTTCTGGGAACAGCTGAATCGACGGCTTGCGGCGTTGCGGCCAAAACACCTGTTCAATCGACAGCGAAACCGCCTGCTGATTCACGAAATCCTGACGCTGCAACTCATCATCACGAGCTCGATCGGAATCCTGGCCATCGCAAGTCTCTATTGGGGCGGGCAGTGGATACTGCAAAACAACTACAGCCGCTGGGCACTGCAATGGACCGAAGAGCTGCATGAGCTCGGCGCGCCGCTGTACCTGACCTTCGATGACCAGGTCTCCCTGCGTCTCGAGGGATACATCGAAAAATACCCCGAGATAAAACGCGTAACCTACTACGAATTGAACGGCGAAGAATTATTTTCCATCGCCAACTCCCCCGGCGACACCAGCCGGCCGAAGCTCGGCCTGCCCTCCGACAAGCTCGCCGAGGCGGCTCGTCTCGTTGGCGCAGATCAGCCCTATATCATCGAAAGCAGTCTGATGAACGTTCGCGCGTTCGACATCTACGCACCGATCTGGACCGAATCGATTTTCAGTGACGGCCTTTTCGATTTCGACCTCGAGGAGGCCGAGGAAGCCGGAGCGATGAGCCTGATCGGCTACGTCGGGCTGGAACTGGACTTCTCGGAGTTTCATTCCACCTTGTTGCGCAACATAAAGATTGCAACGTTCATCCTGTTGATGCTGTTATCGATTTCCGCTATCGGTGGCCGCCTGATACTTCGCCGTGCTCTTACCGTAATTTCCGATCTGCAGGAGCCTATCTCCGAGTTGGCGAAAGGTAACCTTGCTGTGCAGTTCAAACCCGCGGATCACAAGGAAATAGCCGACATTGTCGTCGCCCTCGAGACCACCGCAACAGCGCTGGGTGAGCGCGATGCCAAGCTTCTGAAACTGGCGAATCACGACGCGTTGACCGGTCTTTTCAACCGACGCCGCTTCGTCGATGAGTTGCAGCACGCGATCGACGAAACGGGCACCAGCCATCAAAGCAGCGCCCTCTTGTTCATCGATCTCGACCAATTCAAATACGTTAACGATACATGTGGCCATCCGGCCGGCGACCGGCTTATTGTCAACGTGGCCGATCGCCTGCGGGATTCGGTGCCCAAGGACGCCGTCGTTGCCCGCTTTGGCGGCGACGAATTCGCGGTGCTGGTTCGCAACGTGTCACGCCAGCAGGCGCGGCTCGCCGCCGAGATGATCCTCGAGGACATGCGCCAGTTCGCACACGTGGAAGACGGCCGCGTTCTGCACATACATTGCAGTATCGGCATTGCCATGATTCGCTCGAGCAGCACGAGCCAGGAGGACCTCCTGGCCCACGCGGATATCGCCTGCCGCGAGGCCAAAGCCTGCGGGCGCAACCAGCTGCGTTTCTACAAGGTTTCGGCGCACGAGTCCGAACAAATGGTTGCCGACATTGGCTGGATCGGCAAATTGAGAGAAGCACTCGACAATCAGTCTTTCGAGCTGCGCTATCAGCCGATCGTCAACATTCGATCGGGCGAGACGACTCATCATGAGGTGTTGTTGAGGTTGCGTGAGCCAAATGGCAAGGAGCACATGCCCGACGCGTTTCTGCCAGCCGCAGAACGCTTCGGCCTCATGGCGGAAATCGATATCTGGCTGATCAGCAACGCAATCGCGGCGCTTGCGGAATATCGCCAGGAAGATCCGGACCTGCGTTTCTCGCTGAATCTATCGGCGAACGCCTTCGAAAGCGACAGCCTCGCGGCATTCGCGAAATCGCAATTGACGAAACACGGTGTGCCCGCCGAGTGCATCATCTTCGAGATTACGGAGAGTCTTGCCATACGGCATCTCAGCCATGTCGAGAAAGAAATTGCTGACCTTCGTGACATGGGCTGCGAGTTTGCACTCGACGACTTCGGCACCGGTTACAGCTCTTTCGGTGTGCTGAAACAGTTGGCGGTGGATTTCATCAAGATTGACGGTTCGTTCATCTCGAACATCGTGCGTGATCCGGTCGATCAGAAAACCGTGCAATTGATCAGCGAAATCGCGAAATCGGCTGGCTTGCAGACCATCGCGGAGTACGTGCAAACACGCGACGCGATGACCTTGCTCGGCGAGCTCGGCGTGGACTATGCGCAGGGTTATTACGTCGGCCGTCCCAGCGCCAGGCCAGGTCGCAAGACGATGCCAATCCTGATCAATACACGCCGCCGCCGCGTTGCGCGCAAGGCCTGACCCTTATTGTCCTGCCCGTAGCCGTTCAAAGAGTGGCTGGAACCGGTTGACGATGTCGCAGAAGATATCGGCGGTGACCTCTGCATCGTAGGCTGCGGAGTGGGCAGAGCTTTCGTCCCATACTATGCCCGCAGCTACAGCAGCGCGCGCGAGCACGGTCTGACCGTAGGCTACGCCGGACAACGTGACCGTATCGAAACAGCTGAAGGGGTGAAACGGATTGCGCTTTATCGTGGAGCGCGCCACCGCTTCGTTGATGAAGCCCAGGTCGAAAGCAGCGTTGTGTCCGACCAGTATGGCTCGAGTGCAATGGTTGGCGCGCACGGCGCGCCGCACCTCCGCGAATACTTTCTGCAGGCCGTCCTTTTCGTCAATGGCCGGCCGCAGTGGATGATCCGGGTCGATACCGTTGACGGCAAGCGATGCGGGCTCCATGTTTGCGCCGGCAAACGGCTTTATGTGATAGCGGATCGTGTCGCCGCGGCTCAATACGCCATGATCGTCAGCATCGACCAACACCGCGGCGATTTCCAGCAACGCGTCAGTCTTGCAATTGAACCCGCCCGTTTCGACGTCGACAACCACCGGAAGAAATCCGCGAAAGCGATCCGCCATGGAAAATGGGTCAGTCAATGCTCTGGTTCCTGGTAGTTGCGCGGCCAACGTCAGTTGTGGAACTCATGGTCCAGAATATTCTGGTCCAGCAGCAACTGCAGCGTGTAACGAACGCCAAAGCCGGTAATTTCGCTGGGCACCTGTGCAAGCCCGCCTTTGTGCGTACAGGCAGCGAGGTCCATGTGGACCCAGGGAACGTCTTTTTCGACGAATTCGTTGAGAAAGCTGGCTGCCAGGATGTGATCGCCGGCACTGTTCGGCGAGCATTGCATGTAATCCGCCGTTTGGCTCTTCAGGTCTTCCAGGTATTCCTTGCCAATGGGAAAGGGCCAGACGCGTTCGCCGCACTGCTCGCCGGTCTTGCGGAGAATCGGGTGCAATTCCGTTCGATTGGTGAATACGCCGCTAAAGCGCGTCGTGACGGCGTTAACGCAGGTGCCGGTCAAGGTGGCGAAGTCGATCAGGAACTTCGGTTTGTCACGCGACGCGAACACCAGCGTATCCGCCAGCGCCATGCGGCCCTCGGCATCCGTGTGAATCGTCTGAATGGTCTTGCCGTTTGCGGCTTGCACCACGTCTTGCGACTTGTACGCCGTGGGGCCAGTCCGGTTTTCGGTAATCGCAAGCCAGCAATCGGCCGGAAATTCGGCACCGAGTCGTGTCAATGCCAGCAACGAGCCGACCGCGACAGCACTGCCGCCCATGTCAATGTGCATGCTCAGCATCGATGTGAACGGTTTGAGGTTTGTGCCACCGGTATCGAAGATGATGCCCTTGCCCACCAGGCTCAATGCCGGTTCGGCGGACTTGCTTCCAGGGCGGTATCCGAGCCGCACAATGGTTGCGCTGTCATCGGCGTTGCCCTGTGCAACGGCAAGAAATGCACCGGCCCCCATCTTGCGCAACTGCGCGACCGAATATTGTTTCATTTGCCAGCCGTTGGACTTTGACAGCTCCTTGAGTATGGCGGCATAGCTGACGGCATCCAGCTTGTTCGCTGGCTGCGCGGTCAGCCAGCGTGCAAGGTTGTTGCCGTCGGCCTCCGCGATCACCCGCTCGAGATCGAGTCGTTCCTTGCTGCCGACCACGCGGACGCTGCGGATGCGTGCGGGCGACGTTTTCGACTTGAATTCGGGCATCTGGAAGGCCGCGGCCAGCGCTGCCGCAACGCAGGCACGGATGAGTCTGGCCTGGTCCTGGTCGCCGAATCCGGTCACCCAGATGCTGACTGCCCCCGCTTTTTCGCGCAGCGCAGCGGCGACGAGTTTGCGAGCGAAGGTCAGGATTTCGAATGCCGTCGCTGACGCACTGGTGGTTCCGACGTGCACTGCAGTCTGTCGTTTGTTCGCCAGCCGGCTGGAGACTGCCGGCACACTGCCTTTTACGCGGCGCCTCATGAGTTCCCTAAGACGCTTGCCCTGCGGTATCCTTTGCCACGCCGTTGCCGGAATTTTGTCCGGAAGTATCAGCAGTAACTGATCGGCGCTGTCCAGGATCGAGCGTCCCGGGGTACCAACGCTTTGCGTAACTTTCAATGTGCCCGGGTAGTCTTTCAGCGACAGTGTGGGACCCATATTACTGCTGACCTTTATGACCTATATTCAGGCCAGGTGACGTAACAAAAACGAATGCCGGACCAATGTTAGTCCGGAAGCCGGCGCGATAGTGCGGTGATCCTAGCAGGAATCCGGGTTAGTGGCCCGAATTCACGGGGGTAATGTCGAGCGCCGAGAGTCAACGTGTCAGGGTAATACCTGGCCTGAGTTCTGCATGGACGGTTTATGAGCGATTTCAGCCGATTTGATGATACTGACCCGACAGAAACCAATGAATGGCTGGAATCGATCGATTCGGTGCTTGGCACACAGGGCCCGGAGCGCGCCCACTTTCTCCTGAACCGGATGATCGACTTTGCGCGTCGCTCGGGCGCCTACCTGCCATACAGTCCGAACACGGCATACCTGAATACCATTTCCGTCGGTCGCCAGCCGGAGTACCCGGGTGACCGTGCCGTGGAGCGACGGCTCGAGGCCTACCTGCGCTGGAACGCGATGGCAATGGTCGTGCAGGCCAATCGGCAGAGCTCTGAATACGGCGGACACATTTCGTCCTACGCCTCATCGGCCACCATGTATGAAGTCGGATTCAATCACTTCTGGCGCGCACCGACCGACGAGCACGGCGGTGACATGGTGTTTATCCAGGGGCATTCGGCGCCGGGCATTTACTCGCGCGCCTACCTCGAAGGTCGCCTTGGCGAAGAGCAACTGAATCGATTTCGCAAAGAAGTTGGCGGTGGCGGACTCTCGTCGTACCCGCACCCGTGGCTGATGCCGGATTTCTGGCAGTTCCCGACCGTCTCCATGGGTCTCGGGCCGATGATGGCGATTTACCAGGCGCGTTACATGCGCTACCTCGAGCACCGCGAGATGGTCACGCCGAGCGATCGCAAGATCTGGTGCTTCCTGGGCGACGGTGAGATGGATGAGCCGGAGTCGATGGGCGCAATCACGATGCCCGTGCGCGAGGGGCTCGACAACCTGGTGTTCGTCGTGAATTGCAATTTGCAACGCCTCGACGGGCCGGTGCGTGGCAACGGCAAGATCATCCAGGAGCTGGAGGCCGCTTTCGGCGGCGCTGGCTGGAACGTCATCAAAGTGATCTGGGGTTCGCGTTGGGATCCGCTCCTGGCGCGTGACCATACGGGCAAACTCCGGCAGTTGATGGAGGAGTGCGTCGACGGCGAATACCAGAACTTCAAATCCAAGGGCGGCGACTACGTGCGCGAGCAGTTCTTCGGCAAGCACCCCGAAACCAAGGCCATGGTTGCGAACATGTCGGACGACGACATCTGGCGCCTGAACCGCGGTGGCCATGATGCGCGCAAGGTGTACGCGGCATACGACGCCGCGGTCAGTCACAAGGGTCAACCCACGATCATCCTGGCAAAGACCGTCAAGGGCTTCGGTATGGGCGGTGCCGGCGAGGGACAGAACACGGCGCATCAACAGAAGAAGCTCGATGTCGAAGCGCTGAAAATATTCCGCGACCGATTCAATATCCCGGTGTCCGACAAGGACATCGAAAACGTGCCGTATTGCAAGCCGGCGCCCGATTCGCCGGAGCTGGAGTACCTTCACGAGCGCCGCAAGGCGCTTGGCGGGTATTTGCCGCAGCGTCGCCACGACCCCAAACCATTGCAGATCCCTCCCGTCGATATTTTCAAGACCCAGCTCGAAGGCACCGGCGAGCGTGAGGCCTCGACGACGATGGCATTTGTGCGCATTCTGACTTCGCTCATTCGCGACAAGGAAATCGGCAAGCATATCGTGCCGATCGTGCCGGACGAGGCGCGGACCTTCGGCATGGAGGGCATGTTTCGGCAGGTCGGCATTTATTCGTCAAAGGGCCAGCTGTATACGCCGGAAGACGCGGATCAGCTGATGTTTTATCGCGAAGACAAAAAGGGCCAGATTCTCGAGGAGGGCATCAACGAGGCCGGCGCGTTCTGCTCGTGGCTGGCAGCGGGTACCGCGTACAGCAACCACTACATCCAGACGGTTCCCTTTTATATCTACTACTCGATGTTCGGCTTTCAGCGCATTGGTGACTTTATCTGGGCCGGAGGCGACCTGCAGTCCCGAGGCTTCCTGATCGGCGGCACCGCCGGGCGTACGACTCTTGCCGGCGAGGGCCTGCAGCACCAGGACGGGCATAGCCTGGTAGCGGCGTCAACGGTACCGAACTGCGTTTCCTACGATCCGACCTTTGCCTACGAACTGGCGGTCATTATCCAGGACGGTTTGCGGCGGATGATCAAGGAGCAGGAGAACGTTTTCTTTTACATCACCTGCATGAATGAAAACTACGTGCACCCGCCGATGCCGCCAGGTGTCCAGGAGGGCATACTCAAGGGTATCTACCTGCTGCAGGAAGGTGGCCGCGGCAAGGTCCGCGTGCAATTGATGGGATCCGGTACCATTCTGCGTGAAGTTCAGGGCGCTGCGACATTGCTGGCCGAGGACTTCAACATACCGGCCGATATCTGGTCTGTGACCAGCTTCAATGAGCTGCGACGCGACGCGCTGGCGATCGAGCGCTGGAATCAGCTGCACCCGCAACAGGAAGCGCGGCGGTCGTACCTGGAGACCTGTCTCGCGGAACGCCATGGGCCGTTCGTTGCAGCGACGGACTACATGAAGATCGTGCCGGATCAGATCCAGCGCTGGATCCCCGGCCAGTTCGTCTCGCTCGGCACCGACGGCTACGGACGCAGCGATGCGCGCAAAGCGCTGCGACAGCATTTCGAAGTCGACAAGCGGTACATAGCCGTTACCGCACTCAAAGCGCTGGCCGACGACGGACTCATCGACCAGCAGACAGTGGCCGAGGCCATCGAACAATACAAAATCGATCCGAATCGTCCGGATCCGGTGACGCTGTAGGCAGGGCGGGGCGCAACGGTGGCAACAAAAATGGAAATTCGCGTGCCCGACCTGGGCGACTTTTCGGACGTCGAGATCATCGAAGTGCTGGTGCAAGCAGGGGCGACCGTCGCGAAGGAAGATGGACTGATCACCCTGGAAACCGACAAGGCAACAATGGACGTGCCGTCGCCTGAAAACGGGGTCATCGAATCCATCACGGTGGCAGTTGGTGATACCGTGTCGACCGGCGACGTTATCGGCAGCATGACCGTCAATGACGGTGATGCGGTTGCCTCGCCGGCCGCGACGGAGTTGCCGACAATCGAGGAAGTCGAGTCGAGCGAAACCGCGGTCCGCGAGGAACCGGCCGCGAGCGAACCCGAGACCATTACGGTTCCCGATCTCGGCGACTTCAGCGATGTCGACGTCATCGAAGTGCACATCAGCGACGGAGACTCGGTTGGCGTCGAGGACCCGCTGATAACGCTGGAAACCGACAAAGCGACTATGGATGTTCCTGCACCGATCGCCGGCACGGTGCAGGAAGTCCTGGTCAGTGTGGGCGATTCGGTGTCGGCCGGTTCGCCGGTCGCACGCGTGGTACCGGGCGGTGGCGAGACAGCGCCCGCAAAAAAAGCCGACGCGACACCCAAGACACCCAAGGCGGCTGCTGACGGGCCGGCGCGCGAACCTGCAGCTTCGCCCGCGCCGGTGAAAACGCCAGCAGCGGCGGCGCCCGCCGTCGCGCCGGCCACGCCCGCAACACTTCCCGCGATAGATGAAGCGGGGTTTTCGCGCGCGCATGCGAGCCCCTCGGTACGTAAACTGGCGCGCGAACTCGGCGTTGATCTTGCGCAGGTCAATGGTAGTGGTCCGAAAAACCGCGTGTTGCACGACGATGTCAAGGCATTCGTCAAGGCCATACTTTCAGGCGGCGTTGCGGCGCCTGCTGCGCCCGCGGCTGCCCTGCCTGCCGTACCAGCGGTCGACTTTGCGAAGTTCGGAGAAATCGAAACCGTCGACCTGACGCGCATTCAAAAGATTTCCGGTCCGCGGCTGCAGGCGAGCTGGATCAACCTGCCGCACGTGACACAACACGACCTCGCGGATATTACGGATCTCGAGAATCGGCGCCAGCAACTGAAAGGGCCGGCAAAGGAGCGGGGCATCAGCCTTACGCCACTTGCGTTCGTCATGAAAGCCGTTATCGCGACGCTCAAGGAATTTCCCAAAGCGAATGCTTCATTGTCGCAGGATGGCAAAAGCCTGGTCCTGAAGAAGTATTGTCATCTCGGTTTTGCGGCCGATACCGAAAATGGCCTGATGGTGCCAGTGATTCGCGATGCCGATCAGATGGACGTTTACGAGCTGGCGCAACAGCTTGGCGACCTGTCGAAGGCGGCGCGCGACGGCAAACTGAAAGGCGATCAGCTGCAGGGCGCCAGCTTCACGATCTCCAGCCTGGGCGGTATCGGCGGCACGGCGTTTACGCCAATCGTGAACGCGCCCGAGGTGGCCATCCTCGGCGTGTCGCGCTCGACCATGCAGCCTGTGTGGAACGGCGAATCCTTCGAACCGCGCCTGATGCTGCCGCTGTCGCTTTCATACGATCATCGTGTCATTGACGGTGCCTACGCGGTCCGATTTACGACGTTTCTCAGCAGTGCGCTGACCAACGTCGAGGCATTGCTCGAGGCCATTCCGTAGTGGGCCGCCAGATCGAGCTTACGGTTCCGGATCTCGGCGATTTCTCGGATGTCGAGGTTATCGAAATCCTCGTAGCGCCCGGCGATCGGCTCGAGGTCGAGGACCCGACGATCACGCTGGAGACGGACAAGGCCTCGATGGACGTGCCGGCGACCACAGCAGGCACGATCGTTTCGCTGGTCGTGGCCGTCGGTGACAAGGTCTCAAAAGGCGACGCAATCCTGACTATCGAGGTTGGCGAAAGTGACGCCGACGTCCAGCACACTTCCACGGATGTCATCGAAGAACAGGAGCAGTCGGCGATTCTGCAGCGCGCCACAGCCGCCGCCCCGCAGCCGACGGACGCCACCTACAGCACACAGCTCGTCGTCATTGGTAGCGGTCCCGGCGGCTATACCGCGGCGTTTCGCGCCGCGGATCTCGGGTTAGAGGTCATCCTGGTCGAACGTTACCCGGTGCTCGGCGGCGTGTGCCTGAACGTGGGCTGCATCCCCTCGAAAGCGCTACTGCATGCGGCGAAAGTGATCGATGACGCGAAAGCGATGGCAGAGCATGGCATCGCATTCGGTAAACCGAAGATCGACGCTGCGCGTCTGCGCGGCTGGAAAAACGACGTGGTTGGGCGGCTGACCGGCGGTCTCGGACAGATGGCGAAGCAGCGCAAAGTCCAGGTCGTGCAGGGCACCGCTAAGTTCGAATCGGCGAACCGCCTGGTCCTGGATAACGGAGAGACGATTCAGTTCGGGAAATGCATAATCGCGGCCGGGTCGCAGAGCGCCGCGTTGCCGGGAACGCCAGACGATCCTCGAATCGTCGATTCCACCGGTGCCCTGGAACTCGATCCTGTCCCGAAACGCATGCTCGTGGTGGGCGGCGGCATAATCGGGCTGGAGATGGCCTGCGTTTACTGTGCGCTTGGCACCCAGGTCAGCGTCGTCGAGCTGACAGACACCCTTATGCCCGGCACCGACCCCGACCTCGTACGGCCGTTCCAGAAAATCGTGGAGCAGCGCTACGAGTCGATACGACTCGGCACCAAGGTGACCAACATGCACCCGACGGTGCCCGGCATCGAGGTGCATTTCGAGGCGGAGCAGGGCCGCGACGTTGCCGTTTTCGACAAGGTGCTGGTCGCAATCGGCCGGCGCGCGAACGGCGACAGGCTCGACGCGGACAAGGCCGGCGTGGAATTCACGGATCGCGGCATTATTCCGGTCAACAAGATGATGCAGACCAACGTCCCGCATATTTTCGCCATCGGCGATCTCGCAGGAGGTCCCATGCTGGCGCACAAGGCGACGCACGAAGCCAAAGTGGCAGCAGAGGTCGCAGCCGGCGAAAAGGCCGCATTCGATGCACGCACGATTCCGTCAGTGGCCTACACCGATCCGGAGATCGCCTGGGTCGGCCTGACCGAGACGGAGGCAAAGCAGCAAGGCATTGCGGTCGACAAAACCAGGATACCCTGGGCCGCAAGCGGACGCGCCTTGTCGCTGGGCCGAACCGAAGGCTTCACCAAGCTCCTGTTCGACAAGAAGACCGATCGCGTTTTGGGCGGCGGGGTTGTCGGCCCACATGCCGGGGACCTGATCGCCGAGATTGGCCTTGCGGTCGAGATGGGTGCCGACGCCACCGATATCTCGCTCACCATCCACCCGCACCCGACTCTGTCAGAAACGATTGCTTTCGCCGCGGAGGCACAGGACGGTACGCTGACCGATCTGTACATGCCGAAGAAACGTTAGCATGGCCGCGCCCCGGAACGCGCCACAGATCGTCGAGATACTGCGCCGCAATGCGGCCCGCGAGTTTGCTGCTGCCCGAAGCCTGCCGCCCGCGATCTACCACGATGCCGACATTTTCGCGATGGAGGTCGAGAGGATCTTTTATCGCGACTGGATCTGCATCGGTCGTCTCGGCGAAATCCCCGATGCTGGCGATTATGTTGCTGTCGACATCGTCGGCAGGCCGGTTTTCGTCGTCCGTCAAAAGGACATGTCCGTAAAAGCGTTCTCGAACGTATGCCCGCACCGAGGCTCGCGCCTGGTGGACGATTGTGGCCGCGCCCGCCGTTTCGTGTGTCCATACCACTCCTGGACCTACGACCTCGACGGGCGCCTGACCGGCGCGCCCTTCATGCACGACACCCCGGGATTTTCCGTGGACAACGTGCGGCTACGCGAACTGCGCTGCACGCAATGGCAGGGCTTCGTGTACGTCAGCCTCGACCCCGACGCGGAGCCGTTCGCATCGCACATGGCAGAGTTGGACGCGCAGGTCGGCAAGTACGAATTTTCCGACTACGTGCCCGTTCATACAGAGACGGAAATCTGGAACGCGAACTGGAAGTGCCTCGTCGAGAATTACATGGACGTGTATCACTTGCATCGGGTGCATGCGGATTCGTTCGGCAAGTACGGGGGCTTCGAGCAATCCACCTGTTTTTTTCCCGGCAACGATTACTTCTGCTATCACTACGTGCAGGAAGACGGCAGCGAGCATTCCGTCGCAGCGCACCCGGATAACGAACGGCTGCAGGGGGAGGATCGCCATCGCACATGGTTGATCAACCTGTTTCCGTCGCATACGGTGCAGCTGCAGCCAGATCTGTTGTGGTACCTGTCAATATTGCCGTTGAGCGCCGGCTCGCTGCGGGTACGCTGGTCGGTATCGGTGCCGCAGGATTTTCTCGACGATCCCGACGGCGGCGAACAGCACGTACGTGAGAACCTGGAGTTACTGATGCAGGTCAACCGTGAGGACCGGCTGGCGGTCGAGCGCGTGCATGGCGGCACCGCCGAGCCGAGCGCGACACCGGGTCCGCTATCGTCGCTGGAGCGCAACGTCTGGGACTTCGGGCGCTACCTCGCGCGCCGGCTCTGCTCGTAGGAGCGGCGTCCTCGGCGCGATTGCGGTGCTGGTCGATTGTCGCGGCGAGGGCGCCGCTCCTACGGGAGGCTTGTCGCGCTCCGGCGCCGCGCGGCGTTCAGGCGGCGTCGGCGGTGCGGGTCGGCAATGCGTCGGGGAACAATTCGTCCAGCGGCACCGACCGCCCGTCGTTCTGCACCACGCGGCAGTGATAGCGGCGCAACTGTCGTGGTTCGCGTACGCCGCAGGAATGGGCAATGACGCCGATTTCCTTGTGCATGCTCTCCGAGTATCGCCGCACGCGCTCAGCCTTGTCGGTGACGACCAGGCCGCCCTGCAGTTTCTTGTCGTGCGTCGTGATTCCCGTCGGGCAGGTGTTCTTGTTGCACTGCAGGGCCTGGATGCAACCGAGCGCGAACATGAAACCGCGAGCGGAGTTAACGAAGTCCGCCCCGAGGCACAGGGCAATTGCAGCTTCGGACGGCGTAACCAGCTTACCGCTCGCAATCACCCGGATGCGTCCCTTGAGGCTATGGCGATTGATCATGTCGACGACCAGCGGCAGGCTCTCGCGAATCGGCAGACCGACGCAATCGATCAGGCTCATCGGCGCCGCGCCGGTGCCGCCGTCGCCGCTGTCGACGGTGATGAAATCGGGTGCACTTTCGATGCCGCGTTCATTGACCAGTTCGAAGAGTTCGTCGAGCCAGCCGTAGGCGCCAATCACAGACTTGAAGCCGACCGGCAGGCCGGTGACGTCGCGAATGTGATTGATCATGTCGAGCAAGTCGGCGGCGGAGTCAATCTCCGGATGACGGTTCGGACTTATGGAGTCTTCGCCAGCGGGGATGCCACGAATTTGCGCAATCTCCTCGGTCACTTTTTCACCGGGAAGAATGCCGCCTTTGCCGGGCTTGGCGCCCTGGCTGAGCTTCAGCTCGATCATCTTGACCTGATCGTGGGCAGCAACTTCACGCAGCTTGTCATCGTTTATCCCGCCGTCCTTGTTGCGCACGCCGTATTTTGCCGTGCCGATCTGAAACACGATGTCGGCACCGCCCTCGAGGTGATAGGGTGACAATCCGCCTTCGCCCGTATTCATCCAGTTGCCCGCCATCTTCGAGCCTTTCGACAGGGCAAGCACCGCCGGCTTCGAAATGGCGCCGTAACTCATGGCGCTGACGTTGAAGATGGAATGCGTGATATATGGCTCGCGGGCATACGGACCGATCTCCAGCGCCGATGTCGGTGCGCTGTCCTCGTCGAGAACCGGGTACGGGCAATTCACGAAAATCGGCGTGCCAACCGGGCGCAGATCTCTCGTCGAACCGAATGCGACGGTGTTGTCTACGCCTTTCGCTGCACGATAGACCCAGCTGCGCTGCGCGCGGTTGAATGGCAGCTCCTCCCGGTCGGCGGCGAAAAAGTATTGCCGGAAATACTCTCCGAGGTTTTCGAACAGGTAACGAAACCGGCCGATGACCGGAAAATTGCGGCGAATCGCGTGTGTCTTCTGTGTCTTGTCGACGATGTACATGACGATAATCGCCAGCAAACCGAGACCAAGAAAGAAAACAAAGATGGCGGCGAGCGTTTCGACGATGCCAAGCGCGATGTCAAAGGACTCTTGCATGGTTCATTTCCCCAATGTGCGAACCTGAAGATTTAACCGGGCCGCCGCAACGGCCGCCCGTTGGTTTAGTTATTCCGAAATTTTGCCGCCAGCAAATGGTCAAGGCTCAGCTTGCCGGCACCTGTAAAGAATAAAGCGAGCAACATGACGAAATAGGTAATCGACCATTCCATACCATTGTTCGAGACAATAAAATTGCCGGTTTCTGTCAGCCAATCGTAATTGCCGTGCTCACGCAGCAAGTCCTTGGCCTTGTCGAGACGCTGCACTGCGCCCTCCACGTTGTCGTTGGCAAACGGACTCATGGGATCGGCGACAGCCTGCCAGCCGTTCTTCCAGTGCACCGCGAACGCAGCGACCAGCATCGTCACCATTAGCGGCACACAGAACCAGCGAGTTCCAAGGCCGGCCATGAGCGCCACGGCTCCGAGGACCTCACTGAGCGTGGCCAGCCACGCCATGAGCCACGGCGCAGGTAATCCCAGGCCCCAGTCCGGGTTACCGAACCAGTTGATAACGTTTTCCATGCCGCCGAGCTTGTTCATCCCGGAGGTCCAGAACACGGGAACGAGATAGAGTCTCAGTGCCAGCGGCCCGAGAAAATCAAGTTTGCGCGTTGCATCCATCCAGTCCTGCAGCTTCATCAGGAATTGCATATCAATAACTCCAGTCAGGGAGGCGTCAGGGCCTCTGCGTTCCGATCAGTACTTCCGCGTTTCTGAGTTCTTCGAGCGCGGTGGCGCCGTGCCCGACAAAAGCATCCTTGTCCGGGTAGTTCATCGATTCTGCAAGCTCGTAAAGAAGCTCGCGGCCGCCTTTGGCAGCAACATTGTTCTCAATCAGGCCCAGCAGGGCCGCCGATACCGGGTTCAGTTCCATGAACGACACTTCGTCATCGCTGCGCCGGTAGACCACGAGGCTCGTCGGCGTATCACCCGGTCGGTCGGGCAAATAGTCCGGTGCAATACGGTGCACCGGAAAGCGATAGGTAAATGCCCACGCGAGCATGGACTTCACCGGCGTGCCATCGAGCAAATCACCGTCCGGATCGACCGCCGACAGGTCGTTCTCCTTGTCCGAAACGGACAGCGCCAGCTCAACCCATTCGTAATGCGCCAGCTCCGCCAGGAAGGGAAAGTCCGCGGCGTCCGCTGCATGTTCGTGTTCCAGGAACGCGAGAAATTCCTGTGGAATCTCCAGGAAATAAGGCGTTGAGGCGCGATGCCGCACCATGAATTCACGCACAAGGGCACGCCAGCGCTCGGGGCTGTGCAGTTTGCGCAAGACCGGAAACGTGTTGCTTATCAGCTTCAGCAGGTTGTTGAAAAACAGGTCGCGATAAATTGCCATGCGCCGGTCTTCGATACCGTCCGGCGCCGGATTGTGCTGCGGATCCCGAATATGTGCGGCAAAGGCGAATTGCTTGCGCTGAAAATCCATCGTGTCAGCCATTGCCGGCCTCGCACCGTTCGCGTGCGGGCAGGCCTGCGGCTTCCTGCATGCCGCGAATGCGGCGAACCTCGTCGAGAAGTTCGTTCATCGGGGGCATGTTGAAATCACGCTCGAGCAAAGTCGGCACAGGGCCGAAATGGGCGTAAGCGTCGGCCAGCAGTTCCCAGGCGGGCTCTCCCACCGCGTCCCCGTGCGTATCGACGCGCAGGTCCTCGTCTTCGACGTAGTGACCAGCGAGGTGGAAATAGCGTACTCGATCCGCGGGCATCGCCAGCATGAATTCACGCGCGTCGTAGCGATGATTGATGCTGTTGACAACAATGTTGTTGATGTCCAGCAGTAGATCGCAGTCCGCTTCTTCCAGCACGGCGGTGGTGAAGTCAATCTCGCTCATCGACGTATCCGCCGGCGCATAGTACGAGACGTTTTCGACCGCCATGCGCCGCTCCAGTATGTCCTGGGCCCTGCGTATGCGCGCCGCAACGTATGTTACGGCCTCTTCAGTGAACGGAATCGGCATGAGATCGTACAGATGCCCGTCGTCACCGCAGGCACTCAGGTGTTCGGAATAGAAACGGATATCGTGCTCATCCATGAACGACTTGATACTGCGCAGAAGATTTTCGTCAAGTGGGGAGGGCGCGCCGAGGCTGAGTGACAGACCGTGTATCAGGAACGGATAACGCTCGGTGAAAAACCGGAACTTCTTGCCCAGTTTTCCACCGAGGTTGATCCAGTTCTCCGGCGCCACCTCCATGAAGTCCACGTCGGTCGGCGGGTTGGCCATCAATTTGTCGATGATGCCGCGCCGCAGGCCCAGCCCGGCGCCGCTCACCGGATAATGTTGCAGAAGGTCTGCCATTTAACCTCGCTCGATTGATGATGCCGAAAGGCTTGCCGTCGTTTACTGTCTCGCCCTGCGGGACGCTCAATTAGACCTAGCGGCTCGCCGGATTATTACAAAGCACGAATATCTTCAGGGACTTAGCCTGCGAATTCGCTCCATGTACCTGTTCTCGTCCGGGGCGACGCCTTGATTTTGCGCCTCCCACAGCGTTTCCGCCAGACAATCGATAAAGCGATGCTCCGCCTCGTGCGCATTGCCCGATTGCGCCGCAAAGCGGCGAAACACTGCGGCAATTCCTGGCGGCCGGTCGGTCGCCAACTGCTCCCTGAGCGCCATGTGCAGCCCCATATGGAGAAACGGGTTGGTCGTGTCGGACCGCACATCCGCTGCCTCGGGGCCGGACAGAATGCCATGATATTCCGGGTGCTCAGCCACGACGGCCGCGATCTGATCTTCAAGGGGCGACAACAACTCTCCGTTACGCGATTTGCGCCACGCGTCGACATACATCTGCCGCAGTTCGTTGCGATCCTGACCGAAAATCATTGCGCTGCCTGCAGCGCCGGAAAATCCTCCGCCCTGGTCTTGCGCCGAAATTCGCACAAGTCGGCAATCGGGCAGCGCGGGCATTCCGGCTTGCGCGCTTTGCAGACATACCGCCCGTGCAGAATCAGCCAGTGATGCGCGTCCTTGCGAAACTCTTCGGGCGTCAGCCGCGTCAGCCGCAGCTCCACCTCGAGCGGCGTTTTGCCCCTCGCCAGCCCGGTACGATTGGCGACACGGAAGATGTGTGTATCGACGGCAATCGTCGGTTCGCCGAACGCCGTATTCAGCACGACGTTGGCCGTCTTGCGTCCGACACCAGGAAGTTTTTCAAGCTCCTCGCGGGTGCGCGGAACCTGTCCATCGTGCTCGTCGGCAAGAATACGACAGGTCTTGATGATGTTCTCCGCCTTGCTGTTGTACAGGCCGATCGTCTTGATAAAGCCCTTCAATCGACGCGTGCCGAGCTCCAGAATGCCTTTCGGTGTATTCGCCACGGGATACAGCTTTGCGGTCGCCTTGTTGACACTGACGTCGGTTGCCTGCGCTGAAAGAATGACTGCAATCAGGAGTTCGAAGGGGTTGGCATACTTAAGCTCGGTGTCCGGCTCAGGATTGGCATCCCGCAGTCGCGAATAAATCTCTGTCCCTTTTTCACGATTCACCGGTATTGCGCCTCGCTAGATCGACAGGCGAAAGCTCGCCGATTTCTGGCGTCGCCGGTCAATTGCTTTTTTCGATGCTACGGCGATCGCGAGGCTCAGGAATGCGCCGGGTGGCAACAACAGGAGCAACAGGCCGTTGTCTGCCAGTTGTATACCCGGCATCGGCTCACCTCCGAAGAGCATGTCCATGCGCGCGAACATCGTGCCTCTGCCAATGAGTTCGCGAAAGAACCCTATGCAGCAAAGCAAGGCGGCGAAACCGCTGCCCATAACGACCCCGTCTATGACACTGTCCAGGATTCCGTTGCGCGACGCATAGACCTCGGCGCGGGCAAGAATTGCACAGTTGGTGACGATCAATGGAATGAATATTCCGAGCGTTCGGTCGAGTGCGGGAAACCACGCTTTGAATACCAACTCGATGCAGGTGACGAGCGATGCGATGATAACGACATACATCGGAATGCGAATCTCGCTCGCGATCCAGCGGCGCGTCGCCGAGACCAGCAGGTTCGATAAGGCCATGACAGCAAGCGTGGCGAGCCCGAGTCCGAGCCCGTTGATAAAATTCGAGGTGACGGCGAGCAAGGGGCATAAGCCCAGCAACTGCACCAGCCCGGGGTTGTCGTCCCACAGACCACGGCGAAATCGACTGGAGATCGGAGTCACGTCGCTCATTCGGGCGTTACCGCTTCGCCGGTCGATGGCAGTGTCAGGATGCTTTCTCGATGGGCCTCGAAATAGACCAGCGTCTCGCGAATTGCCTTGACGATTGCGCGTGGCGTAATCGATGCGCCGGTCACCTGGTCGAACTCGCCGCCATCCCGCTGGATCGCCCACAGCTCGACGGGCGGAGAACCGAGCGACCGTTCGACGAACTGCTCCACCCAGTCGCTGCGACTCTGGTCGACCAGGTCGCCGATACCTGGCGTCTCTTTGTGCTCCAGTATGCGAACTCCCGTCAGCGTGCCGTCGTCCTGCAAGCCGATGAGCAATCGAATCGGGCCAACAAAGCCGTCGGTTGCCGTGACGACAAACAGGGCGGCGACGACATTGCCGCCCGACTGTACCCGGTAGACAACGGCGTCGCCGGCGCCCGGCAGTTCGTTGGGGGCACTGATGACCAGCGGATCGCTGGTCAGGTCTCCCTCGTAGGGCACGCCCGAAATGGCCGGTTTGAGGCTCTGCTCGAGCCACGCCTGCTCGTTGTCGGCGATTTGCTGGCGCGTGCCGTAGTAGGTCATGGCGACGAGAGCCGTGCAGATCGCTGCAACGGTCATCAGCGTCACCGCGCTTTGCCATACGGACGGCGCAGTATCAGGTTGGCTTGCGAGCTCCGTCACGCGGTCTCCCGCTCGTGTTTCAGATGGCCGACGATTCGCGGCTTGGTCAGGTAGTCGATTGCGGGCACCGCCATATTCATCAGCAATATCGAAAACGCGACACCGTCCGCGTAGCTGCCCCAGCGACGAATGCAGTAAATAAACAGTCCGATCCCCAACCCGTAGACCAGACGGCCTTTTGTGCTCGTTGCGGCCGTGACCGGGTCCGTGGCCACGAAAAATGCGCCCAGCATCACGCCGCCGCTGAACAGGTAGAAGCCGGGGCTCGGATGCACCCCCGCCTGGAGAAAAGACATGATGCCGGCCGGGATCAACATGCCGGCCAGCACGCCGACCGGGATATGCCAGCGAATGACTTTCTGCGACAGCAGCCAGAAGCCGCCGATGGCAACGAAGTTCGATACCCATTCCCAGCCGACGCCACCGAAGTCGCCCATCATCGGGTTGGCGTGAATCTCCTGAAACGTATGCATCGTATTCAGCCCCGACTTGACGGTATCCAGCGGCGTCGCACGGCTGATGGCGTCGAAGGTCATGCCGTCCGGCAAAGTCCCGGTCAGCGTGAACGTCATCGACTGAAAAATATTCAGGGCCTGATAATCGAGATCGCCCATACTCGGCGGGATCCAGAAATTGAGGTGCACCGGGAACGCGACCAGAACGGCGACGTAGCCCGCCATGGCCGGGTTGAAAACGTTGAAGCCGATGCCGCCGAACAGATGCTTGGCGACCACGATTCCAAACAGCGACGCGGTTGCCGTAACCCACCAGGGCGTCAACGGCGGAAGCGCGAAGGCGATGAGAACCGCCGTAATCAGCGCACTGTAGTCGGAGAGGGCAGGCAGTGCTTTGCGGCCACGCAGCTGCATCATCAATGCCTCACCGCCTGCGCAAAAGAGCGCGGCAACAAGGATGTTCAGAACGAGGCCCGGGCCGAAGAACCAGACGTGTGCCATGACGGCCGGAACGAGCGCATACAGGACCTTGCGCATCAGCACCGGAACGCTGTCGCGCGGTGCAACGTACGGAGCATCAAGCCGCTGGAATTCCATGGCTAGCCCTTGTCGTCCTTTTTATTGTCGTCATCGCGTTTTTCGAATGCGCCAGTGCGCGCAAGAATGTCCTGGATCGCTTTCGACCCGGCTTCCAGAACCGAGCGCTTCTGTTCGGCAAGCTCCGCGGCACGTTCCTGCAGCTCCTTGTCGAGGCGCTCGTTGCGTGCCTCGAAGCGCTGTCGGGCCCGCTCAGCGCGTGCGCGCTCATCTTCCATTTCACGCATGCGTGCCTTGGCCATGCGAAAATCTGCCGTCAGCGGAATGTGGCTGGGACAAACGAGATCGCAGCAGCCGCACTCAATGCAATCGGTCAGGCCATAGTTCCGCAACTGCCGCTCATCGTCGGCGCAGGTGTACCAGTAAAGCTGTTGCGGCAACAGTTGAATCGGGCAAACAGCCGCACACTCGCCGCATCGGATGCAGGGTTTCGTCTCCCCCTTTGGCTCCGCGTTGGACAGCACCAGGATGCAATTCGTTGCCTTGACCAGCGGCACGTCATCGGTCGAGACCGATTTGCCGGTCATCGGGCCACCGATAATAAGGTGGCGCGCATTTTCGGAGTACCCGCCAACGAAGTTGACGATGTCGCCAACCGTCGTGCCAATTCTCGCATTGACATTCATCGGCGCCATCACCCCGTCGCCGGTCACCGTCGTAATTCGCGAGATCAGTGGTTCGCCCTGATCGATCCAGCGCGCCACCGCGGCGGCGGTGCCGACGTTTTGCACGACGCAACCGACGTCGGTAGGCAGGCCTTCGCTCGGTACTTCCCTGTTCGAGACCAGCTGAACGAGCTGGTCCTCTGCCCCGGACGGGTAAATCGTTGGGATCTGCTTGAGCACGATCCGGTCGTCATGGAGGTTCAGGCCTGCTTCGCTGATCTTGCTGATGGCGTCGGGCTTGTCGCTCTCGACCGCAATGAAGCAGCGATCCACCCCGAGTGCGTGCATCAGAATCTGTGCGCCTTTGAGCATCTCGTCTGCGTATTCGCGCATGAGCATATCGTCACAACTGATATAGGGTTCGCATTCAACGCCGTTCAGGATCAGGAGTTCCAGTGGCGTAGATGCGGCATGCATCAGTTTTTGCGCCGTCGGGAATACCGCACCGCCCAGCCCCACGATTCCGCCATGCAGGATTCTCTGGAACAGCACTTCCGGCGGCATTGCGTCGTAGGGTTGCAAGGGTTCAGAGAGCTCGATGGCACGATCTTCGCCGTCGCACTCGATGATAACGCATGGCGCCTTGTCACCCAGGCGTCGTGAGACGGGCCACGGTTCGATCGCGACAATCTTGCCGGACGACGACGCGTGTACCGGCGCGCTGATATAGCCATCCGACTCCGCTATCAGTTGTCCTTTCAAAACCCGCTCGCCGATGCCGACGATGGGATGTGCGGGGTCGCCTGCATGTTGCGTGATCGGTATGACGAGCTGCGCCGGAACCGGCACCGTCTGCACCGCCATTGCTGTCGAGCTTTGCTTGTTGTCCGGCAGGCGCAAGCCGCCGTGCAACTGGCCGAGATCAAACGTGGCTGCCGTCATGCGGCTTCACTCATGAAAATGCAGTCAACGGGACAGCGCTCAACGCACAGCTCGCACCCTGTGCATTCGCTGGCGATTACGGTATGCATCAACTGCTGCGCACCGACGATCGCGTCCACGGGGCAAACCTCGCGGCAATGTGTACAGCCTATGCACAGCGATTCGTCGATTTTCGCGAGCGCCGCCGGAGAGCCGCTTGCGACAGCAACGGGCTGCGCCTCGCGACCAAGCAGCCTGGCCAGGCGCTGCACGGTGGCGTCTCCGCCCGGCGGGCACAGGTTAATGTCGGCTCCGTCATTGACGATCGCCTCCGCATACGGCCGGCAGCCGGGAAAGCCGCACTGGGCGCACTGCGTTTGCGGCAGTAGTTCGTTGACACGGTCAACCGCGGCGTCCGTCGCCGCGGGCAGCCGTCGCGATACGAACGCCAGAACCAGTCCCGCGGCGAGCGCGATGACGCTGATCGTCAGTACGGCAGTGATTACAGCAGACCCCATGCGCTTCGTATACTCGCCCTGTCGCTTTTCAGAGGCGTGCCATGCCAGAGAAGCCCAGGAACGCCAGCGACATGATTCCGGCAGCGACGAACGCAATCGCGGTCCCGCGGAACGGCAACGGCACGTCTGCGGCATCCAGCCGACCGCGAATCCCGGCGAATAGGACCAGCACCAGCGCGAATCCCATGGAGGCACCCAGCCCGTAGAAAAGCGACTCGACAAAGTTTTCCGCTTGCTGGATGTTGAGCAGCGCAACGCCCAGCACGGCGCAGTTGGTCGCAATGAGCGGTATGTATATGCCCAGCACCTGGTGCAGCAGCGGGCTCTGCCGTCGCACCATGATCTCGGTCAGTTGAACACAGGCAGCAATCACGAGGATGAAACTGATCGTTCTCAGGTAGGCGAGATCCAGTGGCAACAACAGGTATTGATGTATCAGGTAACTGACCGATGACGAAAGCGTCAGCACGAAAGCGGTCGCAAGCGACATGCCGAACGCGGCCTCCAGGTTTCGCGACACGCCCATGAACGGACACAGGCCAAGAAACCGGACCAGTACGAAGTTGTTGACGAGGACCGTGCTAATCAATATGAGGATCAGGTCTGCCATGCGCTCTCACCGATAGAGTGGCCTATTGTAGAACGCGGATTGCCGACTGTGTGATTATTTCACGCGCATGCCTGGTTCGGCGCCATCGTCAACGGACAGGAGGAATATATTCTGCTCACCGGGTCCGGCCGCGAGAATCATCCCTTCCGATGTGCCGAAGCGCATCTTTCGCGGCTTCAGATTGGCGACCGCGACGACGTGCCGGCCGATCAGCGTGTCGCTGTCGTACGCCGCCTTGATGCCGGCAAATACCGTCCTCTGACCGTCACCGAGGTCCAGCGTAATCCGCAGCAATTTGTCGGCCCCCTCGACCGGCTCCGCGGCGGTGATTTTCGCGACCCTCAGATCGACTTTCATGAATTCGTCGATGGTGATCTCGTGAGCCTCGTTAACGCTCTCAACCGGTTCCCGTGACTGCTTTACCATGTGCTGCACCTGTTTGGCGTCGACCCGCGTAATCAGCGGTTCGTACTTGTTGATCGTAGCACCGAGCAGCGGGTGCCCGGCATCCGACCAGGACCATTTGCCCTCGTCGAACAATTCTCTGGCCCCCGCCGCCAGCAGGGGAACGACCGGCTCGAGGTAAATCATCAGGGTTCTGAACAGGTTGAGGCCCTGTGTGCAAACGTTTTGCACCTGGTCAGAATTACCGGGGTCCTTCGCGAGAACCCAGGGCTTCTTGTCCTCGATGTAGCGGTTTGCCTTGTCGGCAAGTGCCATGACGGCGCGCATGGCCTTTGAGTATTCGCGGGCTTCGTAGTGAGCCGCCACGGTGGCCGAGGCCGCGGCGAACTCGTCGAACAAGGGGGGGTCGTCGAGCTCGGCCGCAAGCGCACCGTGGAACTGCTTGCTGATGAACCCGGCACAGCGACTGGCAATATTGACCAGCTTGCCGACCAGGTCCGAGTTGACCCGCGCTATGAAGTCGTCGAGATTCAGGTCGATGTCATCCATGCCCGGACCGAGCTTGGCGGCGTAGTAGTAGCGCAGAAAATTCGGGTTCAAATTATCCAGGTAGGTACGGGCGCTGATAAACGTGCCGCGCGACTTCGACATTTTCTTGCCATTGACCGTCAGGAATCCATGCGCGAATACGCTGTTCGGCAGGCGAAATCCGGCGCCTTGCAGCACCGCGGGCCAGAACAGCGTGTGGAAGTACACGATATCCTTGCCAATGAAGTGGTAGACCTCGGTGTCGTGCCCGGGATCCCAGTACTCGTCGAATTCGAGATCATCGCGTCGCTGGCACAGATTCATGAAGCTGGCGACATAGCCCATCGGTGCGTCCAGCCAGACGTAAAAATATTTGTCTTCGGTGCCCGGAATCAGGAAACCGAAGTAGGGCGCATCACGCGAAATGTCCCAGTCCTGCAGGCCGGCCTCGAACCACTCCTCGAGCTTGCTGGTTATGTTCTGGTGCAGTTCGGCGTCGGCCATCCACGCCCTGAGTTGCTCCTCGAACGCGCTCAGGCGGAAGAAATAGTGCTCCGAATCTTTCCACACCGGCTTCGAACCGGAGAGCACGGATACCGGGTCTATCAGGTCATTCGGCGTATAGGTCGTGCCGCACACTTCGCAGGCGTCGCCGTACTGATCTTCGCTTTTGCAGGTCGGGCAGGTGCCGCGCACGAAGCGGTCCGGCAGAAACATGCTCTCTGCTTCGTCGTAAGCCTGTTCGATCGTCTTGGTGTAGATGTGGCCGGCCTCGCGCAGGGCATGATACTGGCGCTCGATAAGGAGGCGGTTCTCCTCCGAATGCGTGGAATGAAAGTTGTCGAAAGCGACGCCGAATGCCTCGAGGTCCGCCAGTTGCTCCGCCGATATCCGCTCGACCAGGGCTTCCGGCGATATACCCTCTTCTCGCGCCCGGATCATGATGGGCGTCCCGTGAGCGTCGGCCGCGCAGACGAAAGTGCATTGATGGCCACGCAACTTCTGAAATCGGGACCAGATGTCAGAATAGAGATACTCGACCATATGCCCGAGGTGTAGCGACCCGTTGGCGTAGGGCAGTGCACTGGACATCAGTATTTTGCGCTGGGACATCGGCCTGGCATCGAAGGTGAGCAGTCGAACGCGCGATTATGCCACGCTTGCCGGGAATCGGCATGGGCCCGTTGCAGCTAGGTGTCGTTGCGGATGTCCTGGAACTTCTGCTTGTTGTTCGCCTGCTGATACGCATCCCGGCCGCTTATCATTGCACGCTCGACCAGGTCCATCAGGGCGGAGTCCATCGTCTGCATGCCGGTCGCACCGCCAGCCTGCATGGCAGTTTCCAGCTGGTCGAGCTTGCCCTGGCGAATGAGGTTCGCCACGGCGGGGGTGTTGATCAGGACCTCGAGTGCAGCAATGCGGCCCGGGCGGCCTTTGGTTGGCAGCAGCTGCTGGGAAACCACACCGCGCAGCGAGGTCGAAAGCATTGTGCGAATATGCCCTTGCTTGTCCGCCGGGAACGTATTCACGATGCGATCGACGGTTTGTCCCGCGCCGTTCGTATGGAGCGTACCCATTACCAGGATGCCCATTTCCGCGGCCGTCACGGCGATGCCGATCGTCTCCAGATCACGCATTTCGCCCACCAGGATGACATCGGGATCTTCGCGTAATGCGGAATGCAGCGCATCAGCGAAGCTGTCACTGTGCACACCGACTTCGCGCTGACTGATCAGGCACCCCTTGCGCTCATGGACGAACTCAATCGGGTCCTCAATGGTAAGTATGTGGCCCTTCAGGTTGCTGTTGATCTCGTCGATCATCGCCGCGAGTGTGGTCGATTTTCCGGAGCCTGTCTTGCCGGTGACGAGTATCATGCCTTGTGTGTGCCGGCACAGATTGATGATGGACTTCGGCATCTGCAGGTCTTCCAGCGTGAGCGCCTTCGACGGAATCGCCCTGAAGACGGCGCCTACGCCATTCAGGTGACGCATCACGTTGACCCGGAAACGCGAGACACCGGGGATTTCGTAAGCAAAGTCGACGGCATCATCGCGCTCGAAGTCGCGTTGCGTCGTTCCGCTCATGATCTCGTACAGGCATTCCTTCACATTCTCGATGGTCAGGCGCTGCTCACTCAGTAGCCGCAGCGAGCCGTGAACCCGCACCCGGGGCGGATCGCCGGAAATAAAATGGAGATCGGAGCTGTCTTTCGACAGTGCGTCATTCAGGTAGTGGTCGATTTTGTTTTCCACGGAGCCTCTAACCACCCAGAGTCGGCAAAATGCTGGTGTCGGTTACAAAGCGCTGGAATTTCTGCTTGTCTGTCGCGAATCGGAACGCGTCATCCGGGTCGATCTCACCGTTCTCGATTCCCTGTAGCAAGGCCATGTCCATCAATTGCATGCCCAGGTCGCGGCCGGTTTGCAGCTGTGCCGGGATCTGGTGCGTCTGGTCGGTCATGATGAGCTTGGAGATCGCGCGGTTGTTGACCAGGATCTCCATTGCCGCACGGCGGCCGCGCCCGTCAGGCGTCTTGCAGAGGACCTGGGTGACCACGGCTTTCAGGCTTTGTGACAGGAACGCCTTTGTTTGCTCGCGCAACTCGCCCGGCAAAGCGTCAATGATGCGATCGATCGTCTTTACCGCGCCCGTGGTGTGCAGCGTGCCCAAGACCAGGTGGCCTGTCTCGGCCGCTGTCATGGCCATGGATATAGTCTCGGCATCGCGCAATTCGCCGACGAGAATAACGTCCGGATCTTCGCGCATAGCGGAGCGGACTCCGTCGGCGAACGACCTCAAGTGAGTGCCGAGTTCTCTCTGGATGACCTGGCTGTTCTTGCTCGGATGCACGAATTCGATCGGGTCCTCGAGGCTGATAATGTTCAGGTTGCGCGACTTGTTCAGGTGATCGATCATTGCCGCAAGGGTCGTGGACTTGCCGGTTCCGGTCGAGCCGGTGACCAGGACCATGCCCTGGTGATAGTCGCAAAAGTCACGAATGACTTTCGGCACATTGAGTTTCTCGAGGGTCGGCACCTCGTTGGGAATATGCCTGAACACGGCGCCAACGCCGGTATCCTTGCGAAACAGATTCACGCGGAAGCGGCCGCCGTCCTCGCCGACGTAGGAGAAGTCCAGGTCCTTGCCGGTACCGAAATACTCTTTCTGCGAATCGCTGAGGATCTCCATGACGTAGCTCTCGAGTTCCTCGCCGGACAGGTGGCGAAACTTGATCGGCATCAGATCCCCGTTCATGCGTAGCATGGGCGGCACGCCGACGGCCAGGTGGACGTCCGAACAGCCCTGGGCGAGGCCCAGCTTCAGGAATGAGTCGATACGCGGCATAAAGTAGGGATTCTCCGGAAAATCATGACTTTGCGCGTATCCTAGGCGGAAAGACCGGGCCTTGCCAGTGCGCTACCGCACATTTTGCGGTGCCGGTGCGGAATTTTTACAGCTGGACGTCCGAGAGCGCGTCGTACAGCTCGTCCATCGTCCGGTAGCGCTTGGATTTGTCCACGGACATGGCTTTGCCGATGACCTGAGCGAGGCCGGGGGGCACGCTGGGGTTAATTTCCTGGCATTTTTTCGCTTTGCCCTGCACGTGCTGGTACATCACCGACATGTGATCGCCACGGCTGTACGGGGGTATTCCGGTAACCATCTCGTACATGATGACGCCGATGCTGTAGATATCGGCCGTTGCATCGACTTTCTTGCCCAGGATTTGCTCGGGCGCCATGTATTTCGGTGAGCCGATAACGTAGCCGGTCTTGGTCAGCTGCGTATCGCCACTGCTCGCGGCCGCGGCCACGCCGAAGTCCACGATCTTCAGAAGCCCTTCGTCGTTCACCAGGATGTTCGCGGGTTTGAGGTCGCGGTGAATGACGCCGGCCTGGTGCGCAACCGACATGCCGGTTGCCATATCCTGTGAAAACTTCAACGCCTTGTCGAAAGCCATCGGATTATTGTCGGGAATTTCACCCGACAGCGTGTGCGACGGGAAATATTCCATCGATATCGCATAGCAGCCCTGCAGGTGCAGGAAGTCATAGATTCGAATAACGTTGCGATGCGTGATCATGCGCGAATAACGAAGCTCGTGAACGAAGCGCTTCATCATCTCTTCGTCCGAGGAGACGTTCGGGTTCAGGAATTTCAGGATGAGCTGTTCGTCGACCACCTGGTCCTGCATCAGAAGCACGGTGCCGAATGCGCCCTTGCCGATTTTTTCGATGTACTTGTAGCGATTATCGATGACTTCGCCGGGCTCAAGCTTGGAAATGTCGAGCACTGCCGACGGCTCGGGTTCCTGCGTAGCGATGAGCTCGTCGATATCCTCGTTTTCGATGAGCAGCGTGCGCGTATGCTCCTTCATCTTTTCGGCACGCTCGTTTTCGGCCAGCACGGTTGCCGAGAACTTGGCGTCGATCTCTTTTATTGCCTTGTCGGCATTGTTCACGATCGTCGCGTCGTCGGTCTTTTTGATCTTGGTCAGGACGGTGCGTACTCTCTCGGCCTGGCTCTCGTTCGTGAGATGAGAAATGGCCCGAATAGCCTCGATCTGCGTTGCGCGATCGCCGCGATTCAGCATAGGCACGATCTGGCTGATTATCTTGTGATCACCCAGTTTGCCGAGCGCGCGCACGACGCAGGTGTCCGTTCTGGAATCCTTGCCGAGCAGATCCAGCAGCTTGGGGACCGCGCGGCGATTGCCGATCTGTGACAGCGCGTCAACCGCGCGCTCGCGAACCCACCAGTCAGTGTCGTCCGTCGCCTTCAGCAGCGAGTCGACCGCGCGGTCGTCCTTGGTGGCATTGAGAATCTCGATCGCGGTTCGCCGAATATCCTCGTCCTCGTCCGTGATCAGCGTCAGCACGGAGTCCACCACGCGCGGACCGCCAATTTCAGCCAGCGCGTCGCCGGCACGGGCACGCACCCACCAGTCATCGTCCTTGATCGCATCAAGCAGGTCCTTGACGGAGTCAGCGTTGCCGATCTCGTTGAGCACTTCGACGGCAGCGCGGCGCGAATACTCCGATTCGTCTTTCAGTGCCGCCACCAGGTATTTGATCGTATCCGGGTGATTGGCCTTGATCAGCACGTCCACGGCCTTGTTCTGCACGTCGAGATCCGGGTCCTGCAGCAGTTTGGCGACCCTGGCAACGTTAATGTGGCCGCCGCGCGTGGCGAGTGCCGAAAGCGCTGCGCTCCGCACCAGTTTGTTGCCGTCACCGAGCTGCATTTCGAGTGCGTGATTGATGTCGGCCTTGTCGAACTTCGACAACAGGTTCATCAGGTGGATCTTGATGGCCGGATCTTTGCCTCCCATGCGGGCAATCAGGTCCGGGATCATGTCGGATGTCACCGTATCCTCGATGATCGTGAACAATGCGGCCTTTTCCTTCGGCTCCATCTCGTAGGCGCGCTGCAACAGGTCATGCACGCTGAGGTCGTCCTTGTGGACCTTGAGAACTTCGATCAGGGCCGGTTTCGAGACCTCGGGATCGTCGAAAAATTCCAGTAGCAGGTTCGGGTTGTAGTTAGTGCTGCTGGACAAGGCCCAGGCGGTGCCCATGACCACCCGATCGCCGCCGTCCGCCAGCCCTTCCTTGTAGTAATGCAGGGTCTTGTCGCTGACATTGCTGGCAAGTATGTCGACGAACGCCATCGTGTGCTTTTTGTCGCTCATCGCCAGCGCATCGATGACTTTGGGGATGGCCTTCGGGCCGATGCCTTTCAGGCGTTCGGTGAGTTTTCTCGCGCTTGCGGAATCCGGATCCGTCTCGCTGATGAGATCGCCGATAATCTGGTCCGCACGAAAGCCACCGAGGAGGACCATCAGCCGGTACCCACGTCATGCGCGACGGAATTCACGTACAGCGATACGCTGGAACAGCGCGCAACCGGCGTCCCTGCATGATCGTTACGTTGTGGCTTACTGGAATATACAATCAATTCCGGTGTTCGCTTGCGCTCAGGTCGACCGCCGGAATCCGCAGCAAACGCTGACAATCTCCGCAGTCGCATCCGTACAAAACCCGATGCGGCATTATGCCACATCGATACCTGGGCAGACTGTGAACCGGACCCAGCCGAAACGGTCCCGTGAATCACACGGGGCGTTATTTGGCATCGGGTCAGGCTACAATACCCACCCGGACGCCCACACGGCGTCTTTTGTAAATTTAACCTAATCCCCCGACGTGAAGTGTGACATTGTCAACAAATTCTGACCTGAAAGACGCTCTTAAGGCATTGGTATTACCCGAAATACCGGGGCCATTGCAGGAAGTTGGACGAATCGTGGATATTTCGATTCAGGACACCAGCGTAGCCGTATCGATACAACTCGGCTTTCCTGCGGCGACCGTCGAAGACGAGTATTGCGCGGCCATTCGCAACGCGGTGAACACGATGCACCCCGGCGCGAACGTTACGGTTTCGATCAGTTACAAATTGACCGCGCATGGCGTGCAGCGGACGTTGAAACCGCTCGACAACGTCAGCAATATCATTGCCGTCGCTTCGGGTAAAGGTGGCGTTGGCAAGTCAACCACGGCGACCAACCTGGCGCTGGCGCTGGCACGTGACGGCGCTCGCGTCGGCGTGCTGGATGCGGACATCTATGGGCCCAGCCAGCCGCTGATGCTCGGTCTGAGCGGCAAGCGCCCGACCAGCGACGACGGGCAGAGCATGAATCCGCTCGAGGCGCACGGTATACAGGTCATGTCGATCGGTTTTCTCATCGATGCGGACCAGCCGATGGTGTGGCGTGGCCCGATGGTGACGCAGGCGCTCAATCAGCTATTGCAGCAGACGCGCTGGGACAAGCTCGATTACCTGATTGTCGACATGCCACCCGGCACCGGCGACATCCAGCTGACCTTGTCACAGCAGGTGCCGGTCAGCGGGGCCGTGATCGTGACCACGCCGCAGGATCTCGCGTTGCTCGACGCGCGCAAGGGTCTGCAGATGTTCCGCAAGGTTTCGGTACCGGTTCTCGGCATCGTCGAGAACATGAGCACGCACATTTGCTCGAAATGCGGCCACGAGGAGGCGATTTTCGGCAGCGGTGGCGGTGATCGCATGGCAGCGGACTTCGACGTTCAGCTGCTTGGCCGGCTGCCGCTGGACGCGAACATCCGCCAGCAGACGGACAGCGGCACACCGACAGTCGTGGCCGATCCGGATTCGGCGGCCGCGCGTGCCTACGCCAGCGCGGCCCGGCGCATGGCCGCGCAGCTGGCGATGCAGGGCAAGGACTACAGCCGCCGCTTCCCGAACATCGTCGTCGAGGAAACCTGATGAGCATCAAAGCCGACAAATGGATTCGTCGCATGGCGCTCGAGGCGAACATGATCGAGCCGTTCGAACCCGGCCAGGTACGGAGTACGGACGGCCACAGGATCATTTCGTATGGCACCTCCAGTTACGGCTACGACGTGCGCTGCAGCGACGAATTCAAGGTTTTTACCAATATTGAATCGGCCATCGTCGATCCGAAGTCCTTCGACGAGACGAGTTTTGTCGACAAGACCGGTGACGTTTGCGTGATTCCGCCAAACTCCTTCGCCCTCGCACGCACGGTCGAGTACTTTCGCATTCCGCGCAATGTGCTGACGGTGTGCCTTGGAAAATCGACCTACGCGCGCTGCGGCATCATTGTCAATGTGACGCCGCTGGAGCCTGAGTGGGAAGGGCACGTCACGCTGGAATTCTCGAACACGACGCCGTTGCCGGCGAAAATCTATGCCAACGAAGGCGTGGCGCAGATGCTGTTTTTCGAATCTGACGAGCAGTGCGAAACGTCCTACCGCGACCGCGGTGGCAAGTACCAGGGTCAGCTGGGCGTGACCCTGCCGCGCACCTGAGTCAGTCCGGGTAGCGGAGGGGTGTCTCCAGCATCTCGTCGTCCAGCCACGCCTTGTTGTCGCGATAGCGGAGGCGGCCCGCGGCGATGAGCGCAATGGCTGCTGCATAAATTCGGTGTTCGACGGCCAGCACACGCTGCGCCAGTTGCTTCGCCGTGTCGCCGTCGAGCACCTCGACCTGGCCCTGCATGATCGCCGGTCCGCCGTCCAGGGTTGCCGTTACATAGTGCACGGTGCAGCCATGCACCGGGTCACCGGCATCGAGCGCCCGCTGATGCGTATTCAGCCCGGGATAGCGAGGCAGCAGTGACGGATGGATATTCAGAATGCGCCCGCTAAACGCATCGACGAACTGCGGGCCGAGAATACGCATGAACCCGGCAAGTGCGACCAGGTCGGGCGAGTACTCGCGCAAGGCGTCCGCCAGCGCGGCATCGTAGGCACCGCGGGTTGCGAAATCGCGATGATCGAGCACGATGGTCGGGATGCCGGCGTCCTGTGCGCGAAGCAGCCCGTAGGCGCCGGGGTTGTTACTCAGTACGACGTCAACCGACGCCGCCAATCGACTATCGGCCGCGGCGTCGATCAGGGCCTGCAGGTTACTGCCACTGCCGGAGACCAGGACCGCGACAGACAGGCGCGAGCGTTCGTCACTCAAACGTAGTGCACCCCTTCGCCCGCGCATATGCGGCCGAGAATCCAGGCATGCTCGCCCTGCGCGTCGAGGTCCGCCACCAGGCCGTTGGCGTCACCGTTGGCCACCACGACCACCATGCCAATGCCGCAATTGAACGTGCGCCGCATTTCATCGACAGCGATATTACCGTTGCTGGCGAGCCACTCGAAGACCGGCGGCATGCCCCACGTGGCCGTATCGATTTCTGCGCCAAGACCTCGTGGCAGGGTTCGCGGGATATTCTCCGTGAGTCCGCCGCCGGTGATGTGCGCCAACCCTTTCAAGCGGACCGACTGCATGGCCCGTAACAGTGGCTTCACGTAAATGCGTGTCGGTTCCAACAGCCGTTCTGCGGCTGGCCGGCCATCGATCAGCGGATTTTCCGTTCGTTCCAGCACGCGCCGGATCAGCGAATAGCCGTTCGAATGCGGTCCGCTGGAGGCAAGCGCTACGATCGCATCGCCTTCGCTGATCGTGCTGCCATCGATGAGTTCGTCCCGCTCCACCGCCGCGACGCAGAACCCCGCCAGATCGTAGTCGCCGACCGCGTACATATCCGGCATTTCAGCCGTTTCGCCGCCGATCAGGGCCGCACCCGATTGCTGGCAGCCATCCGCGATGCCCGCGACGACCGCCGTCGCGATATCCACATCGAGCGTTCCGCAGGCGAAATAATCGAGGAAAAACAAGGGTTCAGCACCCTGCACCAGGACATCGTTTACGCACATGGCGACCAGGTCGATGCCGATCGTGTCGTGCTTGCCCAGCCACTGGGCGAGCTTGAGCTTGGTGCCGACGCCATCGGTTCCGGACACCAGGACCGGTTCACGGTAGCGGTCCGGCGCGAGCGCGAATAACCCGCCGAAGCCGCCAAGGCCGGCGATGACCTCCGGTCGCCGGGTGGCGGCCACCAGCGGTTTGATCCTTTCGACGAGCGCGTTTCCCGCGTCGATATCGACACCGGCGTCCTTATAAGTGAGGGGTTTTGAATTCATCGGCCGGGGCTTATTGGATGGGTGGCAAATGCCGCAAGGAGGATATAATAAAGACAACGACTCACTCGGGAAACCGGCAGCTGTTTCCCGCACAGGTAACACCGCATGCAATTCACATTTCCGGCGAAGCCCTGGCAAAGGGCGGTGCGCTCTCGCGCGATCAAACTGGCGCTTTGTTTCGCTGCCCTGCTGGCGGCGCCGTCAATATCCGCATTCGATCTCGACGACCTCTACACGGTCGAAGTTCAGCTCGATCCGACGGATAGTTCGTCGCGGGACAACGCCTACGAAACGGCAATGTCACGAATCCTGGTGCGCATGACGGGGTCGGCTTACGCTGCCGAATCCGAGGAGCTGGCCGACATTTTCTCCAACCCGTCGCGCTACGTGTTGCGCTATCGTCCGGGCCCCGACAATACGCTGGCGATCACGTTCGACGGACCGGCGATAGAAAACCTGTTGCGTCGCTCCGGGCACGCCACCTGGGGGCCGGATCGGCCCGTCACGCTGGTATGGCTGGCTGTCGACTGGGGCCAGGGCGATCGGGAGATAATCGCGGCACAGGACGACAGTCAGCGACGCGCGTCGGCCCGTTCGATCGACCGCAACCGGCTGCTGCGCGAACGTGTCCTCGAGGTTGCAGCGCAGCGCGGCGTCCCGGTGCTGTTCCCGCTCCTGGACGCTGAGGACCTCACCAACATCAGCTTTAGCGATATCTGGGCCGGTTTCGACGACCGGTTGCTGGACGCGTCGTCCCGCTACGACGTGGCGTCGGTGCTGGTAGGTCGCGTTCGAACGGTGGGTCTCGGGCGAAACCGCTGGTCCTATTATTTTGGCGACGAGGTACTGTCCTGGTCCGGCGAGCCCGAGGAGGTCGTGAACCTGCTGGCGGACTCGATGGCACAGCAGTTTGCGTTCTCACCTGACGCACGACTGGAAACGATCAGCTTGCGCGTTGCGGGCATAGAGTCAGTTTCCGCGTATGGCGCCGTGCAACGCGCGCTCGAAGAGCTGAGCCTGGTCGAGGAATTCGTCGTCCACTCCGTGGCCGGGTCCGCGGTTGATTACCGTGTCAAGGCGTATGGCGGCGTTGAGCGGCTGGGCAAGGCGCTCGAACTCACCGGGGTGCTCGAGCGGGACCGGATGGCGATCGACCCGCTGCAGCGGACAATACCGCTGGCAAATAGCGACCTGGAATTCGTTTATCGCCCCTGACTGCTGGCGCTATGTCACTTAATTGGCTGCCAAATGCAATAACGCTGCTGCGGATAGTGCTCGTCGGACCGGTCGTCTGGCTCATCATCCGGGGCGATTATGCGTATGCGCTGTTGCTTTTTTTCGTGGCCGGTTTTTCCGACGGCGTTGACGGATTCCTGGCGAAGAAGTTCGGCTGGCGAACGCGGTTCGGCGCTCTCATCGATCCGCTGGCGGACAAGCTGCTGGTAGCCTGCGCTTTTATCAGCCTCGTCTATGTCGGGTTGGCGCCATTGTGGCTGGGCGTGCTGGTCATCGCACGTGACATTGTTATCATCGGTGGTGCTACCGCGTACAATTTTCTGGTTGGCCCGGTGCCGGGTGAACCCACGCGCATCAGCAAATTCAATACCGGGCTCGAGTTGCTGTTCGTGCTATTCAGCCTCGTGCGTGCTGCCTGGAGCTGGCCGCCGCAGATCACTATCCTGGTGCTTGGCGCGGCGGTCTACGTTACGGTCGTGATTAGCGGCATCGATTATGTCTGGTCCTGGTCGAAACGCGCCAGGGCTGCGAGCAAGGCAGCGAAAAGATGATAAAGAACGCGCGGATCAACTGGCTCATCGCAAGTGCACTGGTGCTGTGGCTGCTGTTCGTGCTCGCACCGATTCTTACGCCGTTCATTGCCGCAGCGTTGCTTGCATACATTGGCGACCCGCTCGCAGACCGACTGCAAAAATGGAAGATGCCGCGCACGCTCGCCGTCGTAGTCGTGTTCCTGTTGACATTCCTGACTGTTGCGCTGCTCGTTTTGCTGGTCGTGCCATTGATCCGGACGCAGGTGTCCTCGCTGCTTGCGGCGCTGCCGGGTTTCGTTGCTGCAATCGAAAACGTTTGGCTGCCGCGGGTATCCGGGTTTCTCGGTGTCTCCGCCGGCGAAGAGGTCGGCCTGGCGGCATTTATCGACCGCTACCGTGACATGGCAAGCAGTTGGGGCAGCGCCATCTTCATGTCCCTGACGCGCTCCGGCAGTGCGGTCGTCGCGGCGGTCATCAGCCTGTTTCTGGTTCCGATTCTGACGTTCTATTTGTTGCGTGACTGGGACTGGATCATTTCGCACCTGGGCTCGCTCGTACCCACCGGTCAACGCGAAACGGTATTCACCCTTGCGCGGGAGACCGATGAAGTGCTCGGTGCGTTTTTGCGGGGGCAGATCCTCGTCATGATCGGCCTGAGCATTCTTTATGTGACCGGGCTGAGCCTGGTCGGGCTGCAATACGCTTTCGCAATCGGTATCGTCGCCGGTCTGGTCAGTTTCGTACCGTACCTGGGTTTCGTATTCGGCATGGGCCTCGCGTCACTGACCGTGCTGGCGCAACCGGACCCGTTGTGGCCGCTGGTCGGTGTGGTGGCGACGTTTACGATTGCGCAGATGGTCGAGGGCTCCGTATTGACACCCAAGCTGGTCGGCGACCGCATCGGCCTGCATCCGGTCATTGTTATTTTCGCAATTGCTGCCGGCGGCCAGCTCTTCGGTTTCTTTGGCATATTGCTCGCACTGCCGGCCGCGGCCGTGCTGTCCGTGCTGGTGCGCTTTGCGTACGCGCGCTACCTCGCGGAACATCCGCAAATTGCCGAAGATGTTGTCAACGACGAACTGTAGGCCCGGTCCATGACAGTGAGCCAACTCGCGCTTAATCTGAAACTGGCCGACCACGCGGTGTTCGGCAGTTTCTACGCCGGCGGCAACGCGGCGGTCGTCGCGTTCCTGCGCGATCGCATTCTCGAGCGCCTCGAACATGGCTGCTGGATATGGGGCGCCACGGGTACCGGGAAGTCTCATCTTCTGCAGGCCCTGTGCGCAAGAGCGGCGGACGGCGCGCAATACCTGCCGCTGCACGAACTCAATGCAGCCGGGCCGGACGTGCTCGAGGGCCAGGGCATACGTAACATCGTGTGCCTTGACGACCTGCATTCTGTCGCCGGGGATAATGCCTGGGAGCTGGCGCTGTTCGAACTTGCCAATCAGCTTGCAGACAACGGGGGCGCACTTGTGGTGTCCGCGACGTCGCCGCCGCGTGAGGCCGGAATCCGGCTGGTCGATCTCGGCAGCCGCATGTCGAAGTTACCGGTGTTTCATCTGCAACCGCTGGACGATGCCGGTCGCATCGAGGCGCTCAGGCTGCG
>JAHHOT010000033.1 GCA_018677555.1 Gammaproteobacteria bacterium | reverse complement strand
ATCGAATAGAGCGATTTGCCACGCAGACACAAGGTATGTCCAGGGGAATCATAAGCGCCGATTTTTGGAGGACCAAAGCGATTCCCCATTTATTGGAAAGTCATGGGAAAATTATTTCATCCCATCCATCTGACTGAATTTCTGGAAAGGGGTCGAACCGCATTTCCACGACACTGTCACGTGCATCGCACCCTGCAGTATCGGGGGAGTGCCAGATCATTTACGCGCCGTGTTGAATAAGGGCTTCTGAATTCAAACTTGTGCATTGAATACGGACGAACTACATCAACCTGCAGTGAATCGACCAGCTCGTCACTTCAGTCGAATGCTGTAATATGGGGCGAACGCTCAAACACCGGTGTCTCCGCAAGCAGTTCATCCACCAGAGAAATGAATTTCACATCGAAAATTCTCTCGACGCCATAGTTTTTCCACCACACGCGAGATTGCGGGGCAGAGAGCACTGCCCGTACGGAGCCAAGATACGCATGCCATGTAACATCATCGAGAATACCGTTCTGATGTTGAATCCAGTTAATTTCTCGCATGCGCACCAATGTCAATAGTTGAAAGCTGAGACGCACTCGCTCGATATCATCCAAATGCGTCTTGTATCGAAGAAGAACAAGGTCCGGCTCCTCAATCATGAACTGGAGAAACTCCTGGTCAGCAGAAAGTATGGCCTGCCTTGTTTCGGCTTGCGTCGAATCGGCGTTTTGCTGAACCTCAACAGCGAGATAAAAGAGCGTTACGAAGATAGCGACAGAGCTTAGTATTTCGGCAATCGCCGAAGCCTTTGACCAGTTCATGATTATCCCCTTTGCAATAGTCGCACCTATTTTGCCGCAAAACCGATGCAACGCGGAATCGTTCGATCGTTGCCCTGGGGTAAGAGGCGAATCGAATCGCCACAACTAATTGTTTCGATGCAGGACTGTTTTCAGCTGCAAATGGGGCTCTCTGCCCATAACAGGCTGAAATTTCAGGCTCCGGAAAAAATGTGACTTCGTACACTGCTGGTGTCGTGATCGAGCTCAACGACAAACGAAATTCGTTCTGCCAGAATCGCCAGCCTGAAAAGAACATGTCGGCCAAGGAAGGCCGGCAGCAATAACGCCAAAAAAACGATACTTTCCAAGTATCTATCTCAAACCCAAAACAACAAAATAGGGTAGATTGCTGTGGACACAGGGATGTATGAAGTGGGATTCGCCTTGGGCTGTCATTGGTCCGTCAGAGACGCCTCGGTCGATCAATTATGCAAAATTAAATCGCTCGGCGATGGACGCGAGTGGGTCGAGAAGAGCCCGGATCCATTCGGCCAATTCATCAATACGGTGAGCTCCGGAGAAGATGACATATTCAGCGCAGAGGAATGCCCGTCAAAATCGTTCCTCGCAGGGTTTGTCAACGGTTGTCGATCCAGCTGACCCCGGTCAACTGGCACGAGCTTACGCTTCGATTCTTTGCCGCCAGCGAACTGCGCCCTGTGCGGAGTCGATGCGCAATGCGACGACAGTGCGCTTCAGTTAAGCAACTATTGAAATTGCCATTCGATGGACGCGGCGAAGCGTGAATCCGCAGCGCTGGAGAGCTGCACCTGGCTACCGTTCTGCAACGTAAGGTCATATCGATTGTCGAATAGCCGCCCGACTTTCGCCGATACTCTTAGCTGCCGATTAAGCTGCCAGTTCCACGTACCTTCGACCAAGGTCCCCTCGTAAACCAGTTGCGACTCCCTGTCGAGGTTCTTGTTTTTGACGTGCCACTCATTGCCATCGGGCGCAGCGCCAAGCGACAGGCTGACGCCGTTCGAAACTCTGTACGTTATCCGGGATTCCGGGAAACCGAGCTCTACAGTCCAATCGGTCCCGGGTTTCCAGTCGACCCCGAGCGACGGGTAAACTGCGTAGTCACCGAAACGATGGTCGCCGCAAACGCCGTAGCGCAGCGTGATCGCGTCAGTGAGCTCCCTGCGCCACACCAGCGCAGCCAGGAGCTGGAACGTGTTCGAGCTGTATTCCCCGGGGTCTCTCATCACATTGGACGATCCCGATAACGCCGGCGCAAAACTCATGCGGAAATTTATTCGATCCCCGGGACTTTGCCTGTGCACGGCAAAGACCGTGGTATGCAGATGACCGTTGGTCGGCAGTCCGCTTAGCTCAACGCCCAGGTTGCTGTAGTGGTGACCGGCACCGAAAGACCAGTTGTCATCCAGCGCGTACAGCAGCTCGAGGTCGTAGCCCTCACGTTCTGCCTGTCCTGCAGAGTCTTCGAGGACAGAATCGTTATGCCTGTATACCGCGACTGACACGTGCGAGTATTCAGCCGGGTCCCGACAGACCTCCACGCCGGCCAGGCTGTGCAGCGGAAAAAACAAGATGCAGCATTTGCCGAACGGAAACCTTCGGACTTGCCGCCAGGACCGGCTCAAGCCCGGATCAAGCACGATGAGTGGCCAATACAATGAACATCAACCAATAATAGAGGTTGCCGTGGACAAAATTCTTGCTTTGATTCTCCTGGCAGCGTCGGCTGCCCTGCCAGCCCAACCCGATGGTCTGCTAACCGCCGCAGACCTTGCAGATTTCGAGAATCCTGCACCCGATGCGCGCATCCACTACGGGGACCATTCGCTGCAGTTCGGCGACCTGCGTGTGCCCGAGGGGGATGGACCGCATCCGGTGGCCGTTTTCATTCATGGCGGCTGCTGGCTGTCCGAGTACGATATCGTACATAGCAGCGCGCTGACCGCAGCGCTGGCAAGCAACGGCATTGCAACCTGGTCGCTCGAGTATCGCCGCGTTGGCGACGATGGCGGCGGCTGGCCCGGCACGTTCCAGGACGTTGGCCGGGGCGCCGATCATCTCCGCTCGATCGCCGCCGAATACAAGCTCGATCTCGACCGGGTCATTGCAATGGGCCATTCAGCGGGAGGTCACTTTGCCCTGTGGCTGGCCGCACGCAGCCGGATTCCGGCGGACGTACCGGTCAGCGCAGCAAATCCGCTGAAACTACGCGGAGTAGTGGCGCTCGCACCGGCGCCGGATCTCCGGAACCTGCACGAGGCGCAGGTTTGTGGCCATGTCATCGACAGGTTAATGGGCGGTTCGCCGGGCCAGGTCCCCGTGCGTTACAGGTGGGCGGATCCAATGGAAAACCCGCCCGACCGCGTGGCACAAGTGCTGGTGATTGGAAAACACGACCTTAACTGGGCGCCATCGGGCTTGCGCTACTACGAAGCAGCAACGAAGCGTGGTGACGACGTCGTGAAAATCGAGGCGCCGGAATCCGGCCATTTCGAGCTCATCGACCCCGGCTCGAGCAGCTGGCCGCTGGTTCTCAGGGAAGCGCGGAAAATGCTCGGCGGCAGGTAACACGAGCGCGTCGCCGAAAGCCGGCGCCGGGCTGCTACACTTCAACAAAAGCCGCAAACAAACCATACCGGCCCGCAGCCTGCAATTTCAGGCACAAACAATATGCACTATCGATTGATACTGCTGTCCTTCATTCTTGCAACAGCCTGCAGCCGGCCCGATTTGCCGCCAGGCGATCGCGATGGACAGGTCAATGCACTCGACGACGGCGGATTTGTCGCCTGGGATGCTGCGAACCGTCAGTGGGTGGATGCCGAAACGTACTGGACTAACTTTGCCGCCCGCGGACGTGGCCGTAACTGGCCGAGCGGCAGCGAGTTTCCGCCGTACGCGCAGGTAAAGGAGCACGACGCTTTCCTCTACCGGTCAGAAAACGGCCCCTGCCTGATGTACTTTTTTCACACGCGCTGGCGGCGTGCCAACGACGTGTGGCGCTGGGGCGACGAGTTCAACGAATACGGTGGCTGTGCCAGCGTATTCGAATAGGTAAGGGGTCAACGCCGAGCGGCGGCGGAGCGCTGTGCCGGGTGCAGGAATTCCACAGTTGGTGGGATGGTCACTGCTGTTCCGATAGAGCCCGCGCAACGAGGAGCAAAAGCGAATGAAAACCGAAAACCTGTCTGCAATTGCCCGAATTCGCATCCGGCGCCCGCCACAAGATGTATTTGCTGCGTTCGCGGATCCGGAAAAAATGAGCCAGTACTGGTTCACCCGCCGGGACGACGGCCTGGAACCGGGTGAGTCAGTTTCCTGGTTTGTCGGCAGCGAGCCAGATGCTTTTGCTATCGATGTCAGGGTTAAGGAACTCGACCGCCCGCACAGGATCCGGATCGACTGGGGAGCCGACGGTAAGTACAGCCAGGTTATATGGACATTCGAGCCGACGGAGGATGGCCACACGATTCTGTCGGTTCAGGAAACCGGCTTCACCGGCAGTCGCGACGAAGTCCTGGCGCGAGCGCTCGATTCGACCGGGGGCTTCAACCAGGTCGTCGTTGCCGCCAAGGCGTTTATCGAGCACGGCGTCGCGCTCAACGTCGTCGCAGATCACGCCTGACGCCTGTTCTCCTGACAGGCAGCGACAGCGCACACTGATTTCCAATGTCACCGGCAAGCCCTTCTCGCCTCAGCAATTCGCGGACCTGGTTTCTCGCGCTGCGATTCGGGTTTTATGTAGCTGCGCTTGCGGCGGTCTGCGCGACCGCCGTCATGGCCACCTGGGAGTGGATAGAAAATCCCGGCGGCATCTTTCGCAGCGACGCCGGCACCAACTGGGCGTTCGTCGGAGAAACGGCCATCAGCTGGTTCGCACCGACGTTTTTCTACGCCGTTGCAATCGCGTTCCCGGCACGCCTCTGCTGGCTGGCATTTCGGCCTGGTCAGGCATCCTCAGCCAACGACGAACACTAGGTGCATCCAGAACGAGCGCGAGCCAAGCTGCTAAACTGCGCACATGCAAAAAGCGCTCGTCATCCTCGGTCTTGTGATCCTGGCAGTCGGCCTGGCATGGCCGTGGCTGAAGTTGCTCCCGCTCGGACGTTTACCCGGCGACCTCGTTTTCGAGGGCGAGAATTTTACGGTTTATCTTCCAATAGCCACGATGATCCTGCTGAGCGTTCTGCTGTCACTGATTTTCTGGCTGTTGCGCTAACGATCGCAACGATCAATCCTGCAGGTCCCATTCATACAGCAGGAATGTCTGCGGTGCCTCGACGTCCGGCACGGAGGAAAAGCATGCCTGGCCTGCCCGGTTGTCAATGTCGGTACCGAGCCAGGCATAGGTGCAGCCCCGGCGCTCCGCGTAGCTGATCAGCGCTTCGACGAGCTTTCGCCCGATGCCCCGGCGGCGGTGCGGCGGCGCAACACCCACCTCGTTGATAAAAAGCTGCTGCGGCTTGTCGGGGTGAAAATACTCGAACGACGACGCCATACCAATCACCCTGCCATCGTCGACCGCGACGAACATCGCGTGGCGGGGATCGTCGAGGAAGGCCTGCGAATACTCGGGCCGGATTTCGTTGTCGAATACACCCGGCGCAACGTTTTCCAGGAGGCCCGCATTCACCGACGTCAATTCCCTGATTTCCACAGCCACCGCTTACCCGTCCGCCCTGTTCGACCAGTCTTATTGTAGCCAGCCGGCCAGTTGTAGTGGGCCAAAAACGCTCTCCCCGGTGCCAAGATCGATGAGCTCTGAATACTCTTGCGACCCGGTCCTTACCAGCGCATAGCGGTCCACAACCGCGTTATTGCCGCTGTAGTCCGCGAGCACGATGGGATCGCGTCCCGGCAACTGCAACTCCATGCCGATCGTGTAGACACAGTCGTCCACGCAATGACCGCTCTCTCCCCTGTCATAGCGAAGCACGGAACGCCGTCCGTCGATCTCGAACGCCACGGCGCCATTCCATGAGATATCCTCGGCGTGCACCTCGGCAACCTCGGACTTTTCAATGAAGTAGGGATTGCGCCGCAGGTCCGGGTGCCATATTGCGAAGCGGCTGGGCCTTGCGTTTATCGCGTGACCTTTTACTCGTTCGAAATAGCAGGCATCGAAGCGATGACAGGCTTCGTGGCCGATTTCCTGCCAGGAGCCGTCGACGAACGCATACACGAAACCGTAGGTTCCGTCCGCCGGTCCGACCGTGTGTGTAACGAAGGCCAACTCACCGCTCTCGAGCTTGCCAATCTGGACGACACTGGCTGTCACCCAGTCCATCGTATCCGCCGTGTTGCCAGCGTATGCTCGCCGGAACTGCTGCTTCAGTCTGGACAGGTTTGCGTCGATCATGTCGACGGGCAACCCGACACTGCGGCCGGGGCTGGCAGTGCTACGTAGTGAGTGGATCGTGATGTAAGCGTTGGACAGTATGTATAGCGCCTGCGCCTCGTTGTTTACGAAAATGTCCGTGGCGCAAGGGCCTTTCTTCTCCAATACCGTACGACGTACGTCGCGACGAGGTTCCCACAGCACGAGCTTGCAGTCGCTCGCGGCCGCGGCGGCATAGAGGAACTGCGGCGGCGATGGCGGCACATGAGCCTCCCTGGCGCCGAACAGGATGTCGAGCATCTGCGTGTCATTGTTCGCGTCGGCGAGCGCGATGAGATTGTCGAGCTGTTCGATCGGCAACGCCATCAGGTCGAGCTTGTCAACGAGCATACGGGAAAGTGCCGGGTTTCCGGCACTGAACGCTGTGGCCAGGTCGTCTGCCGATGTCGTCGCTCCGCTGGCGAGCAATAGCTCGATGACATCCGGCTGGTTTTCCCGCAGCGCGAAATGCAACGCCGACCAGCCCTGCCGATTTACTGCGTTGATGTCCGCCCCATGGTCGAGCAACAATTGCACAGTCGACAGCAATCCCTTTTGTGATGCTGTCTGAAGGGCCCGCTCTCCAACCTGAGAGTGCCGGACTTCTTCGGGATCGAAGCTCAAGGCATTGACATCCACGCCTGCGGCGATAAGCGTCGCAGCGATACCTTCGTGGCTTTGCCAGAGCGCCGCATTCAATGCAGCTGGACCTGGACCTGAAAGATCGGAGCCGCTCGCGATCAACGCGGCAACAACCTCCGCTTGCCCCGTCACAGCCGCGAGCTCGAGGACAGATTTACGCAATCGGGGTTTGCCAGGATTGAGCTGCGTATCGGGATCGGCGGCGTGCTGCAACAGCAGCAGCGCGATGGATCGTTGCTTGTACTGAACGGCGACGCCCAGGGGTGAACGGCCGTCGTCCATACTGATGTCGGGATCCGCGCCCGCGTCGAGCAGCGTTGCGGCGATTTCTTCGGCGCCGACACCGGCTGCGCGGATTAGCGCGGTGGCACCACTGAAGTCACGGGCATCGAGGTCTGCGCCCTGCGCGATGAGCGCCGCGACTTGCGACGCGTCGCCACTCATCGCGGCATCCATTAACTCTGTAATGCCAAACTGCCCGGGGGCGGGCTGGTACACGACCGCTGCGTCATACACGGCTTCAACAGTCTCTGTAGACCGCGGCCGCTCCTGCGCCTGGGCAATTGCGACAGTACCGGACAGCGCCATGATCGCAGCCCGGAACAAGAAAGCCCGCGCCGTTCGCGCGATGCCGGGCAGCGGGCTTGATGAAATGCTCACGAGTCGAAACCTGCAATCCATGGAACAATGGTACGTAGATCACGGCAACCAACGCGTGAATGGGTTCACATGCGGGAACATCGTGTATCGGCCGAGCTACAATGACTGCATATCCGGAATGTCAGTTCCGCCCGTGTCATTAGCTCAGCTATAACATTCGCAGCATTGTATTCATGAAGACCAAAGCGTTAGTTATCGGGTCGATTGTGGTCATCGCCGGATCGCTACTCATTGTCGATCCGGTTGCGCAGGACCCGTTGTATCACGCGTTCGCTGACAATCGACCGATGCTCGGTGTTGCCAACTTCTGGAACGTCATTTCGAACCTCGCATTTCTCGCGGCCGGCGGCGTCGGACTCTGGTTCTTCCTGTCGAAAAATGAAGCTGAGCTCACGCCAAAGATCGAACCCGGCATTCGGGGCGCGTATGTCGTCTTCTTCCTCGGCGTACTCGCAACATGCTTCGGCTCGGGCTGGTACCACCTCGCCCCGGACAACAACTCATTGGTTTGGGACCGCCTGCCAATGACACTGGCCTTTATGGGATTCTTCGCCGTCATCATCGGCGAGCACGTCAGCCCGCGAGTCGCACGGCGCTTGTTGTGGCCGTTGCTGATTGTCGGCGCAGGCTCCGTTTTCTACTGGCAATACACAGAAGCTCAGGGCGTCGGCGACCTGAGGCCTTACGCGCTCGTGCAATTTCTGCCCATTCTCCTGATCCCGATCATCCTGCTGACATTCCCATCGCGCTTCCACGGCTCAGGATTTTACTGGGGCATGCTTGCCGTATATGTAGCGGCGAAAGTGTTTGAATACTACGACCTGCAGATCTACAAGACGCTCGGCATCATCAGCGGCCACTCCCTGAAGCACCTTGCGGCTGCGATCGCACCGGCGATCTTTCTCTGGGGAATTTCCAGGCGCCGACTCGTGCTATAGCCGGGCTACCCCAGCCAGGCAACCTCGAAAAATTCGGTCAAACCCGCGCTGCGGAATTTCGGCGGGCTGTCATCGATATCGTTCCTATTGGCGACCTTGCACAGCCCCGGCCAGTGGCGCTGCACTTCGTCTGCCGGCACCGACCACGGTGGTCCATCGACGGCGGATTGCTCGTATTCCAGCGTCAGCAGCAATTGCCGCGCATTGTCTGCCAGCAACGTTTTTGTGTGCGCCACATAATTATCGCGCTCACGTTCGGGAAAAGTGACCAGCGAGCCGCGATCGTACAATGCGTCAAACGGTTCGCCGTGGAAATCGAAGTAGTCGCCGCAATATATTCTGATCGGTAGCTCGACGCTTTCGAAGCAATCGAATTCCCCGGCATCGTGCACAACGTATTCGATATCCTGATCCTCGAAAAAATCGACGCACGCGATCGGCGAGAGCTCCACGCCGGTCACGTTAAAGCCCTGTTCGGCCAGCCACAGCATGTCGGTGGTTTTGCCACACAAAGGAACGAGTACGCGGGATCGCGCCGGCAGCTCGGGCCAGAACGCTTTCAGTGCCGCATTGCCATCCGGCTCGTGCCAGCCGATACGGCCTTCACGCCAGCGAGCCAGCCAATCTTCAGTCATGGCGGCGATTATCTCAGGAATGGCAGGCGATCGGACAGCCCGTCATCCAGCCCGGCGATCCTGCCGGCGGGTACGAGGCCCAGCACCATGAAGAGAATCATCCACAGAAATTCGCTGCTGGCCCCCGAGAACACGCCGCCGCCTTTCGCGAGCCAGAAGTTGAGCACCATGAGCGCGCCGCAGAACGCGGCGTAGCGCGTCGCAAGCCCGATGACGAGGGCTACGCCGATGGCCAGCTCACCCCATGCAACGAGTCCGGCAAACACGCCAGCATTGGGCAATACGATGTCCTCGACGAACAGGCGGTAGGGCTGCGGGCTGGTCTCCAGGCTTCGGTTCAGAAAGCCGCTCATGCCCTCGGCGAAGTTGCCACGAATGATTTTCGCGGCGCCGTGCCAGGCGAAGTAGACGCCGGTGTAGGCCCGCAGCAGGGCGATTGGCCACAGCTTCAACGCGTGGCGGTGCCCGGAATCCAGTCGCTCCACCATGCTGCTGCCCTCCTTACGGCATCCCTCATTACATGGTAGCACCCGACCCCTGCTGCCACCGGGGGCGTCCTCGCGATGCCGCATGTACGCTGCAGCTATTTACCGGCTATCGGCCTGACGGTACTATCTGCGCCCGAATTTCCAGACCGCCCTGCAATTCGCAAAGGCGGTCATTATTTGTCCGGAGCTTGAAATTATGACAAATGCAACGCTCATCGACGGCAAGGCTATCGCTGCGGAGTTATCCGAGACGATCAAGGCCACAACGGCCGCCATGCTCGCGGAACAGGGCGTCAAGCCGGGCCTTGCCGTTGTGATCGTCGGGGAAGATCCCGCCAGCCAGGTATACGTGCGCAACAAGAAACGTACCGCCGATGCGTGTGGCTTTCACTCCGTGCAACATTCACTCGAAGCAGGAACGTCTCAGGACAATGTGATGCAGCTGATCGATGAGCTTAACCGGGATCCGGCCATTCACGGCATCCTGGTTCAATTGCCATTGCCGAAACACCTTGACGAGCAACGCATCACGCAGTCCATTGCGCCGGAGAAAGACGTCGACGGTTTTCATTTCCTGAACATCGGCAAACTCACCGCGGGGCAGACGGACGATGCGTTCGTTCCCTGCACGCCCGCCGGTTGCATGCTGATGATCGAACGGCAACTCGGTGACGACCTTTCCGGCAAGAATGCAGTCATCATCGGTCGCTCGAATATCGTCGGCAAGCCGATGGCCAGCCTGTTGCTCAAGGCAAACGCAACGGTCACGATATGCCACAGCCGAACGCAGGACCTGCCCGCGGTCGCGCGTACTGCCGACATACTCGTTGCGGCCGTGGGGCGTCCCAACATGGTCAAAGGCGACTGGGTCAAGCCCGGCGCCGTCGTCATCGACGTCGGGATCAACCGGATCGAGGTCGAGATCGACGGTGAGAAAAAATCGAGGCTGACGGGTGACGTCGACTTTTCCGAGGCCAGCGAGGTGGCCAGCGCCATTACCCCTGTGCCTGGCGGCGTTGGGCCGATGACGATCGTCATGCTGATGGCCAATACCCTGGAGTCGGCGCGCCGCGCAACCTGATAACGATGCCCCTGCAGGGGACACAGTGGTGAAGGTAGAATGACGGTCACTGGCCGGCAAGGATCCATCGTGAATACAGCAGGCGAATCGTTTCGCACTATCTGGCTGAGCCCGGACGATCCCGCAATCGTGCAGATCATCGATCAGCGCCGGTTGCCGCATGATTTCGTCATCGCCGATCTGGGAACATGGCGCGATGGGGCCAGCGCCATTACGAACATGGCGGTACGCGGCGCACCGCTCATAGGCGCCACGGCAGCCTGGAGTCTGTATCTCGCGTCGATCCAAAGCGGCGGCGCGGCCGGACCCGTGATCGAGGCAGCAGACAAGCTCATGGCGACCCGCCCAACCGCGGTCAACCTGCGCTGGGCGATAGAGCGAATGCTCGGTGTAATGGCAAAGCTATCGGACCACGATGACCTGATCGGACGGTTGCGCGCCGAGGCACAGGCGATCTGTGACGAAGACGTGGAGATCTCGCGCGGGATTGGCGAACATGGACTGCCTCTGCTCGAAGCTATTGCAAAACGGAAAGACGGCGAGACCGTCAACGTGCTGACGCACTGCAATGCCGGCTCGCTGGCGACAATTAACTGGGGTACGGCAACGGCGCCGGTCTACCTGGCGCAGGAAAAGGGCATCGACGTTCACGTCTGGGTCGACGAAACGCGGCCGCGGAACCAGGGCTCACAACTGACGGCCTGGGAACTGGCGCAAAACAATGTGCCGCATACGCTGATCGTCGACAACGCCGGTGGCCACCTGATGCAACACGGCATGGTCGACATCTGCATTACCGGCACCGATCGTACGACGCGCAGCGGCGACGTCGCAAACAAGATCGGCACCTACCTGAAAGCGCTGGCGGCCGCGGCGAACAATATTCCTTTTTACGTCGCCCTGCCCTCGACAACGATTGACTGGACGATTCATGACGGTCTGGCCGAAATTCCGATCGAGCAACGCGACCCGCGCGAAGTCTCGCATGTTTACGGCCGCGTGGGCGGCAATACTGTGGAGACGCTCACTGTCGGGAGCGATACCGCGATCAGCAATTATGCTTTCGATGTCACGCCCGCCAGCCTCGTCACCGGCCTGATTACCGAATGCGGCGTGTGCGAGGCCAGCGAAGTCGGACTCGCTGCGCTGTTTCCGGATCTGGCGAGACAGGCGAACGATTGATGAACGCCATGCGCTTTACCGCTTCAGGCCGGGCATGAGCCACGATCTTGTAGAATGGCCTGCTGCCGGGAGCCGGTTCACGCATTTTCACACGCATTGACACATACGGCGATTTACGATCGCGGCACACATTTCGTGCTGCAGCGCATGTTCACGGCGGCGATTTATGGGTACGATTGAACGGCGTCATGCCAACGACTCAGGAGGATCCGTCATGAAGCTGAAATCCCTCCTCTTCGCGACGGTATGCGCAATGGCCGCAGGCGACTACGCCGCAGCCGATACCGTCGAAATCCAGGAGTGGCTGGTTCCCTGGGAGTCATCCCGACCACGGGATCCGTTCGTCGATCAGCGAGGCCGCGTCTGGTTTGTCGGGCAACGCGGCCACTACGTCGCCAATCTGAACCCGGAGACCGGTGAGTTCAATCGCTACGATCTCGAACTCGGTACCGGACCACACAACCTGATCGTGGGTGAGGACCGAACGATCTGGTACGCGGGCAACCTGAAAAAACATATCGGCAAGCTGAACCCGGCCACAGGCCAGATCACCAAGGTCGACATGCCACATCGGCGCGCGAAAGATCCGCATACACTGGTGTTCGACTCCAAAGGTGACATCTGGTTTACCGTTCAGCACGGCAACTTCGTCGGCAAATTGCACAAGGACCGGCAGTTCGTGGAGCTGATAGAGGTGCCGACCAAGAAGGCGCGACCGTACGGCATCGTGATCGATTCAAAAGACGTTCCGTGGGTCGTTGCGTTCGGGACGAATAAATTGCTGCGCATCGACCCGGTCAACATGCAACTGGACGAGATCGAGCTGCCCGACGAAGACTCGCGTCCGCGTCGACTGGTCATCACATCCGACGACAGTATCTGGTACGGCGACTACGCGCTGGGCTTTCTGGGTAAGTACGATCCGGCGACCGGCAGGATCAGCCAGTGGGTGATGCCGAGCGGTGAAGACAGCAAACCTTACGGTATGGCGGTCGATAAAAACGATCGCATCTGGATCGTCGAGACCGGCGTCACGCCAAATCGTTTCGTTGGCTTCGATACGGCGACCGGAAGCTTCATTACAGAATCGGATATTCCAAGCGGCGGTGGCTCCGTGCGACACATGAACTACTATGAAGCGGCCGGAGAGGTGTGGTTCGGCACCGATACGAATTTCGTCGGGCGCGCCAGGGTGCACTGAGTTTGCAACGGCGCTGAGTTGATGCCGCTGTAAGTATTGTTGTTGCCGCGCTTACTCTTGCCTGCCTTGCAGGCACTCGAGTAACTCACCGTTGACGTAAATGGCGGGGCTGCTTTTGCAAGCGTTCGCTCGGGTCGACTTGCCGCCGGTGTAGATCAGCATCAGCAGCACAAGTCCTATGGCGCTCAACAGAAACGGCGCGACTTTGGTAAAACGATTAACCATGGGGCGTACCTCCACGTCGTCGCTCAACAATACAAATGCAAGTTCCGTTCCGTTGACAGACTTGTTGAGTTTGCTGGCTTTGCAGAGGAGAAATCGCGCGTTTACCAAAACGTTGTAAAGCATCCCGACGCGTGCGGCGCATGAAATTGGACCCATGCTTTACATATGCACAATTAAAACTGGATTTTGCGTATTTCGTCAGGTGTCGACTGAATGTGCGCGAGCAGGCACAGCTTACAGCCTGGTCAATCGTTACTCCGGCTGCTCGACGCCGAGCACATCCGGGTTCGACGGCAACGATTCGAGACGATAGCGATAGGTGCGGCAGGTCTTGGAGCCCTTGAGCGTCTGCCCGGGCCGCAACGGCTCGAACGAGGATGCGCGAATTGCGCGCAGAGTCGGCTTGACGAAAATCCTGTGTGAGCTCTCACGCACCCTGGGGCTCAGCACCTTGCCGCGAGTATCGATGCGAAAACAAACGGTAGCTTCGCCTTCGATGCGGTCGCGCCGGGCGATCGACGGGTAGTCGGGAAACGCGGTGACCATTGGAACGCGATCGGTGTCGTCGTCGGTGACGTGGCTCAATCGCGGAGTCAGATCCTGCTCTTGTGCGATGACGGCAAGCGAAACCAGGATGAAACCCGTTGCGAGTACGCCGCGCTGCCTAGAGCAGCTGCGGCGGTTCATTCGTTTTCGACTTACGATCGTCAATTTCAATCTCGGGCGCGACCGGGTGCACAGCATCCATGTACATCGCTCGCGCCACTTTCATTGTGTGAGCGCCTGGATTGAGCGATTCGCCTTTCTTGAGATCGGCGTCCGCTTTATCCCACTGTTTGGTCTTGATGTATATGACCGCACGATTGTTGTAAGCGCGCCAGCTCTTGTCGTTACGCGTTATCAGCATTTCGCAGTAAACCAGCGCATCGTCGTATTTCTCGGCCATGATGTAACCCGCGCAGAGATTCGACAGCGCCGCTTCCTCTTCGCGCTTGCCGAATGCCGCCTTGAGGCCGAGGTGCGTCAATCGCAGCCCTTCTTCAATGTCTCCGGCCAGCAACGCCTGCGCACCGTCCGAGAGCGCTGGGTTGCGTTGTCCGATGACTGTCTTTGCGGCGCCGGTTTCCCCACGCTCGTCCGTGGGGCGCTGTGCAAGCGCCGGCAAAGCCGTAATCACCGCCAGTAAAATAATGAGATGATTTCGCATATCTTTCACCATCCGGCCTGTACCTCATTCTAGCCCACAGGTGGCAGGTACGTGCCGCAATCGCGACGTGCAACGTAAGCTATTGATTGACGGAAAGCTATCGGTGCTTTCCGCATTATCCCGTTAAATTAGACCAGGTACTTTTGGAAAAATTCAACGCTGCGGCGCCACGCCAGCTCGGCGGCGTCAGGGTCGTAGCGGGGTGTCGTGTCATTGTGGAAACCGTGGTTGGCACCCGCGTAGGTGAATTCCTCGTAGATTTTGCCCGCCGTGTCCAACGCTTCCTTGTAGGCAGGCCAGCCCGCATTGAGCCGCTCGTCCAGCCCGCCATGATGAATCATGAGCGGCGCCCTGATTTTCGGCACATCGTCAAGCGGCGGCTGCCGGCCATAAAACGGCACCGCGCAGGCGAGCTCGGGAATTCTCACAGCCAGAGCGTTGGCTACGCCGCCGCCATAGCAGAAGCCGACACAGCCGACATGGCCGTTGCAGTCCTCGTGCCGTTGCAGGAAGCGAACCGCCGCCACGAAGTCCTCGAACATCTTGGCGCGATCACGCTTGCTCTGCATCGCCCTGCCCTCGTCATCGTTCCCGGGATAGCCGCCGAGCGGATGCAACGCATCGGGGGCGAACGCCAGAAACCCCGCCTTCGCGACGCGCCGGGCAACGTCCTTGACGTAGGGGTTCAGCCCGCGGTTCTCGTGTATGACAACGACACCACCGATTTTTCCGCTGACGCCGGCCGGTTTGACGAGGTAGCCGCGCATTTCACCGGCACCATCGGGTGAATCGTAGTCCTGCGAGGATGCATCGATGGAAGAGTCGTCCGGCGAAACCTGGTTGGCGAGAGCGTAGTCCGGGCTGAGCGCCGCGAGGGCTGCTGCAGCCGTCATGCCGGATACGGTGATTTTTCCTGCTCGATCGAGGAACTCGCGCCGGGTAATAAAACCATGCGCGTAGCCATCGTAGAGGTCGAGAAGTCGTTGATCGTATTTACCAGCCATAGCTCTGCCCATCCGGTGCCAGCGATGAGGGTCATGATAACAGTGTGCCAGGAAGGGGTTTCGCGCACTGAAAAAGGGCCCGGAGGCCCTTGATCGAACGACAGGAAGTCTTAGCTAGCCGTCGTTGTGTACCGTGCCGCGGATGTTCGAGAACTTGACCGAACCGCTGCCGTCCTCCTCAATGATCAGGTCTTTCTCGACATCGCTGACACGGATCCCCCCCGAGCCATCTTCCAGTTTGACGCTGCCCCCGACACGCTCGATCGTGATGCTGCCGGAACCGTCGTCAACTTCGATGTCCTTGCCGACACCGTTTACCAGTATCGACCCGGACGAGTCATCGATCCGAACGTTGCCGCCGACGTCGAACATCCTGATCGATCCGGAGGTGTCGCTGATATCGATGTCACCGCGCACGTCGCTGACTGTGATCGAACCGGAGCTGTCCTCGATGTCGAGCGACATCTGCTCCGGTACGCGCACCTCGAGGCGCACACTGCCGCTGCTGTCGCGGAAACTCCAGCCGGAGTTGTCGAACCAGCTCCGCAGCTCAGCGACGTCTCCCTTTTTCCGGAGGCTTAGCGTCAGGTCCTGCTCAATTATTTCACGTGCGTCTTCGTCATTCTTACCCGGCACCTGGATGATGGCGGTGACCATGATCTTGTCTGTGCGCGATACGCCCGTGATCTCCATGCTGCCAGCGCCCGCATCGATCGCGAGACGTTCGATTCCGCTTGTGGCGAGCTCAAGTTCCTGTATTTCCTCGTAATCGGTCCAGGCGGCACTCGCCAGGCTGGCGGTGAACATTGCCATTAACAAGAATGTACGCATTTTACGGCCCTTTTTTTTGCCCCGGGATAATGTTGTTTTCAGGGGTTAGATGCTGCCCGCGGCGTTTCGGTTGCATCGCACCGTCAACGCAGCCCTGCGATCTCGAGAGATTCCATCAGGTGATCAAGATCGGCGGCGTCATCGAAGTCCACCATTCGCTCGAGCATTCGGCGCATGTCGCGCGCGCTATCGCCCGGATAGTTGGGCATGTCCTGGCGGGCGTTCTCCTGGAACAGCCGAAGCTCATTGGCGGCCTCGTCCAGCCGGCCCAGCTGTGCGTAAGCAGCCGCGGCAATGTAGCGCGCCTCGTTGGGCGGCACAGCCATCGTTTCGAAAGCGACGGCGGCTTCCTCGTAGTGGCGTGCAGCGAACATCACGGTACTCTTGATCCAGGGAATCCAGTGCAGGCCGAAAGGGTCTAGCCGCTCCGCAATTTGAATCTGTTCGAGCGCATCCTCGCGGCGGCCCATGGCCGACAACTTGGCCGCATATAACGCTCGGGCTGCGATGTCGTTCGGGTTCAGCGACAACGCGCGCAGGAAATGGTACTCGGCAAGTTCGGCCTGCTCGCAGTCGAACAGGATTTCGGCAAACAACGCGTGCGCGAGGCTGTCCGTATTGTCGAGCGCGAGTGACTGCTGGCCCAGCTCCAGAGCCATGCGGCGTGAACCTTCATCGTCCTGTGCCCAGAATGACCAGCTCGCCATCGAGTGGCACGCGGCAAGCAGAATCATTGCGCGCGCGTTGTCCGGGTCGATCTCCACTGCTTTTTCCAGCAATGCCATCGCTTCGTCATTGGCCGCCTTGTCCACCTGGTAATAAAGTGCCTGCGCGCGCAGCACGTAGTCGTAGGATTCCAGGCCGATGGAATCGAAACGCCTGCGGCTGCGCCTTGCCTCGACGCGGCCGCCAATCGTTGCAGCAACCGTTGCAGCGACTTCGTCCTGCACCAGCAGGATATCCTCCAGTTCCCGGTCAAAACGCTCCGACCAGAGCTGCGCTTCGGATGCTGCTTCCACCAGTCGCACGTTGATGCGCACTCGGTTGGCGAATCGCTGCACACTGCCATCCACGACATACTGAACGCCAAGCTCACGCGCAATCTCCCGCGTACGCATTGATTGACCTCGAAAACTGAACGAAGAATGCCGCGCGATTACAAAAATCGAGCGAAACCGCGACAGCTCCGTGATGATGTCCTCGGTAATGCCGTCGGAGAAATAGTCCTGCGAGGAATCGTCACCGAGATTAATGAATGGCAACACAGCGACGGACGGTTTGTCCGGCAACTGCAACGCGGGATGGCTTGCGGGCCGATCGCGAATCTCGTCAACGTCGCCGGCAAAGCGGTATCCATGCCCACGCACGGTCTTGATCGCATCCTGACTGTCGCCGATGGCGCGACGCGCCTTCATCACGCAACGCGTCAGCGCACTTTCCGTGACGATGGTCCCTGTCCAGACCTCGTCTTGCAGCTCAGTTTTGTCGACGGCGCGGTCGCGATTTGCAATCAGGTATGCGAGCAGATCGAAAGCCTTCGGCTCCGTCGCCACCACGGTATCGCCCCGGCGCAGTTCGCGGGCCTGCATGTCCATGCTGCAGTCCCCGAAACGGTATTCGCGTACGCCGGTCGTCCGATGCTCGTTCAACGCCTCACCTTTATGGCTGGTAGCGGTATGGTCGCAATATGGTCAGAATAGCGTCAAGATCGCGGCAAAGCATGTGGGCAGAGTGTGTGCCAGGCCTGATTGACAGGCCGGACTGCAGGAGACAAGCATGCCCAGTACTCGAGAACTGAAACAATCAGACCCGATCAGGGGTACGCTGCGCGAAACCGCTCCTGTCATCGACGCGCGACACCTGCTGACCGGTAACGATAACTGTCTGCGCGCTGCGAGCCAAGCTGTCGGACGCGCCTGCAGGAAGACCGGCTTTTTCTACCTCGACCATGCTTTCGGCCGGCGCAGGACATTTGCCGACATGCAGCAGCAAATGGAACGCTTTTTCGCGATGCCGGTCAGCGTGAAAGAAAGGGTACGGACAGGCAGCGCGCCCGGCGACTACGGCTGGGAACCACTGATGAGCGAGCCGTCTTACCAGCCCGGCACAATCGCGCACATGGAGTCGCTCGACTTCGGTTTTCGCGATGAGCGAAACAAATGGCCGGATCTGCCTGGCTTCCGGCAAGAACTTCGCCACTATCGTGAGACGGTCGCCAGCATCGCAGCGGCAGTTTTGCGCGCCCTGGCGGACTCCGCGGGACTCGATCGCAATTTTTTCGCCGAACGCTGCCAAAGCCACGAGCTCAACACGCTCCGACTCATTCACTACCCGGAAAGTACGCAGAATGCCTCCGATCAGGACGTCGGTATTGCAGCGCACACCGACTTTGAGTGCGTCACACTAATCTCGCAGACTGCACCGGGCCTCGAACTGCTTGATGTGGCGGGCAACTGGTATGACGCACCCGCCGATGACGGCACGCTCGTTGTCATCCTGGGGGATATGCTCGAGCGCTGGACGAATGGCTTCTACAAAGCGACCGGGCATCGGGTGCGAAAAACCCCGTGGCGACGCTACAGCACCGTAACCTTCTTCGCGGCGGACGACGACGTGACGATCGCGCCACTGCCACGGTTCGTCAATGAAGCCACGCCATCGCGCTACCAGCCGGTCCGGCAGCGCGCGCACATCGAATCGGAGCTTGCCCGCGCAGTCGCGAATCGGGACGAAACGATCAGTCGAATTCAAGCTGGCCCAGCATTGCGCTGATAACCGGCCGCGACAACCAGCGACCACGCAGCATGACGCCATGAACCCGGCGGGAGTTGCGAATGTCGGCAAGCGGGTTTGCATCCAGCAGCACGAGGTCCGCGATCATGCCCGGCTCTACGGTGCCCAACACGTTGGCGTGGCCGAAGTACACAGCAGGGTTGACCGTGCCGGTACGCAGCGCCTGGTAGGGCGTGAGGCCGGACGCAACCAGGTATTCGAGTTCGCGATGAATAGCAAAGCCGGGTACATTGAAAATCTGCGGAGAGTCCGAACCGAGCAGCAACCCGGCACCGGCGTCGTGCAGCGCAAGGATAAGACTGCGGCGCAACGAGATTGCCCGTGCGGCTTCCGCGCTCGTGTAGTTGGCGTCATTCAGCAGATCCTTCTTGTACTGGACCCAGCGCTCTACCGTATCCGGTGGCATGTATTTCATTTCCGGCCAGCCGCGCATCTCCTCCGGGTCCATACTGGACGTTACGTGTTCGAACAGTGACTGCGTGGGCACGTTCCATACCCCTGCATCCCGGGTCGCCTGCGCTATTGCCTGCATGCCGGATTCGTCAACCTGGTCGGCGATGAATAACCCGAAAAACCCGCCCAGGCCTCCCGAGGTGTCATCGTGCGGCGAAACGAGCGCCTGCAGGTAGCCGTCGAGATGATCGATCGTGGCGATGCCGGCCGATAATGCGTTGTGTATGCCAACGTCTTCCGGCACATGCCCGGCAAAAGGCATCTCGAGGTCCTGCGCCGTCCCGGCGATCGCATTGAACTCGTCGAGCTTGAGGCCCGGGTGAATCTTCAGAAAATCGTAGCCGGATTCGTGCTGGCTTTTGACTTTTTCCACACCGTCTTTTACGCCGGCTACACTGTTGCCGTTCAATGAAGGCCCCGACGTAATGAGTCGCGGGCCTACCATTTCGTTGGCCAGCAGCCGTTCGCGCAGTTGCAGGTGCGATGGTTGCCCGAGCATGCCGCGTACCGTCGTGATGCCGTTGACGGCGTAGAGATGCAACACGCGCTCGAGAGTATTGGAGCTCGCCCCCGGGACATGGCCATGCATCTCGGCCAGCCCGGGTATCAGGAAGCGATCTGTGCCGTCAATAACAACCGCTTCGTCGGGAATGATCGTGTCGTTGACGTCGCCGATCGTGACTATCCGGTCTCCCTCGACGACTACCGTGCGCCCGGTCAAAACGATACTTTCCGTCATCGGTATGACATTGACGTTGACGAACGCGGTCGACTCGGCCTGTGCGCCGGCACAGAAGAAGACCGCAAGGATGATCGTTAATCGTATGAGTGGCATCTGCACGCTCCGCCGGGAATGGGTATTTGAGCAGATAGCGCCCCGCAAATTCCAGCACTCGCGAGCACAATCTGTAGGAGCGTCGCCCCCGGCGCGACCATGACGTTGTGTGGTCGTCGCGCCGGGGG
>JAHHOT010000006.1 GCA_018677555.1 Gammaproteobacteria bacterium | reverse complement strand
CACACACCGATGTTGCTGGCCGCATCCGAAGCGCTTATGGAAGCAAGCGGCAATACCGCGGCGCTGCAGGAGTTCCAGCAGCGCGCTGCCAGGCTGGATACGACCTTGTCCGGGTTGGCAGCGAGTGCGATCCCGGGCACGACGCTAATCGCTGTCGACAACATTTTCGACGATCTGGGCTACCTTCGGGAAGTTACCAATGCCCTGTCCGGCGAGGCCTCCAGCCTGGATATTGCGCCGCTGGACAGCGCCGAACGCGAAATATCGCTGGTTCCCGTCGTCAGCGAGCTCGTGGACATCGAAACACGCGCCACTGTAGCGACCGCGAGCGCGACTAACCTGGATGAGATCGGCAGTAACCTGGCAGCGCTGAGCGATGTCGCGGGCCGGCTGCAACAAGCGACCGCAACGGCAAGCCCTTCGCAGGGGGGATTGCTGCAGGACCCGTGGCTGGTCCTCGGCTGCCTGGCAGCCGGTCTGGCGCTGCTGATTTGGCTCATGGTGCAGCACTCGCGCGCCGCGGTGCACGAACGGGCATCGCAGGAGCAGGTGCAACAGAACGAACGCAATCAACAGGCAATTCTGCGCCTGCTGGACGAGATGGGCAGCCTCGCCGATGGCGATCTGACGGTGGAGGCTACGGTAACCGAAGACATCACCGGAACTATCGCCGACTCGTTTAACTACGCGATCGAAAAGCTGCGCGAGTTGGTTGCAACCGTCAACGAGACCGCGATCATGGTTGATTCGGCTGCGAAACAAACCGAAAACACGGCCGCACACATGGCGCGTGCGACCGACAACCAGGGTCGTGAGATCAAGGCTGCCACTGAGTCCATCGTGTCAATGGCGGCATCCATCGAGGAGGTTTCGGGCAATGCAGAGCGATCCTCCGACGTTGCGCGGCATTCCGTTGAAGTCGCGCACAAAGGCGGCGAGGCCGTGCGCCGCACCATCGACGGCATGAACGCCATCCGCGAAACGATTCAGGACACGTCGAAGCGCATCAAGCGCCTCGGAGAAAGCTCCCAGGAAATCGGCAACATCATCGAACTGATCAACGACATTGCCGAACAGACGAATATTCTCGCCCTGAATGCATCTATTCAGGCGTCGATGGCGGGCGAAGCCGGCCGGGGATTCGCGGTCGTTGCTGACGAGGTGCAGCGCCTCGCCGAACGCTCGACCAACGCGACCAAGCAAATAGAGGTGCTGGTTCGAACGATTCAGGCAGATACGAATGAGGCGGTCGTGTCGATGGAGCGCAGCACAACCGACGTCGTAGGCGGTGCGCTGCTGGCCGAAAATGCCGGAGCGGCACTTGACGAGATCGAGCAGGTGTCGAACCAGATCGCCAACCTGGTACAGAATATTTCGGGGTCGGCGCGCCAGCAGGCCGGGGCCGCTGCCGATGTCACGAGACGGACGACCAAGCTCAGGGAGATCAGCGAGCAAACCGGCCAGGCGACCACTGCGACCGCTGCGGCAATTGCGAAATTGTCGGAGCTGGCTTCGCAACTGCGCCAATCGGTGGCGGGGTTCACATTGCCGAATTCGGCGCTGCACTCCAGTGCCCTGTCCGGCACGAGCGTACTTTCTTCAACGGGCGCCGCTCCGCAACAGGCAGCGCAAAACCCGCGTCCGGGAAATTCCGGTCCGGCCACGGTGCCGTCGGGCATGACGCCGGCAAGTATCAATCGGGAAGATCACGCGGCGGGCTAGCAGCGCGATAGCATTCGATGAGCAGTACCACGGGCATACAGGATCCGCTAGACGTGACCGGCGCGCGAGAAATCGCAGCGAACGCGTTGTCTATCGTCAGCCAGGAGCTGATGGAGACCATCCGCAGTGCCCACCTGGCGCTGGAAGACTGCGTCGACGGACGCGGCGGCTCGGCGGCACTGGTCCGTTGCGGCCAGCTGTTGCACCAGGTGCGCGGCGCGCTGCGAATGACGGAGACTTACGGCGCCGCTTTGCTGGCCGAAGAGATGGAACTGGTGTCCGGCTACCTTGCGAATCTTCGCCCCGGCAAGGGGCGCGATGACGGCCTGGACGCGCTGACGCGCGCGATGGTGCAGCTACCGGTATACATCGAAAGACTCCTCGGCGGCGGACGCGACATTGCGCTCGTGTTACTGCCGATGCTGAACGACCTGCGTGCCACCCGGGGGCAACCGTTGCTTTCAGAGGGCACGTTGCTGCTGCTCAACCTGTCACCGACGCGGCACGCGGACGCTGCGGCCGGGCGAGCGGTGTCCGGCGAGGATCCGGTATACGTCGCCCGTAAACTCCGGCCGCGATTCCAGTTGGCGCTGCTCGGCTGGATCCAGGGCAGCGATACGGAGCGCCATCTGCAGACCCTGTCCAACGTGGTGCTGGCGCTCGAGCAGTCTTCCTCGCGCGACGACATGTATCAGCTCTGGTGGGTGCTCGGTGGCGTCCTCGAATCGCTGCAGAACGGCGGACTCGATACCTCGGTGGCACTCAAGCGATTGCTCGGGCAGGCCGATCGTCAGATCAAGCGCCTGATCGACGATGGCGTCGACGCGTTCGACAAGCACCCGGTCACGGATCTGCTGAACAACCTGCTTTTCTACGTCGCCCGGTCGGGGAATGCCGGCCCCAGGATCAGCGAGATTCGCGCGGCGTTCAATCTTGCAGAACTGCTCCCGGGCGACGAGCAGGTTGAGCATGCGAGGGAGAGTTTAGCGGCGCCGAGCATCAAGCTGATGGAGACCGTCGCTGCGGCTATCAAGGAAGACCTTGGCCGGGTGAAAGACGTGTTGGACATTTACGTGCGTACGGGGATGAACAAGTCCTCCGAACTCGTGCCGCAGCTCGATCTGTTGAAAAAAATCAGCGATACGCTGGGCGTGCTCGGCCTCGGTGAGCTGCGCGGCGACGTTGAACTCGAGATCGACCGTCTCAAGGAGGTGGTCTCGAGCGGCGGCGCCGCGAACGAAGCAACGATCATCGAGATTGCATCAACGCTGCTGCGCGTAGAGGATCGGCTCGACCAGCAACTCGTTCGCCTCATCCTGCCGTCGGAACCAGCGCCTGCCGACGAGGAGATCCTGCCACCGGCTGAGGATGCGGATTACAAGGAAGTGGCCGAGGCGGTCATGCGCGAATGCATCATAAATCTCGCGCGTATCAAGGAAACCTTCAGTCAATCGATACAGACCGGAAGCAACGCGCAAGGGCTGGACAACGTCCCGACACTGATTCGCGACATCAAGGCCGGGTTGCTCATGCTCAACAAGACACGTGCCATGGAGGTCGTCGATCGCATCGGTAACCTGATCGACCTGGCGCTGCATGGCAGTGGACCAGCGCGGCTCTCGCAGAAAGAGACGGATCGTCTCGCCGACTCGATTGTGAGCATTGAGTACTACATGGAAACGGTCAAGGCCGGGCGCAACGAACCGTGGTACATGCTGGACAATGCGGAAGCTTGTCTCGCCGTGCTGCGCGACCTCGAAAACCGCTTGAAGGCAGAGGAGTCCGGAGTTGACCAGACGGGGCGCACGCAGAAAATCGCCACAGCCGATATCCAGGCGTTTGCCGCCAGCCAGGAAGAGGACATCGAGTCCGGCAATGCCACCGCGATCATGCCGATGCCGGTTGTATCCGCAGATGTCGAACACCTCGATCCGGAGTTGCTGGAGCTGTTCATCGAGGAGGCAAAAGAAGAGCTTGCGTCGATAAAGCGCAACCTGCCGCAATGGATCGATGCACCGGACGACATGGAGACGCTGATAACGATTCGTCGTTCATTCCATACGCTGAAAGGTAGCGGGCGCATGGTCGGTGCCGAGCGCATAGCCGAATTCAGCTGGGGAATCGAAAATCTTCTGAACCGCCTGATCAACGGCACGTTGCAACGCACGCCGCCAATGGTTTCTTTCATCGCGGACGCATTCGGCGTATTGCCGGAACTCGTCGAGCAGCTGGAAATCGGCACGGAGCCGACCGCGGACGTGGGTTTGATCATGGCGCGCGCAAATGCTTTCGCCGAGGGCGATCCGAACGCAGCCGTACTGACCACCGTCGCGCCGGAGACGGACCAGCCGAAGCAGGAAGAACCGCCGGCGCTGGAAATGGATCCGGTATTGCTGGATATCTTCGCCAAGGAAACGGACAGTCACCTGTCAGCGATCGATGACTACATCGACGCTTGCCACGGACACAGTCCACCGTTCCAGGTGACTGACAAGTTGCATCGCGCCTGCCATACCTTGCACGGCAGCGCGAACATGGCGAACGTAGAGCGCGGCGTTGCCGTCGCCGGCGCGCTCAACCGCTTTGTCCGGCGCGTATACGAATACAAGGTGGGCTTCCAGAAGTCCGGCCTGGAAGCGCTGCGGACGGCGTCCGATGCGATTGCAACGATTGTTGCGGATATCAATCAACCGGTCCGTGAACGCCAGGACTTTGCGGCCCTTATCGATCATCTCAACACGCTGACGGACGCGATACAAACAGCCCGCGGCGTGGAGCCGGCAGCCGAGCTGGAGGAACAACCTGCGCCGGATCTCGACGATCAGGCGGAAGACGCCGGGGAACCGCACTACGACGCGGAAATCGCCGCCATTTTTTCCGAAGAGGCGGCCGAGCTGCTCGAAGCGGCCGACGACGCGCTCGAGCGCTGGAGCGACGACCGCAATGCGCGCGACGCGGTAGAGGAATTGAAACGTCATCTGCACACGTTGAAGGGTGGTGCACGGATGTCGGGAATCCCTGCGATGGGCGACCTGAGCCACGAACTCGAAGCGCTGCTCATCGCCGTGGATGACGGGCGTGTCCCCGCGGGCGCCCCGATCGATCGCCTGCTGCAGGAAAGCATCGACGAGTTGCACCGAATGCGGGACAACGTGATCGCAGGCCGGCGCGTTCGGCCAGCGGCCGAGCTCGAGCGGCGATTGCATGCGGCCGCGGCGGGCGAACTGCCGGATGAAGAGCCGGAAGTGTTTATCGAGGACGCGCCGGACATCGAGGTCGTCGCCGAAACAGAAGAGGCCGTGCCGACGCGTTTCACCATGGAGCCGGATGACACCGTGAGCATGGTCATCATCGATGTGCCGGCGCTCGAGGAAGCGGACAAAACGGCCAACATCCAACGGTCCCCGGACGCCGATGAGGCGATGCGCGCCGCAGCGGAAGGAACCGGCATTGACGACGAGCTCGAATCGCTGCTGATGGAGGAACCGCCGGCAGCAGATGAAGCGCAGCCAGGGGCCGGAGAGGAAGCCCTACCGCCCGCTGACGAACCGATTCCAGGCGACCTGGATGACGAAGAGGCAGCTCCGGACGAACCGCGGCAGCTTGCCACCGTTTCGCAATTCACGCCGCGTCAGCCGCCGGAGGAGTATGAAGAGCTCGAGATTGAAGTAGAGCTGGAAGATACGGGTATCGAGGAGATCCGGCCGATCCCGGCCGTCGCGGAGCCACGCCAGGAATTCACCCGCATCGATGCCGAGTTGCTGGAAGACCTGCTGAATGCCGCGGGAGAGATCAGCATATTTCACTCGCGACTCAGTCAGCAGGTCAGTACGTTCGAGTTTCACGTCGAGGAAATGGACCAGACCGTCACGCGTCTGCGTGAACAATTGCGCAAGTTGGAGATAGAGACAGAAGCGCAGATCATGCACGGTCATCAGGATACGCAGATCGCGCGCGACTTTGATCCGCTGGAGATGGATCGCTACTCGAATATTCAACAGCTGTCACGGGCACTGGCGGAGTCGGCTAACGATATGGGCAGCCTGAAGGACCTGCTGCAATCAGTCGTTTCCGAGGCGGAGACGCTGCTCGTGCAGCAATCGCGCGTGACGGCGGAATTGCAGGACGGCCTGATGCGTACGCGCATGGTGCCGTTCCAGCGAAACGTGCCACGGTTGACCCGGCTAGTGCGGCAGGTGGCCAGCGAATCCGGCAAACGCGCCGAACTCGCGGTGGAGGGTGCGTCCGGCGAACTCGATCGACAGGTGCTCGACAAGATGCTGCCGCCGCTGGAGCACATGATGCGCAATGCCGTCGTACACGGCATCGAGACGCCACAAGAGCGCCAGTCTCTGGGCAAGCCGGCGACCGGCCAGATTACTGTCCGCGTTCGCCGTGAAGGATCGGAGATGGTGATCGATGTCGCTGACGACGGGCGCGGACTCGATGTCGATGCGATTCGTCGCAAAGGCTACGAACGCGACCTGCTGAAGCCCGATAGCAAGGCGAGCGACGACGAAATCATGCAGTTGATACTGCGGCCCGGCTTCTCGACCGCGGGAACCGTAACGCAGACAGCTGGCCGCGGAGTCGGCATGGACGTTGTGGCCAACGAAGTGAAGCAGCTTGGCGGATCGCTGCAAATAGCGTCGGTAACCGGCCAGGGAACCAACTTCACAATTCGATTGCCGTTCACGCTGGCCATTACGCAGGCGCTTATCGTGCGTACCGGCGATGAGGTTTACGCATTGCCGCTACCAACGGTCGAAGGCGTGCAACGCGTTGCCCGCTCCGAACTCGAAACGATGCTCAGCCAGAGCGAACCGGCATACGAATACGGCGAGCAGACCTATCGTTTCCGTCATCTTGGAATGTATCTCGGCGGGCCGTCGGCGAAACTGCCGGACGAAGATGCATTCGTACCGATAATCCTGGTACGTGCCGGCGAGCATTCGGCCGCGTTGCTGGTGGACGAGATGCTCGCGAGCCAGGAGATCGTCGTGAAGTCCGTCGGACCACAACTCGCCAGTATTCGCGGTGTTTCGGGAGCTACGATCCTCGGCGACGGGCGCATCGTTCTCATTCTGGACATCAACGCCCTGGTACGCAGCGGGCCGCCGGTCGTCGAACTGAAGTCGGCAGCGCCGAAACCGACGGACGCACGACCGCTCGCGATGGTGGTTGACGATTCCATCACCGTGCGTCGCGTCATGGAACGATTCCTCGACCGTAACGGAATGCGTTCCGTGACCGCAAAGGACGGCCTGGACGCCATCAGTGTTTTGCAGGAATGCAAGCCCGACATCGTTTTGCTGGACATCGAGATGCCGCGTATGGATGGCTATGAGTTTGCCACGCATGTGCGTAACGACGAACGCGTTGCCGATGTGCCGATCATAATGATTACCTCGCGTGTGGGTGACAAACACCGTGCCCGCGCTATCGAGATTGGCGTGAACGACTATCTTGGCAAGCCGTACCAGGATGCCCAGTTACTTGCGGCTATCCAGCGCTTGCTGGAAGAAAAAGGGATTACCCTGGGATGAGCACCGAGCAGGACGAGCTTTACAGCCTGCTGATTCCACTGTCGGACGACCGTTTGATCGTGCCGCGTGCCTGCGTTGCGGAGGTTGTGCGCTTCACCAAACCGGAACAGGCACTTGGCAGCAAGGACTGGCTGCTGGGCAATCTCAACTGGAACGGTCGTGAGCTGCCCGTCGTTGCTTTCGAGGGCACAATTGACAAGGAACTCCCCGCGATGACCGGCCGAACACGCGTGGTTGTTTTTTACGCCGGCGCACGCAAGGTCCAGTCGGGATTCTTCGGCATACTTACCCAGGGTTTCCCGCAGCTGGTGAGAGTCAACAAGGACGTATTGCGACTGGATACCGCCGATGGCTGGGGCAGCGATGCACCGGTTCTGTGTCGTGTCAAGATGATCAACGAGTATCCACTCGTACCTCACCTGGAAAAACTCGAAGATATGATCGCTACGGAGATGATCCAGGCGTGACGCCCCGCCCCCGTAAAAAGGGACATTCCTGATTTTCATCGTCCCGGCTAATCGTGTGCACCGCATTTTCGTGAAAATCAGGAATGTCCCCATTTTGCGCACTGGGACATTCATGTTTTTCAGAGGCGCAGTTGGCAGATTTTGGCCGCGCACGCGAAAAACAAGAATGTCCCTGAGTTACAGGTCGCCAATTCTTGCCTGAAGAATGGCGAGCGCGGCAATGGCAGCCGTTTCTGTGCGCAGGATTCTCGGGCCCATGGACAGCGCGACGAATCCTGCGTTGATGGAACTCTCGATCTCAACGGGGCTGAGCCCACCTTCCGGCCCGACGAGCAACGTAACCGGGGTGTCAGCCAGCGCGGCGCTGCCGATTTGCGTTGCTGCGTCCGGGCTTAGCACCAGGCGCTGCCCTGGCAGGCGGTTCGGCCGTTGCAATACACCGGCAAGCGCGCGCGGTGTATCGACCTGTGGCACGGTATTGCGTCCACTTTGCTCGCAGGCGCTGATGGCGATGCGTTGCCAGTGGCTGGCTCGACGCAAAGCTTTGTCCTCGTCCAGGCGGGTAACGGAATATTCGGTCAGGACTGGCGAAATGCGCGCCACCCCGAGCTCTGTCGCTTTCTGCACGACGGTATCCATGCGCTCGCCTTTCGCTACTCCCTGCAACAACCGTATCGCCAGTGCTGACTCAACGGAACGTTGTTCGAACGATTCGGGAAGAACGTCGACGCGATTCTTTGTTATTCGGGTGATCGCAACGCGATACTCGCCGCCGCTGCCGTCGAAAAGAATGAAACGATCCCCTGGTCTCAGGCGGAGCGCGCGGCTGACGTAGCGCGCACGATCGCCCTCGAGTGACAGCTCATCGCCTGCTTTCACGGAAACGCTCGAGAATATCCGGTGCGGCGAACTCATGACGTTGACATTAAGCATGGATCCGGCCGAGTATGTCAAAGCTCTCGTCGGGGCGTTAGCGACAGGACAGGCATTGATCGAGCCAGCACAGGTGAAATATACCGTCAGTCCCGGGGTAGGGATTCTGCGCCCGGCAGTGCAGTGTCCGTCACCCAACCAGGACGATCGCCCCGCCGGAACGGAACCTGAACTCATTATTATTCACAGTATCAGTCTGCCGCCCTGCGAGTTCGGCGGTCCCCACGTGGAGCAACTTTTTACCAATTGTCTCGACTGGGGCGAGCATCCGTATTTTCGTGAGATCGAGGGATTGCAGGTGTCCGCGCATCTTTTCGTGCGTCGCGACGGTGCCATTGTCCAGTTCGCGCCTTTTGGCCGTCGCGCCTGGCATGCCGGCACATCCTGTTTTCGCGGCCGGCCGAACTGCAATGACTACTCCATCGGTGTAGAGCTCGAAGGCGATGACGATACGCCTTATGACGATGCGCAGTACGACGTCCTCGTTGGCATTTTAGCCGCCCTGATGGAGACGTACAAAGGCCTGACCACGCGAAGAATTGCTGGTCATTGTGACGTCGCGCCGGGCAGAAAGACGGATCCGGGCCCTGCTTTCGACTGGTTGCGTCTGTATGATGGCCTTGCCCGGCGCGGTGAGGATGGCGGCGAAAAATGAAACTGCTCGCTCTGTTAATCGGACTTGTTATCGAGCGTCTTGCAACGCAGCTTTTTCACCTCAGGGAACTTCGGTGGCTCGATCGATTGATTGATGCAGGGTTCAATGCGGTCGATCGCGTGCAACGCTGGCCGACGCTGATACCGGTTGGATTGCTCGCCGTGTTGCTGATATTGCCCGTGCTGTTGATCAGGCTGGCGCTGGCTGACACTCTGTACGGATTCCCGTACCTCATCCTGGCAATCGTCGTTTTGTTCTTCTCGCTTGGTCCCAAGGACATTGGCGAGGACATCGATGAATATTGCAAGGCGCTCGAAGCGGGCGACGAAGAACACATCGTGCGGTCGGCCAAGGCACTTATGGAATCGGATGTGCCGGAAGATCCGATGGAGCGTGTTCAGCGGGTCGAACAGGCGGTTTGCGTGCAGGCGAACAATCGATTGTTCGCCGTCATTTTCTGGTTTGTCTTGCTGGGACCCGTGGGCGCATGGGCTTACCGGGTCACCGATCTTGTGCGACGCCGCGCCGTTTTCAAAGCCACCCGCGAGGAAACCCGAATTGACGAAAGAATCGTCGTTGCAGCGACTACACTGCACGGATGGCTGGCCTGGATCCCGGCCCGGCTCACCGCGATAGGCTACGGCATGGCAGGCGATCTGGACGGCGCCCTGTCGGCGTGGAAATCCGGCGACGAGTCGCGGGGACTGTCACAGGGCGAACAAAGCGAACGGCTCCTTGCGCGAGTCGGTGCCGGTGCACTGGCGTTGCAGACACTTGACGGCGAATCCGCGGTCGATCGGGGCATTCGCGGCGGGACGGCAGCGAGCGGTCTGGTCTTCCGCCTGTTGTTCATCTGGGCGGCGGTTATCGCCGCGATGACGCTGTATGGCTGGTCGGTGTGACGCGCTGCCTGCTGGCGCCGATTCTACTCATTTCTGCCAGCCTCGGCGCCGCCTGTGACAACCGCGTGCCGGATAAAGTTGCCGAGCCATCCGCTGCCGGCAACAGCGGGGATTTGCGTATCGTCACCCTTGCGCCACATCTCGCGGAAATGTTGTTTGATATCGGCGCAGGGGACCTGATCGTCGGCGTCAGCGCCTATACAGACTACCCGCAAGCGGC
>JAHHOT010000004.1 GCA_018677555.1 Gammaproteobacteria bacterium | reverse complement strand
GTCGACCAGGCGCGTCAGGTTCTCGGCGCCGGCGCGATTGCGCCATGCGTAGCCCTCGACGCCGAAACGCGGGAAGTAACGGGCGCGGTCGGCGGGATCCGGCAGGTCGTGCTGGTCGGAGGCCAGGCAGATGCCTTCATTCGAGCCGAACACGTTGAGAATCGCGATGCCGAACGCGTTCTGCCATTCGGCCACCATCCATTCGGACAGCGGTGCGCTGCCGGAGCCGATCGCACGCAGGCTGCTCATATCGATGGAATCGAGAAGCTCACGCTTCTTGAGCAGCATATTGAGAACGGCGGGCGGGGCGATCGTGTACGCGATTTTTTCCAGCTCGATCTGCTTCAGGAAAACCGGCAGGTCGAGCGGGTGGTGCAGCACGAGCGTCGCACCGCGCATGAGCCAGGGAAACAGGAAGCCGCCAATGGCCGCCATGTTGACCATCGGGAACGGATTCAGGATCGCTTCACCGTCGCGCATGTCCGCGACATCGTGCGCGCCCCTGCCGGACGCCATCCACATGTTGTGGCTGCGCGGCACGCCTTTTGGCTGCCCGGTCGTGCCGGATGTCCAGCAGATCGACAGGATGTCGTTCGCCGATATGTCGATGTCATTCGCATAGCTGGCGTATTCGCTGCTGCTCGTCGGGCCTTCGGTCAGTGAGAGTGCGGTGAAGCCGCCCGCGATGTCGTTACCGAACGCGAACAGGCTGCAACCGTCGGCAAAAGCGCTGCTGTGATCGGCGGCAAAGTTCTTGCCCTTGAAGTTGGAGAGCGATATGAAGGCGGCCGGGTCGAGTACCTCCCGGGCCTTCTCCAGTTCGAACGGGCCGTATTGTATGGGTACGGGGCTGATGATCGCGCCGAGCCTCGCCAGCGCGAGATACAGGACCGGCAGTTCAGCGATGTTGGGCAGCTGCACGACGACGATGTCGTCCTGCCGGATGCCACCGGCATGCAGCGTCGTGGCGAGACGGGCCGCGGCATCGTCGACCTCCCTGAACGTGAGCCGCAGGGCGTCGCCATCGGTGAACTCGCTGCGGTTGAACTGGTCGATCAGGGCAGGGTGGTCGGGCGATGCGGCAGCCGCATCGTCGAACATATCGAGCAGCGTTCGTTCGCCCCACCAGCCGCGGCCGGTGAGCTCGTCAATTCGTTGTTGTGGAGTCGTCTGCATGCTTTATCCGCGGCAAGTTTATCAAAGTGGGTCAGACCGACCGCCCAACCCGAGCCCGGACCAGTGACTTGCATAAATAGACTGGCTTGCCTGCCAGCTGGCCACGACCAGGTTCAAAATCGGGCAGTCGGTCACATTCTACACCCAACTCCGGCCTTGCAGGGCGGGTTGCCCAATGGTAACTTTTATAACAAGACGTACAACTGTACCAGAGGATCGGTTATGCAGCTAGAACACGTTGCACACATCAATTCGACGATCAAATCCAAGGATCATCCCTACCTGAACGGTGCATGGACGCCGAACTACGACGAATTCAACGCGTCCGATATGCAGGTCATCGGCGAGATTCCGAAGGACATCGACGGGGTCTACCTGCGCAACACGGAGAACCAGGTTCACGAGGCGATCGGTCGCTATCACCCGTTCGACGGCGACGGCATGATCCACATGATCAGCTTTCTGGACGGCAAGGCGGAATACCGCAACCGCTTCGTCCGGACCAAGGGATTCGCGGCGGAACAGGAAGCCGGCCATTCGCTGTGGGCCGGGCTCATGGAGCATCCCTCCAGTTCGACGCGACCGGGCTGGGGCGCGCAGGAATGGCTCAAGGATTCGTCCTCGACGGACGTCGTTGTGCACGCCGGCAAAGTGCTGTCGACGTTTTACCAGTGCGGTGAGGGCTATCGCCTGGATCCATACACGCTCGAGCAACATGGGACCGAGGGCTGGGTACCGCTTGACGGTATCTCCGCACACGCCAGGCTTGACGAGCAGACCGGCGAACTCCTGTTCTTCAACTACTCGACGCATGAACCGTACATGCACTACGGCGTGGTCGGTCCGGACAACAAACTCAAGCACTACGTGCCGATACCGCTGGCCGGCCCGCGGCTGCCGCACGACATGGCGTTTACCGAAAACTACGCGATCCTCAACGATCTGCCGCTTTTCTGGGATGCGGAAATGCTGAAGCGCGACGTGCATGCCGTGCGCATGCACGAAGGTGTGCCGAGTCGCTTCGCCGTCATCCCGCGCATGGGCCAGCCCGAAGACATCAAGTGGTTCGAAGCCGAGCCGACGTACGTGCTGCACTGGCTGAATGCCCGCGAGGAAGGCGACGAGGTCATACTGGACGGCTACTTCCAGGAGCATCCCGAGCCCGGCAATTATCCCGACGCGCCGCCGGGGTACGAGCGCATGATGGCGTATCTCGATCAGAGCCTGTTGCAGCCTCGTCTGCACCGCTGGCGCTTCAACATGAAGACCGGCGAAACCCGGGAGGAACGTCTCGACGACCGCACACTCGAATTCGGCACCATCAACCAGCGCCACGGCGGACGCAGCTATCGCTATGGCTACAGCGCCATTCCCAAAGACGGCTGGTTCATGTTCACGGGTTTCATGAAGCACGACCTCGAGTCGGGCGACTCCTGGTCGATCGATCTCGGTGAAAATCGCTACGGCAGCGAGGCCGGCTTTGCACCACGCGTCGGCGCGACGGCCGAAGATGACGGCTACCTCGTCACCTTCGTCACGGATCTCAACGAGGATCGGTCGGAGGCGTTACTGATCGACGCCAGCGATTTCGACGCGGGGCCAGTATGCCGGATTATTCTGCCGCACCGGATCTGTAGCGGCACGCATGCGACCTGGGCGCACGGCGAGGACATACGCAAAGCGCAGCGGCAAGTCGCCTGACGCCAATCGAAAGCGTGGTCAGGCGGACATGACGCCGCAGACCGGAGCGTCCCAGCTCAGTTTGCGGTGTTCCGCGATGATTCGATCGAGTGCGGCGGCAACGTCATCCGGATAGGGTGCAGAGCGCCGTGCTTCGAGATCCGCACCGCTCGCGACGAACTCGAGCGTGCAGGCCAGCAGGTCGCGGCTGTCGTTGACAATGAACACGATGCCGTGGAAGCGCTTATCGGTCCGGTCCAGCAGACGTGTATAGACGCTCACGGTCTCGCCGACGTGGATCTCGCTGAAATAGGAAATGTGGTGTTCGAGATCGAAGACGCCGAGACGGCGCTCGCTGAAATAGGCATCGTCCATGCCGAGACTTTCCATGAGCGGCCGGCCGCCCCGCTCGTAGAGCGCCTGGTAGAACTGGACGTTGACGTGACCGTTCTCATCCTCCCAGTCGGGCGGGATCCTGAATTGCTCCGGGCGCGCAAGTTCGCGCACCTCGTCGGTAGTCGGTGGTGTGACGGGCATGGACTCGTTCCGGCAACAAAGATTGACTCATCAAGAGTAACCGCAAGCAGCTACCGGGGTGCAAGCAAAAACAGAAAAAATGCTCATGGTCCGCGACCCGAACGGATGTTATTCGCGCGCGGACGAGGCCTGCCGATAACCGACATTCGGGTCTTGTGCGCATTGCCAATGAGGCGCCAGGGCTATATATTTCTATAAGTTCATTTATGAAAGTGATCCAATGAGCTCCGACATCGATTTCTATTTCGACTTTTCGTCGACCTACAGTTACATCGGCCAGCACCGATTGCGAGAACTCGCCAGGGAACATGACGTTACGGTGCACTGGAAGCCGATCGCACTCGGCGCGATCTTCAGGGAACTGGGCCACGCGCCGGCAACGCCCGACTCACCCAAAGGGGCCTACATCTGGCGCGACGTGGAGCGTTCGGCGGAGGAATGGGGTCTGCCCTTCAACTGGCCGAGTCCGTTCCCGTTCAACAGCATTCCGGCGGCCCGCGTGTTCTATGTTCTTGCGGAAAAAGACCAGAACACAGCCGTGCGCTGGGCAATCGGCGTGTTCGAGGCCGCGTACGGTGAGGGACGCGACTGTTCCGATCCCGCCGTGCTCGTCGAAGTTGCCGAATCGCTCGGCATCGACAGCGGCGGGCTGATGGACAGCACGAAGGACGAGGCCATAAAGCAGAAGCTCAAGGACGTGACGGCAGAAGCGTCGGCCCGCGGCGTATTCGGCACACCGGCCTATTTCCTCGATGACGAGTTGTACTGGGGAGCGGATCGCATCGACCAGATTCTGCGCAAACTCGGCAGCACCGGGCCGGGTCAGCAGGGAGGGAAGTGACATGACATCACGGGTTTACGTACTGGGCGGCTACCAGACGGACTTCGCCGAGAACTGGGCGCGTAACGGCGACGAGTTATATGACGGGTTTGCACACACCGTAAAAACAGGCGTTGAGACCGTCGGCATAGAGCCCGAGCAGATCGACACGGCACATGTCGGCAACTTCGCCGCTGAGCTGTTTTGCAAGCAGGGACACCTCGGCGGCTTCTTCGCCGCACAGCACCCGTCGTTCTCGGGCAAGCCGGCATCACGTCACGAAGCCGCTTGTGCTTCGGGCAGCATCGCGTTGCTGACGGCAGCCGCCGAGATCGAGGCCGGGCGCTACGGCGTCGCTGCCGTCATCGGCATCGAACAGATGCGAAACGTGCCCGGGCAGACCGCAGCGGATTACATCGGCGGCCCCGCCATGTTCAGCGGACACGAATGCACCGACGTCGAGTTTCCCTGGCCGCACCTGTTCAGCGAACTGGCCGAGGAGTACGACAAGCGCTTCGGCATCAAGCAGGAACACCTCGCGGCGATTGCCAAGATCAATTTCGGCAACGCCCGGCGAAACCCGAACGCGCAGACGCGACGCTGGACGTTCACCGACGAGAGTTTTACCGAGGACGATGAAGCAAACCCGGTTATCGAGGGACGCATCCGCAAACAGGACTGCGGCCAGTTAACCGACGGCGCCGCGATCGTGTTCCTCGCGAGCGCGGAACGTGCCGCCGACTATGTAAAGAAGCACGGTGGCAAGCTCGAGGATCTGCCGTACATCAAGGGATGGGGACATCGCACGGCACCGATTACCTACGCGCAGAAGATCGAGGAGAGCAAGGACTCGCCGTACGTGTTTCCGCACGTGCGTGGCACGATCCAGGATGCGTTCGCGCGCGCCGGCATCGATTCGGTCGACGATCTCGATGGAATCGAGACGCACGACTGCTTCACCAGCACCGAGTACATGGCCATCGACCACTTCGGCATCACCGAACCCGGCGAGAGCTGGAAGGCGGTCGAGGCAGGGGATATCGAGCTCGGCGGCCGCATCCCGATCAATGCCAGCGGCGGGCTCATCGGGCTCGGCCATCCCGTGGGGGCCACGGGCGTACGCATGATGCTCGACAGCTACAAACAGGTCACGGGCAGCGCGGGCGATTACCAGATCGAGGGCGCGGAGAACGTCGCGACCCTGAACATCGGCGGCAGCGCGACGACAACCGTCAGTTTCGTGGTCGGTCGCTGACCGCAGGTCAATTGATCCGTCAACGCCTGTTATTGTGCGCTTGCTGCGCGCTGCTTTGTATTTCATCGGCATGCACGAAGGATCCTGATCCTGCGGAACGCTGCCTCGCGATATCCCAAACGACGCTTGACGGCGCGATAGTCGACCGCGCGGCGCTCATCGCCGATCGCCGAGATCTGCCGGTCTTCTGCCAGGTGCAGGGCACGATCGAACCGGATATCGGGTTCGAGGCCCGTCTGCCAATCAGTGACTGGAATGGCAAGTACTACCAGTCCGGGTGTGGCGGATACTGCGGCGCCGTGCTCGCCGACAAACCCGGCTTCTCGAACACGATCAACGAAGCCCTCAAGCGCGGCTATGCAACGATTACGACGGATGGCGGTCACGAGGGCGGACTCGGTGATGCGTCCTGGGCCGAGGGCGATCCCGTGGCGGTCGAGGTGTATGCCCACCGCGGCATCCCGCTGACCTACGACGTTGGTACTGAACTGACCCGCGTTTACTACGGGCAGCCACCGGCGCGCGAGTACTTTGGCGGTTGCTCCAACGGCGGTCGGATGGCAGCAATGGCCGCACAACGTTACCCGGCGCTTTTCGACGGGATACTCGGCGGCGGCGCCGTGCTGAACCTGTCGTTCAACGGTGGTGTTTACGGCTCCTGGGTCGTGCAGGTGAATACGAGCGATAGCGGCGAGCGTATCCTCACGCGGCAAAATTTTGCGCACAAACTTCCTGCGCTGGAAGCGGCGGTCCGCGAACAATGTGACGCGTCCGACGGCACCAGTGATGGCGTTATCAGCGCGCCGCGCGACTGCGACGTAGACGTCCGTGAGCTGGCGGCATGCACGGCGGAAGAAACAGATTCCTGTTTCACGGCAACTGAAAAGGGCGTGCTGGAAAAGTGGTACCAGGGGCCGAGAAACTCCGCCGGCGAACAGCTTTATCCGGGCATGCCGGCCGGCAGCGAGCGCTATTGGCAGGTGTGGTTTCTCGATGACCAGGAGCAAGTCGCGCCGGGCAATCAACTGGGGGGAAGCTACGCGAAGTATCTCGGGCTTGGGGCAGACGTCGACAGCGCTTATACGGCGATGGATTTCAATTTTGACCGCGATCCTGTCCGCCTTGCAGCAAGCGGCAAACTCCTGGATGCGCTCGATCCGGACCTGGGCGCGTTCCGGGATGCCGGCGGGAAATACCTGATGTGGCACGGCCTGGCAGACCCGCTGGTGCTGCCGTACCAGAGTATCGACTACTACGAAAGTGTGGCGGCGAGTCTCGGCGGCGTTGATGCGATCGAAGCGTTCTTTCGTCTGTTCGTGATCCCCGGTCACGGCCACTGCTGGGAGATGCCATCGGGTCTGCCGGAAATATTTGATCCGATCACCGTCCTCGATCGCTGGGTCGAGAGCGGCGAAGCGCCGGAGCGGATACTCGCGCGTGCCCGCGATCCTGCTGTCGCTGAAATCGACGAGGCGCTGCTGTGCCCGTACCCGGCGCGAGCCGTGTTTCTGCCGGCAACCGACTCGGCAACCGCGAACAGCTGCAGTCGGCGGCACTAATGGAGATGCTGCTGTTGCTGCTTTGTCCGATCAGCCCTTTGAAAGCGATGCGAGCGCTGCCTCGTTGGCGGCACCGATCTCGCGGTCCTCGACAGGAATCCGGCAAGTTCGGGCTCTGTTGATCCGAAGGACTTGCCGATCGTTTGTACAATCGCACGTGGCCGGAGCGTTTTCTCTGCAGAACAACCAGGAGGAATGCGGTGATTCATAAAGGAAAGGTACAAACAGTATTGGGCCCGGTCGAGCCAGGTGACCTGGGGCTTACGCTGCCGCACGAGCACGTGCTTGTCGACATGACGCTTGGCGCCTGCTCGGCGGAAGTGCTGATCAACCAGACCGAGTCCGGGCGCGCAGCAGCGACCACGGCGCAGGCTGGCTGGGAACCGGGTGAGGACGGGCCCGGCACGGCGGCCAGCTTTCGCGCCCGCTGGAACGAGCCGATCTGCCTTGAGAATCGTGCCGACGTCGCGCGCAACTGGTTCTACTATGGCAACTACAAGATCGCGAGCATCGACGATGTCATCTATGAGGCCAACCTGTTCAAGCGCCACGGCGGGGGTTGCATCGTCGACCAGACATCGATCGGTCTCGCGCGCGACCCGCAGGGTCTGCAACAGGTATCGCGGGCTACCGGCCTGCACATCGTAATGGCGACAAGCTACTACACGTTCGAGTATCACCCGGGCGAACTCGAAGAATTGGATGTGGAGGGCGTGCAGGATCGGATCATGCGCGATATCGAGGTCGGCGTTGGCGGGGCCGGCATACAGGCAGGCATTATTGGCGAGGTCGGCCTGAGTACAACGATGCATCCGCGGGAAGAAAAAGTCCTGCGAGCGTCGGCGCGTGCACAGCGGTCCAGCGGGCTCCCGCTCAGCATCCATCCCGGGTTCGGGCCCGACGCCATCTGGGCGGCGGTGCGCATCCTCGAGGAGGAGAAGGCAGATCTGTCGCGCACGATCATGTGCCACGTCGATCATCGTCTCGCGTCGAAGCCCGCGCCGAACTCGTTCGATCCTGACCAATGGCTGGATCTCGCAAAAACAGGCATGTACCTGGAATTCGATTGCTTCGGTTGGGAAGAATCCTATCGGCAACGCGGCAAGATCGATATGCCCAACGATGCCATACGGCTCAACGAGATCATGGCACTGGTCGAGGCCGGACACGGTCATCGCGTCCTCATGTCCCACGATCTGGCACTGCAGCATTGGCAGCGGAAATACGGCGGCCACGGCTGGCAACATATACCGGAGACAGTAACCGCCCTGATGCGCTACAAGGGTTTTGATGAGGATCTCATCGATCAGATTCTCATCGACAATCCGGCTGAGTTCCTGACGATCGCCTGAACGCCGGGTTGAGTAGAATCACAACAAGAGTCGGCATTACTGAGGAAGAGAGGAATGGCAGAGCCTGTTCACCCCCCGTGGTTTAATCCCGAAAGACCATCGCAGGAAGATGGCGTGTTGCCGTACGTCCTCGAGCGCAACGCGCGCGTGTGCGCTGATGACGTCGCTTTCCGCTTTGATACGGGCGACGTCTGGACGCACGCGGAGACGCTCGAGAAAACACGGCAAACTGCCGCGTTTCTTCAATCGCACGGCGTATCGCGCGGTGATCTCGTCGTGGTCTGGTTGCCGAGCGGGCCGGATATTATCCGCTGCTGGTTCGCGCTGAACTATCTGGGCGCGGTATTCGCGCCGCTTAATCTCGACTATCGCGGCAGCTTGTTGCAGCACGCCATTTCGGAAACTCGCGCCAGCCTTATGATTGTTCATCCGGGCCTGGTCGATCGACTGGAGTTCATCGACGACTCACTATTGCAGAAGGTGCTCGTCGTCGGTGAACCAGGAAATGCGCCCGAACTGTCGGCAGAACTCGTCTCTTGCACACTGGATTTCGACGAACAGATCACGGAGCCCGCGGACGTCAACCTCTGGGATCCGCAAATGGTCATATTCACATCGGGCACGACTGGGCCTTCGAAAGGCGTCCTGTGTCCGTACCTGCACCAGTACCGCGTTGGCGAATGCTGTTACGGCTATATGGGCAGCGATGACTGCATCATGATCGATCTGCCGATGTTCCACGTCGGCGGCGTGTCCTCAGTAATGGGTGCCGTCTGCAAGCAGGCCGTCGTGGCGCTATACAGCGGCTTCAGTACCGCGGACTTCTGGGCGCGTATCCGGGAGAACAATGCGTCATCCGTTTCCGGCATCATCGGCGCCATGGCGGCTTTTCTTGCGAAGGCGCCAAAGCAGGATGACGATGCGGACAATCCTCTCAAGATGGTAACGCTGATGCTCAACGAGCAGGTCATAGAAGTGGCAAAACGTTTCGGGTTCAGTTACGTGTCCGGTTTCAATATGAGCGAACTTGCAGTGCCGTTGCTTACCGAGGTCGATTGCCGTGAGGTAGGCAGCTGCGGCGTGCCGCGGACGGGCTGCCAGGCTCGTGTTGTCGACGCGCACGATATCGAATGTGAGCCGGGAGTGGTCGGCGAGCTCGTCGTGCGCTACGACCAGCCCTGGGAAACCTGTATCGAATACCTCAACCAGCCGGCGGCGACGGCCGAAGCCTGGCGCAACGGCTGGTTTCACACCGGCGACCTGGTTCGCCGTGAGGCAGACGGTAACTTCTACTTTGTCGACAGGCTCAAGGATGCCGTGCGGCGGCGCGGCGAAAACGTGTCCTCCATCGAAGTCGAAAGTGAAATTCTCGGCTTCGAGGCAGTGAACGAAGTTGCGGTCGTCGGCGTTCCCAGCGAGCACGGAGAAGAAGAGTTACTGGCGGCGGTCGCGAGTGGCGGACCGGAAATCGACCCGCGCGCGCTGGTCGAGTACCTGATTCCGCGCATGCCGCATTACATGGTACCGCGATACATTCGCGTCATGGATGCGTTGCCGAAGACACCGACCAACAAGATACAGAAATACACCATACGTGAAGAAGGTGTGACCAAGGATACCTGGGACCGCGAGGCCGCGGGCATGAAGCTGAAGCGAACCAGGCTCAGCTAATGCGGGCTCTTAATAGTGACAGACGATGACCTATGAAGTCGTTACCGACGGCCTGAGGTTTCCCGAGGGCCCGATCTGCATGCCGGACGGCAGTATCGTGCTCGTCGAGATTGCTGCCGGTCGGCTCAGTCGCGTTCGGCAAGACGGTGGCGTCGACGTTGTTGCGGAATTGGGTGGCGGGCCGAATGGCGCCGCCATCGGGCCGGACGGCGCATGCTATGTCTGCAACAACGGCGGTTTCACCTGGGTCGAGAACGACGGCTTGCTGTTTCCCGAGGGCACGCCCGACGATTATGCCGGTGGCCGTATTGAAAAAGTCGACCTGGCGAGCGGTGACGTCGAGACGCTGTACACGGAATGCGACGGCAACCGGCTCAACGGGCCCAACGACATCGTCTTCGATGCGTCCGGTGGCTTCTGGTTCACGGATGCCGGAAAACTCTGGCCGCGAAAGGTTGCCCGTGGCGGCGTGTATTACGCCGCCGCAGATGGCAGTGACATAAAAGAGATGTTTTATCCGCGGGATTTTCCGAACGGCGTTGCCCTGTCGCCCGCCGAAGACCGGCTTTACTTTGCCGAGACGATGAACGGCCGCATCTGGCAGTATCCGCTGTCCGGGCCGGGTCAGATTGACGGCGATATCATCCCCGGTAATCCTGAGAATTTGCTGCACGCGCCCGGCGGCATTCGCGGATTCGACTCGATGGCCGTCGACAGCGACGGCAACGTCTGTCAGGCAACCTTGTTCGAAGGCGGTATGTCCGTCGTGTCACCGCAAGGTGAGCTTGCCGGGTTCATACCCTTTCCGGATCCACTCGTCACAAACATCTGCTTTGGTGGGGAAGACATGTCGACGGCGTTTATCACGCTGTCGGCGACAGGCCAGCTCGTGCGGATGCCGTGGCCGAGACCGGGGCATCGGCTGAATTTCTCGGGCCTCTGATGTCTCTCGGCGGCTAGACGCTCTTCACGGGGTAGTGCATCGTCCCGGGTTGGTACAGCAGTTTCCATTCGTCGCCAACCGTCGTATAGATTTTCGCGGCCCTGCCGACGATATGCAGCTTGCCGCCGCCTTCGTCCCACGGCGAGTCCTTGTCCGGATGCTGTTCGAACAGCGTGTCGATGTCGACGACCGCAAGCGCGCCGTCCTGTTCGTCGGTCATCAGTATTTTCTTGATCTCGCGATGGTTGTGGATCAGCGTGTGCGTATCCATGAAGAGCTGCGTCAACCTCAGCCATTTGTCGTAATTGAATCGACCGACACGCATGATCCATTCCATCGGATCGTGCGCATGTTCATTGGGCGGCCATGCCCAGACCATGTCCGGGTGGTAGATTGTGAGCATGAGTTTCGCGTCGGACGTCTCGAAAGCGCGTGACTCGCGCTCGACCATCTCGACGATTTCATGCGAGCGATCGGCGGTCACTGGATTCTGCTCTTTCTTGATGCCGTTGTTGCTTCGTTGTCGATCGCGCCATTGACGATGACGACGCCATAATCGTCGCGTGCGGCTGCAACGGAAACCCTGCCGTTCAACACATCGTCCAGGACGCGTTCGGGTTCGCGCCGCATGGGGTCGCCATGTCCGCCGCTGCCCGGAATCCAGTAGCGAAGCCGCTCTCCGGGCTCGATAGACAACTCGGTTTTGCCAGGCAACGGCGTTGCATTGCCATCGAGTGCAACGAACTCTGTCCGGCCCGTGGGAGCGCTGCCACCGCCGTTTATACCCCACGGCTGAAATTTCATGCGCTCACGGCGAAACGTGATCGTCGACTCGCCGCGCAGCCACTCGACCTCGGCACGGTACCCGAGTCCGCCGCGCCAGCGCCCGGCGCCGCCCGAGTCCTCCCAAAGTTCGAGCTTGCGAAACAACATGGGATAACGGGATTCGCCGATTTCCATGGCCACGATAGAGCCGTTGGTGCAGCCATGTGAACTTACGTCGATGCCGTCTTTCGTGGGTCTCGCACCGTGTCCGCCGACGACCGGGCCGCCCAGGTGTCCGATCATGCGCTCACCCGATGACGGATCGACGCCGGCGACGCCGACCATGTTGTACTGGCCGCTGTGCGCGGCCGTCATCCGGTCCGGCAAGGCCTGGCCCATGACCCCGTTGACGACATCCTCGATGCGCAGCAGCGACAGGCCGCGTGACGCAACCGCGGCCGGGTAGGCGCAGTTGACGATGGTCCCGAGGGGCGCCCGAACCGTAATCGGCCGGTAACAGCCATCGTTGTTGGGGACGATGTCACCGGTCAGCGTACGCACGATGTAGTAGACGACCGAGGCGGTCGACGTCAGCACGTTGTTGACCGAGGATTCGACCTGCTCACCCGTGCCGTCGAAATCGAAGATGAGTTCGTCGCCCTTGACGGACATCGTCACGGCGATCTTTATCGGTTGCGAATCGGGTGTGACTGCATCGTCATCGAGCCAGTCCTCGAAATAGTAGTCACCGTCAGGAATCTTCTCGATTTCCTGCCGGGTCATGCGTTCCGAGTAGTCCATCAGTGCGGTCATCGAGTCATAGATTGTCTCGACGGGCCAGCGGGCGAATATTTCCGCGTAGCGGCGCACTCCTGTATTGCAGGCGGCAATCTGCGCACCGAGGTCGCCGTGGAAGCTCTGCGGGGAACGGCTGCAGGCTTCGATGACTGTCATCAGGTCATCATTCATGACGCCGCCCGAGGCGATACGCATCATCGGCAGGCGGAGCCCTTCGGCATGAATATCACGCGCCTTGACGCTGACGCTCGCCGGCAGCAAGCCGCCGATGTCCTTGTGATGCGCCATCGTCGATACGTATCCGACGAGTTCATTGTCGTGGAAAACGGGTGCGCTGATTGCGATGTCCGGCATATGGGTTCCGCCGGCATAGGGATCGTTCGTAATGTACAGGTCCCCGGGTTGAGCAACCCCGGCGGGATACCTGGCCGCGAAACGACGGCCGAGTTCGGCTAGAACCCCCAGGTGAATCGGCATCGCCGACGCCTGCGCCGCCGTGCGGCCTTCGCGATCGAAGAGCGCGCAGGTGGCGTCGCGGGCTTCACAGATGAGCTGTGAGTGGGCCGTCTTGATGATCGTGGCCTGCATCTCGTCGGTGACCGACTCCATCCAGCCGCGGATGACCTCGGTTGTCACCGGGTCAGGACTTAACTCCTTGCTTGCCACAGCTACCATGTCAGGCTGCTTCCCTGCGCTTTTCGCGCGTGGCCGCAGCGTCCAGCTTGCCGTCCGTAATGACGACGCCGTAGACCTGTTCTGCCGCTTCGACTGACACGCGGCCGTCAAGAACGTCGTCGAGGACGCGTTCGGGGTTTCGCTCGGTGGGGCGCCCATAGCCGCCGCCACCCGTTGACCAGTATTGCAGCGTCTGTCCTTCGTGGATCGGCTGCACGATCTTGGCGGGTACCTTGTGAACGCTGCCGTCCGGGTCGACGATCTGGGTGCGACACACGGGAGCGCCTTGACCGCCCTGCACGCCCCAGGGCTGGAACTTGTGGCGTTCGCCACGGACGGACAGGACTGCTTTGCCGGACAGCCATTCGACCTCGGCCGAAAATCCGAGCCCGCCACGGCAGCGGCCGGGGCCGCCGGAATCTGCCCACAGTTGCAGACGGCGGTAGCGTACCGGGAATTCCTTTTCGGTCACCTCGATCGGCACGTGATAAACGTTCGAGAGTTCGTGATCGGCGACATCGATGCCGTCCTTGGTCGGCCGGGCGCCCATGCCGCTGCGCAGGGGTCCGCCGAGTGCGCCGGTAAACCGCTTGCCGTCAGCGTAAGCGCCGCCGGCGAGAAAGATGTTCGCATGCCCGCAGCCGGCTGCATTGAACCGGTTGGGGATCGCCTTCGACATGACGCCCATGACGGCATCGATCATCCGGCTGATGCCGATGCCGCGCGCGTTGACCGGCGCCGGGTAGGTCGGGTTGACGAGCGTTCCCGGCGGCAGAATGATCGAGATCGGCCGGAAGCAGCCGCCGTTATTGGGTGCTGCATCCCCGGTCATCGCGCGAATCGCGTAGTAGACACAGGACACCGATGATGACGGCACGTTGTTGATTGCGGCGCGCACCTGTGGCGCCGTGCCCGTGAAATCGAAGGTCACATCCGAACCCGATACTGTCAGCTTGACACGGATCTCGACGGGATCGCTGTCCTCGGCCAGACCTTCGTTGTCCAGCCAGTCCGAGAACTCGTACTCGCCATCCGGGATCTGTTCGATGGCGAGACGTGTCAGGCGTTCGCCGTAATCGAGCAATGCATCGATACCCCGTGTCACCACGTCGTGACCCATGTCCTCGAACACCGCGGCCATGCGCCGTTCGCCCGTGCGGCATCCGGCGACTTGCGCAAATAAATCGCCACGCATGTTGTCGGGCGAGCGACTGTTGGCGGTTAGCAGGTCGATCATGTCGGTGTCGATTTCGCCCGCCGTGGCCAGGCGGACCAGCGGTATGCGGATGCCCTCGGAATGATGGTCGTACACGTCGGTCGAGGCGCTGCCTGGCGCGGCGCCGCCGATATCCTGGTGATGCGTCATGGTCGCGACGTAGCCGACCAGCTGATCGCCGACGAACACCGGCGACGCCAGGCCGAAATCCGGCAGGTGTGTGCCGCCAGCGTAGGGATCGTTGACGAGATACAGATCGCCTTTTTTCGCGACGCCGGGCGGGTACTTCTGGAAGAAGCGCAGGCCGAGTTCGCTCAGGGCGCCGAGGTGGATCGGTATGGCGCATGCCTGGGCCACGGTACGTCCGCGCGCGTCGAACACCGCCGCTGTCGCGTCCTGTGCTTCGGATACGATGCTCGAAAACGACGCTTTGAGCAGCGTGTGTTCCATTTCGTCGGCCACGGCGTCGAACCGGCCCCGCAATACCTCCAGGGTTACCGGGTCGATGCTGCTGTCGCTTTCTGTTTCGGTGTTTCGGGACACGGCGAATTCCGTCGGATTAGTCCGCCGGGGCAGCGGCTAGCTTGTTACAAACTAGCCTCCTAGCCTAGACTAAGTACGTTTCGTTATGCAAGTCGTAGTCGGCCGTTGGCGCCGCCGCGAGGGGGAAAGATGGCGTCGTCCTGGCCGAAACGTTACAACGTCGTTGCACTGTGTTTTTGTGCGGCCTTCATCTGCTATATCGATCGCGTCAACATCTCGGTGGCCTCGATCGCGATGGCGGACCGTTTCGGCTGGAGCGAAACCGAGAAGGGCTTTGTACTGTCGTCGTTTTTTATCGGTTACATGCTGGCCATGGGGGTTGCCGGCTGGGTGTCGGATCGCTATGGCGCCAAACGCGTCCTCGGTATCGCAGTCGTCTGGTGGTCGCTGTTCACGTTTCTCACCCCGTTTGCGGCCACTGCATCGTTCGGCATTCTGATCGCTGCGCGCATCGCGATGGGGATCGGTGAAGCGGCGACGATGCCTGCGAGCTACGGCATGTTTGCCCGCTGGGTCCCGGCACGGGAGCGGGCACGTTCGGTGTCACTGTTCATCAGCGGAATCCCGATCGGCACCTTGTTCGGGCTGATCGCGACCGGCTGGATTGTCGCCGAATTCGGCTGGCCCGCGGCGTTTTACGTGTTCGGTCTGGTGGGACTGCTGTGGGTGCCGTTCTGGTACTTCGCCGTCCACGACGAACCGCGCAAGCACCCGGGCATTTCCGCCGACGAACTGGCCGTCATCGGCAATCTGGCCGATCAGCGAAACGCAAAAACAAGTTTTCCGTGGCGGACCTTCCTGCGCCTGCCGGCTTTCTGGGCGCTGCTGATCAATCATTTCTGCAGCACGATGGCCATGTACATCGCGCTGGCCTGGTTGCCGAGCTATTTTCGCGACGTCCAGGGCCTGACCATCAGCGGTGCGGGGCTTTATTCCGCGGCGCCGTGGCTCAGCATGTTCCTCATGACCAACGTCGGCGGCTGGCTGGCCGATTCGATGATCGCGCGCGGCATCTCGACGACGACAGTGCGCAAGATCATGCAGATTTCGGGCTTGCTTGGTGCCGCGATGTTCATACTGCTGGTGCAGTTCGCGCCCACCGCGGGCGTCGCCGTGCTGCTACTCAGCGCTGTGATGGGTTTCACGGCCCTTACGGTCTCCGGCTACGGCACCAACCATCTCGATATCGCGCCCAATCACGCCGGTTTGCTGATGGGTATCACGAACACGGTCGGCACTATCCCGGGCGTCGTCGGCGTAGCGCTGACGGGGTTCCTGATCGACCTCACGGGCACCTACAACTCGGTATTTGTCATGGTGGCTGGCGTCAATATCGTGGGAGCCGCGATCTGGGCTTTGTTTGCCAGCGGAGAACGGCTCGTCGACTAGCGGCCGCGATTTGACGGGCCGTGGCGCCGGGCGTATTCTCGGTTCTCTAATGCAAGTGACCTACGGTGTCGTGGCATGGATACAAGAACGCTTCTGAAAATCATTAATTTCTACGCCCGCTTTACGCCCAACTACACCAAGATCGGCTACTTCGCGCGCAAACTCGGCTGGCCGAAAATGCCGCCGCTGGATTTCTCGGGTCAGAACTGGCTCATCACCGGCGCGTCGTCGGGGCTCGGCAAGGGCATGATGCGGGCGGCAACAGAGGCCGGTGCGACTGTCGTCGCGGTCTCGAGCAGCCAGGCCAATCTCGATGCCGCCGTCGCCGAGCTGCCGGAATCCTTACAAGCGTCGGTGACGACGATGCCCGGGGATATGTCGCTGGTGAGTGGCACACAGGCGTTGCTCGAGAAGCTTCTCGCGAGCGGGCAGAAGTTCGACGTATTGCAGAACAATGCGGGCATACTTTTCAACGAACTGGCGCTGACGAGCGAAGGCCGCGAGACAACCTACGTCGTTAACGTACTGAGCCATTACGTGCTGACCAAAGGCCTTGTGGAGGGGGGCGCGTTCAACAACGACGCCGTTGTCGTCAACATGACCTCGGGTGGCATGTACAACGCCCCGCTCGGCACGGCCGGTCTCAATACGACGGACCCCGCCAAATTCAACGGCAAGGCATCCTATGCCTATGCAAAACGCGCCCAGGTTGCCCTGACCGATTACTGGAACGATAGCTATGGCGATCGCGGCATCAGCTTCTATGTGACACACCCGGGCTGGACCAGGACGCCGGGCGTCAAAAAGGCGCTTCCGGTATTCTCGATAATCCAGAAGCCGATACTGCGGACACCGCGACAGGGTTGTGATACGGCCTTGTGGCTGTGTGCCACGCGCCCGCCGGTCGAAAAAGATGTCGTCTGGTTCGATCGCAAGACGCGCGTGACGCACATGTACGACTATACAAAGAAGCCGCAATGTACGATCGAAGAGCTCGTCGAGTACTTCGAGAACGAAATCGGGCAGCCGGCAGCCGCGGCCACCGCCTAGGCATCCACGGATTCTGACGCCGGATCGGGCGGATGATTAGTGTCGGCGACCGGGTACCCGCGGGGGTTCTCAAGGAACTGGGGCCTGACGGCCCACAGACCGTATCGACGGACTCGCTGCTGTCGGGCAGGAAGGTCGTCCTGTTCTCCTGCCCCGGCGCGTTCACGCCAAAAAGCACGCAGAAGCAGGTGCCCGGTTTTCTGCAGCACGCCGACGAAATTCTCGCGATGAGCATTGATGAG
>JAHHOT010000023.1 GCA_018677555.1 Gammaproteobacteria bacterium | reverse complement strand
ACGATCTGGCCTTCGCCGCCGCCCTCGTCGATCGCCGTGTCGCCGTCGTTGTCCAGACCGTCGGTCTCCAGCGGGTCCACGTAGATGAGGTCGGTCGGGTCGGTGACGCTGGTTACGGTAATGTCGTACGCCGGCGCGCGCGTGACGCTGCCGGATGCCGCCTCGTTGAGAACGTTGATGCGGTAGATATAAGTATCGAACGCGTCGCCATCGTCGGCCAACGTCACGAAATTGGTACATCCCGGGCCGGTGCCGTAAATCGTCTCGTTGCACACTTCCTTGGTCAGAATCAGGCGCGGTTCGGTGACCGTCAGGTCCACCCGGCGGCGAAACTCGGGCGGATAACCGATGGTCGAGGTGCTGAGCGTATAAACCTCTTCCAGGCCCGTCAGGGGATTGAAGAACACCGCTTCGAAGGTCGAGGTCAGTACATTGCTGCTGAGGTCCGCATGCTGGTTGGGCGGCGCAACGGTATCGATCGGATCGTTCAGCAGGCGCGTGGTCACGTCGACGCGGAACCAGTGATCCCTCTCGGTGATGCGCTCCGCGGGGACGACCGTGTTGTGCGTCCAGTCGAACGGGTTCTCCGTCAGCGGTGCCGGGGGCGGGTTCAGGGTCGCATTCAGGACCTGGCCCGTGCTGTAGCCGGGCGCGAACGGGTCGGTCGAGGATATATAGCCCTGGCCGTCGGGAATATTGTCAACGACCTGGATGTCCTGCACCGCGATGTAGGTAAAGCCCGGTGTCTCGAAGCCGAACCAGCCACCGGATTCGATGTGGAACTCGCACTCCTCGCCGATCTGGATCAGCGAATCCGGACTGCCAGGCGGCGGGTTGTTCTCGGTGCAGATGCCCTGCTGGCTCTTCAACAGGTTGTAACCGACAACGCGAGCACGCAGTGCGTCGATCGTGTAGTTGTTGGCCCGATCGAGGATGCCGTCGCCGCGCGCTGTCGGCGTCGGGAACCACAACGGTGTTCCGTCACTTAACGTAATCTCGCCGATCACGTCCGCCCGGAAGGTCAGGTCGTCGTCCGCGTTGACGTCGGGGTTTTTCGCGACCTCAAAGTCGAGCTGCAGGGTGCCGCCCGCGGGAACGACGCCGGGATCGCACTGGTACACGGTCGCGGACGCCGGCAACGCGACCGGCAGCTGCCACACAGGCATCGCCGGCGGGTTGGTCGTAACCGAGCAGCTCGCCGGCGCGGTCTGGATCTCCATGGCCTCGCCGAAGGTGACGTAGGCGAAGTAGTCGTCGGCGTCGTGCCCGCCGTTGTTGTTCAACTGCACCGTAAGCGGCAGCACGTCGGTGTTGGTCAGGATATAGACGAGTTCGGTGCCGATCATGTCAAGATCGATATCTTCCGGGTCGGCGGTATCGTTATCGTTGAAGGTCAGCTGATGTTCGGTGGCCGTGCAGAACTCCTCGAACCAGATGTCCAGCTGGTTCGAGATTGCGAAAGACTCGGTCGGATCGGTGTCCGGCGGATCGCTGGCGGGTTGTTCTTCCCGGACGTCGAGATAGGCCTCCTTGTCGTAGTACTGCGGATCGATCAGCACCGTGCGGAACGTGATCGTCAGCACGTCTCCGTGACGCAGCATGTTGAACTGGTCCGGGAAATCCGGGTGGACGGTGCTGCTGGTGACCAGGAATTCGAGATCCGTGTTGAGCAGCGGCAGCAACGGGTCATTGGTAACCAGCGGATAGGTGCCGGGCTGCGGGTTGGTCCACTCGATCGTATCGAGCATGCCGGGATAGGTGTTGCCGTAAGCCGGTGTCATCGCGACCGTGGGATCGAAGGTCGTGTCGATGACATAGTCTTCCGGCAGCAGGTTCTGTATGCGGATGCCGGTCGCGCCGCCCTTGATGGTGCCACCGGTATTGTTCGTGATCGTGATGGTGACCGTGCCTTTGCCGCCCATCGGCTGCGCAGTATTGGTACCGGTCAGCGCCACATCGACGTCCAGCGTGTTCGCAACGGCAAGCGTGCTCATCAGCGCATCGTCCTGCGTCGACGCGCCGGTTGATGTCGTGCCGATGCCGCCCGGCGGAGCCTGTGCTTCGCAGCCCCACTCGACACCGGAAACGGAATTGACGCGGTTGCTGCAGGAATCGGTAACGCGCCCGACGATAAAGAAAAAGCCGCTGCCCCCCGCTGGCGCTGCGATGTAGGGCGGAGCACCGCCGAACAGATCGGCGACGGCGAGGTCGGGCAGCGACGTTACCGCCGGATACGCCACACAACCGCCGGCGGCCCCGCCGCTGGCGACCGAATCCGCGTCCGCTTCGTTCGCGCAGACGTAGTCGATGACGAAGTTGCCCGGATCGATGATGTCGGTGAATTTCAGGTCCTGCAGGTCGGCAAGCCCGCTGTTCTGCACCTCGATGCGCCAGATGACGTCGTCGTTTTCGTGGCCGTAGACCGGGTCGGAATAGTTTGCGGCGTCCTGCCCTGCGTCGACGTTGCGGCCGGTCTTGATCACGACCGGGACCGGCTCGTTGAGCGGCAGAATCCCCGACCCGGTGGTGCTGGTATGTCGATAGCCCAGGTCGCAGCTTGGCGTGAACTCGACAGCGGCGCCGATCGTGCGGTTCGCTGCAACAAGCCCTTCCTCGCCGAGCGGCGCGAACCGCTCAACGTTGAATTCGACCTCGAGCGTCGGCTCCAGGCCGGCTCCGCCGACCAGCGGCGCGTCCATCGTGAACAGGTTGCTGAGCGTCCAGGTCAGGACTTCGTTGTTGGCGCCGCCGAGGACCGGCTCGACCAGCGGCGGCGGTCCCGGCAGGTTCGTCGCGGTGAAGGTTGTGCTGTTGGCGACATAGGTGAGGCCCGATGCCGCCAGGTTTTCCGTGATGACGATGTCGGAGAAGTCCGCGTCGTCGTCCTCCTCGTAGGGATTGCGGATGATCATCCGCACCGTGCCAGTATCGCAAAGCTCGCAGAAGCTGACCGTGAAGTCGTGCTCGATGATGTTTGCGGTATCGAGATCGGCGGGACAGGTCGGTGGAACTTGCGCCACCGCGGTGCCCGAAACAAGCAGCAGCAAGGCGACCAGCAACGTCGACCCGCAGGAAAAGACGCGCGGTAGCCACGAATCTCGTCGCTTCGAATTGCTGATCCCTATCATGGCTGGCGTGATTCCGATTGCAAGATCCATTGCTTGTTCGATGGCCGCGGTCAGCAGGAACGCGCGCGGCGCAATCGTGCACGGGGCCCGGGCGAGGGTCCGTGACATGGATCGAAGGAAGTTTTTGCGATTCCGCGACGTTTCATACGTACTGTTCGCCACCTGTGTGCGAACACAAAATCACTGCGGACGGGCCGGCCGGAAAGCCTTAATTCGGGCGGTCCTGCTGTCGTGGGGCTACGCGCCCTTTAGACCAGTGACTTTGCGTCGCCACCTTTCGGTGGGTTTGCCTTTGTCTGAATCAGACCGCGACTATCGCCCAACGGGTTTCCGCAGGTGGGTGACCTGCTTCACAGCTTTCACACTGTTTGGTCACTATTCCTCCATTCGCTGAAAGCCAACGGTGGCAGGGCTTTCAGCGTTGCGCGGCGATTCGCCCATTGGCCGCAATTCACGTTATGTCAATGTCTGCATCCAGATACAGTGGGTCGGCAGATTATGTTGTACAGGTGCGCGTAAACCACACAGCGTTGAAATTACGCGGCATTGACGCGTGTCGTTTGCGCCACAGATATTGCGTGCGAAAACCGCAAGTTTTTGTGGATTGCCCGGGAACCGGGCAGGAAAATCAGGCTGCAGGCAGGAAATCGATCGGGTAAATAATCGTCATTGCGACGATGTCTTCCTTCGCGCCGAAGTCGAACGTAAGCACGCGATTAACGACTTGCTCGGCCAGCGTCGGCGCATTCATATCCGAGGACTGCAACTGGCAAAGCGAAACGGAGCCGTCCGGCTCGATGGTCAATCGCAGAACGAGTTGACCGCGCAAGGTCGGATCTCTGCGCAGTTCACGATTGTAAAGTCGGTAAAGCGCCGCTTTGTAACGGTCGAATACGATCTGAATTTCTTCGTCGGTGCGCCCGGACGACATTCCGCCGCTCAGAGGACGGTCCGATCCTTCCGCGTCGCCAATGGCGCTGGCGACGCGCCCGACCTCGACGCCTTCCAGGCTGCCGCCGCCGCCACCGACGTCTCGACTGATTTCGGCGAGGTTGATGCCGCCGCTGGACCCGGGCGCGGACGTCGACACCATCATGCGCTGCGGCCGACCCACGGCATCCTCACCCGAGTTTCTGATGCGTGCCTGGGAGCCGAGCCTGGCCGATGTCTTGAGCTGCGCGCGTGACGCGAAGCTGTCACGAAACGCCAGAATTCCTTTCGTCTTGACCTGCTCCCTGGTATCCGGCTTGACCTCCTGGGCGACCTGCGGTTTCTCGACCGCTTCAGGCGTCACCTCCGGCGGAATCTCCTCTGCGAGCTCGGGCTCCTCGGGCAACTCGTCCTCCGGGACGACCGGTTGCGGCTGTGGCTCCGGCTCCGGCGGCTTCGCCTGTTCCTGGCGGACAAGCTTGGCAACCCGCTCCGGAAGTTCGATCAGTTTCTCGCGCTCCGGTATCGGAATGTCGACGACGCCGACCAGTACAGCCACCAATACGCTGACGGCAATCGAAGCAAGAACGTTGTGCCGCAGCCGCCGATCTTCGTCACAGCCGCGCGCCCACGGCATGACCTGCGCGCGATAGGGCTGCTCGTCGGCGTCGCGCTCGACGATCCACTCCGCGCGACGACTCTCCTCGCTTTCGACGAGGTCCCGCAGATCGTAGTGCAGGCAATCCAGCACCTCGTGCTGGTCATCGATCTTCGCCAGCACTGCGTCCCGGCGGCGTTCGACGGCTTGTATTTCATTCGTGTAATCGTTGAGTTTGCCGCGCGCAAACAAGAGCTTTTCGGCGGATGTGCCCGGCTGTGTCTCGTTGCCCCAGAACAGGTTTGCGCCGCCAGCGCTGTCCAGCTCTTCCAGCGTCTGGCAGGCCTGCGACAGCAATTCGTACTGATGCGCCCTGCGCGCGAGCTCCTCCAGCTCCCCTTCGACGGCGCGAAGCTGCTGTTCGTAGCCGTGCATCTCGCGCTCAGAGCGCTCGACCTGGTCTCTGATCGACTTTTCGTCGGCAGCGTTCTCTGAATTCTCGGGCACACCATCATCCATTGGGTGTTACCTTGCCGCGACCTGCGACGCCTTCTGCGTGACCGCCAGCGAAACATTCTCATAGCCCTCACCGGTGCAGGTCGACATGAGCTGGCGAATGACGGTAAATGGCACGGACTTGTCCGCGAGTATGGTTACTTCCTGGCTGCCGGCGATTGCCTGGGTACTCGGCCCGACAACCGTTTCCTTCAGTTCGGCAAGGCGCGCGGTGATCGGGTCCGTCGCCCACGGCTCGCCGTTCAGTATGTCTGCCACGAGTGCCACGCGCTTGCCCTGCACCAGGATATCTTCCGGGCTGACGAAGATGACCACCGTTTCCCGCGGCTTGGCCTCGACCCGCGATTCCGGCAACGTCACTTCCTTCGGTGCATCCAGCACTTCAACCGAGCCGGAATTGACGAGCAGGAAGAACACGAGGATGGTGAAAACGTCCATCAGGGACGTCAGGTTCATTTTCGTAATCTTTACGCGATTGCGCGACATGCGCTTGAGACGTCGGGAATTTCTCACGGCGCATCTCCCACGGAAACTTCCGAGAACAGCGCGTAAAGCTCGAACTCTTCCGTGCCGTCAATGGGGACCTCGACACTTCTGACGATGTCCATTACCTGGATCAGGTAGTCATAGGGAATCTGCGGCTCCATGAGAACGGACGCAGCATCGTGATCCGGGTATTCCTGCTTCAGCGAGACCATGAATTCCGACAGGGTCTGGAGATCGAATTCATCGTCTTTGTTGGGAATCGCCCCGATTATGTCGCGCCCGTTCGTGATTTCTATGCCTGTTTCCCGCACGACGACCTCAACGCGAAAATTGTCTGCATTGCTGGCAGGCCCGCCTGCCGTGCTGGGCAGGTTGAGTTCGACGATCGTCAGGCGCGAGAAGACGGCGGTAATCAGCAGGAACGGCACGAGCACAACCATCAGGTTGAGAAACGTCGTGACGTCGAGCTCGTGCGCCGGTTTGGCGCGTCGCCGGTAGTGATGCCGCCTTCTGGCCACGTTTTTTACGCCTCCTGCGGACGCTTGGCGCGTTTCGAGAACACGTTCAGCGCCTTGACCGTGGCCATTTCGAGGCTATCCACGATATCGCCGGTCTTGCTGGTGAGCACCGCGTGCACGATCAGCAGCGGGATCGCCACCATCAGGCCGAACGCCGTCGTGTTCATTGCAACCGAGATACTGGCGGACAGCAGGTCGGCCTTTTCAGCCGGATTTGCGTTTGCCACGGCGGTGAACGCCTGGATGAGTCCCATGATGGTACCCAGCAGGCCGAGGAGCGTTGCTATGCTCGACGCCAGCGCAACGTAAGGCGTGCGCTTTTCGAGCCGCGGCACGATTTCCATCATGCTCTCTTCCATCGCGATTTCGATATCTTCGCGACGACGCACGGCGCCCTGCAGGGACAAGCCCATGTTTAACACTTGCGAGATGGTGGACTGATCGGAACTGGTCATTTCACGTGCCTCGTCGAACTCGCCATTGGCAAGCAACGGTTGCACCTTGTCCCATACCGCCTGGTTTTTGTTCGTCACCAATTGCAACGTAACGTAGCGCTCGATCGCGATCGCGAGGCCGACAGCAAACACCAGCAGTATCGGGTACATGAACACACCACCCGATGCAAAGAAGCCCACGATCGAATAGAAAAAGTCCATTACCAAACCCTCATTTGACAAAATATCCCGCCGTTAGCGCGGAACCCTACAAGAATAGAAGCGGATCACGCCGTTGAATGTGATGCAGCGCACGTTGGGGCCTTATCTTTGTTGCCGCGCACAAATCCTTGACCTGACTCACAATTTTCACACTTTCTCGCCAGCACTCAGGACCGCGAAGCGGCGCTCCGGTCACTCGGACGAGCGAATTTCGTAGAAACGCAGCTCGCGCAGAAATACTTCCTTGTCGACCGGTTTCGCCCGGTCGTCGAGGCTGTCCGACAGCGTGATGTCGTCACCCAGTTCGGACGATTTCCAGGGAATGATGACCAGCGCCTTCGGCGCTTCCTCGTTACCCAGTATCGACATGCCGGACAACGCTTTCGGTTGGTCGATCCCGTCGCCGTTCGGCTCCGCCGTCTCATCCGCTGCCGCCACTACCGTGTCTTCCGTTGCCGGCTCGGCCGATTCCTCGACCTCCTGCGCGTTGAGCGAGACGCTTGCCAGGAGAACCACCAGCAATAACTGCGAATTTTTCATGATCCCCTCCTATTGCCCCATGCGCATACGCAGGTCTGCCACCCACATTGTCGCTTCGTCATCCCGTGGCACCGTTTTCAGGTACGCCTCGTAGTTTCGCAATGCGCAATCGAGATCCGCGAGATAGAGATCGCAAAGCACGGCGAGGTTGCGGCGTGCAAAATGAAAACCCGGATAGAACGCGAGCGCGGCTTCATAGCGTTCGCGCGCCTCGGCGAAACGGCCGGTCTTCCTGTAAACGATGCCAAGTTCGTTGTGTGCGATCGGGTGATCGGGATTCGACTCGAGTGCACGCAACAGCTGTTTCTCCGCCGCCTCGAGGTCGCCCGCACGGTGATAGGCAATACCGAGGTCGATATGCGGTGCGCTGAGGTCCGGCGCCTCCTGCGTCACCGACTCCAGTTTTGCGATGCCCTCCTGCTGGCGCCCCTGCTGCAGGTCGATCACGGCATCCTGGTAATCCGTGCGCACGGTGCCGCTGACTCGCGCTTCCTCGGAAATCGTGAATCCGATTTCCTCCTGAACCTCCACGCGCGCGGGTTTGCGAACGGGGGCGGACGCCATGCACGCCGATAAAAGCAGCGAAAACAGCGCCAGCGCGGCAACGTTTCGCGCGCCCGCCGGGATGCCCTGCCGCTGGCTTACTGTTACTGACATCATTCTTTCAACCCACCCGTGCCCGAGCCGATCTGCGCGGCGGCCTCGATTCCGTCGGCATCTTCCGCGCCGTCGAGCAGCTCCATGCCTTCCTCTCCGTCGATGCCGGGTTCTGGCGCAATCGGCATGCGATAGGCATAGGTATCGATCGAACCGAGGTAGCCGGAACTGATTTCATTCTTTGCATAACGTCCGGGCATCAGGTCAGCCAGCTGGTCCAGGCTTTTTTGAACCCAGGGGTTATAAACGCCGACTGCGAGCAACCCGAAATTCTGTTCGTGCACCCCGATCGCCTGTTCCTCGAACGGAAATGCCTCCTCTTCGATGACCATCTCGTAGTCGACTTTCTCCGACTCACTCAGGCCGCCAGGCCGCTCCGACTGCAGCAGGGCCGCGCTGAAGTTCAGGTAGATTTCGGCAATGTAATACGTCGCGGCTGCCGTCACCGCGGCGACCTCGTAGTCCACGAGGCTTTCGAATGCCTCTATCGAGGCATCCATGTGCGCCTGCTTCGTCGCCAGGCTGTCTTCGAAGGGCTGCGTCAGCTCCAGCTTCGCGAATTGCGCGTAGTCCTGTTCGGCGAGCACCAGCGCTGCGTTGGCTGCAAGAAACCGGCTCCGGTCACTTCGATCGCCGCCGGCATCGCGATCCGTCGCAATGATCGTGTGCAGCTGCTTGTAGTAGCGATCGTAGTCCGAACCGGCTTTGAAAATGTCGGCCAGCCGGGTATGTGTCTCCATCGCTATGTCGAGCGGCCGCGGATAGGCGCTCACGTATTGTTCGTAAACGCGTATGGCGTCATCCATGACCTGCACCTCGTAGTACAGGTCGCCTGCGGTGAGCAGCGCTTCCCGGCTCAGCTCCGGATCATCCGATTCGACGGCGATGCGTTCGTGTTCCAGCGCCGATCGCTCGAGTTGCCCGTCTTCGCGATAAATGTAAGCGAGTTGCTTGGTCGCGTCGGCGCCGAGCTCGTGCCCGGGGTGTGTTTCGCGAAACTCCTCCAGGACGCCTGAGGCCATGGCCCAGTCCTGGAGCTTCATCAGTGCCGCAGCAGCGTCGTACTCGGCAACCGAGCGAATATTGGACGTGGGCGCAAGATCCTTGATGCGCAGGAAGTGATTGGCCGCGGCGCGATAGTCTTCGAGGAGATTCGCCTGTTCACCCTGTTTGTAGATCGCGGCAGCGAGGCCGTCGACGACGGCGGTCCGTGACTCGTCATCCTGCGGCGTCAGGGCCAGCAGGTTCGTGTAGGCATATTCCGCCTTCGGGTACTCCGCGATGTCGATGGACGAGTGAGCCACGACCGCCCAGGCAGAGCGCAACAGCGCCACATCCGTCGCGGGATAGCGCGAAATGAGCTTCTCGGCGGACTCGATCGCCAGGTTGAAGTCCTTCATCTCGTACAGGTCGTCCGCGGCAGCGCCGAGAACCACGGCCGCCTGCTCGTGATCCTGGAACGTATCGGCAAAGCGCAGCGAACTTGCAACCGTGTCCTGCTTGACCTGCAGGGTTCTGGCGCCGGTAGCACGCTGGAGGTTCTCACGATGTGCGTAGATCGCCGCGTAGCCGGCGGCGGACGCCTGTTCGTGCGCTGCATAGTCGTAGGCCGTGCGCTCGTACTCACGTGCGGCGTCGCCGAAGTCATCGTTTTCCAGCAACAGGTCCGCGAGCTGGTAGTTGATCTGCGGCGACTCCTCGTCCTCGGGGAACGAACCCAGGAATTGCCGATACCAGTTCGACGCTTCGGCGAAACTCGCCGGCTTTTCCTCCATGAGCTCTTCGTTCTGGTACAGCGCATGGTAGTGATTCGCCAGGTCAGTCAGGTTGGTCTTGAGGAAACCCACGATCTCGGGTGAATCCTCCACGTCGAAATGCCGCCAGTACGCTGAATCGAGCGCGTAATCGGTCGCGAATGCCTTCTTCGAGTCGACCACGAGAATCGGAAATCCTGCGTCGCCGTAGATCTCGACGATCCGCATGCTGAAGTGCGGCGACGCCTTGTGGAACTGATTCAGTTTAATGAACGAGCGATATATCGATGCGGCATCCTCGTAGCGGAGCTTCGCGAAATAAAACTCGCCAAGGTTGCTGTAGATCTTGTCCGCGTAAACCCGATGGCCCCGTTCGGCGAAATATTCGTCGACCACCTCGGGACCGCCGAGGTTGGAGAAACTGAGGCTGATGACGCGGAAGGTATCTGCAAGCCGGTGCTCGTCGTTTTCGTCGTAGGACTGGTCGAAGTCGTAGCCTGTCGACAGCCTGTGATCGAGCATCGCGATGTAATTATGTAATGCCTCTTCGTACATGTACTGCTTGTAGAGAGTCCATCCCATCTTGTAGAGAGCAAGTTCGAAATAGGACGACGTAGCACCGCTGTCGATGATCGCGCCGTAGGCGCTTTCGGCATTGACATATTTCTTGCGTACGAAAAGGTATTCGCCACGGCGAAAATTCACTTCGTCGACGTATTTGGAGTGAGGATATTCCGTGACGAGGCGATTCATCACGGCCATCGCTTCATCGGGTTGCCCGATCTCGTCATACGCGCGCGACATCTGGTACAGCACCTGGTCGTTGCGCTCGTAGTCCGGGTAGGTCTCGAGGATGTTCCGATATGTCTTGATCGCCTCGCGAGGCCCTGCTGGAATCGGTTTGTCGGACAACGGCAGCGACGATGGCGTCGTGCCCGCGCTGAGCAGCTGCTGGCGTTGCGAGGCACGCTCTTCGAATGCCAGCTCGGATTCGCCGGTCGCGGGCGCTGCGGCCGGACTCTGGCTGGCGCTTGCCTGCGTCCTCGGCGAGGCCGATTCCGGTGCCGCCATTTCGACATAATCGCCACCGAGCACGCCGTACTCCTGCTCGATCTGCAAATCGGCCAGCCGCCGCATTGCCTCCGGCGTGCGCGCACTTTCCGAGGTTTCCGCGAGGTAGCGACGATAGCTCTCGGCCGCACGCTCGAGGCCGTCCTGCAACTGGACTTCGTCGAGGTCGGCCTCGACCTGGCCCAGTTCAGCCAGCGTGCCCTGATCGCTGCTCGTGGCGCATGCCGCCAGCGCCGTGCAGGCCACCGCATAAACAAGGTTGCGCCAGCGGTTCACGGCTGTTCGCTCCGTGCCTGTGCCTGCGTTGCACGATCGTAGCTGTCGGCCAGGGCGAAACGCGCCTTGTCCCGATAGTTCTCCAGCCGCGACCGGCGTGCCGTCAATTCGTCAATAGCGAGGATTTCGAGCAACCGCCCCTGGCGGGCCATCAGCATGTCGACCGTGCGGATCGAATCGCCGACCTCGGCGCGCAGCCGCCTGAGTGAATCGTCATAACCCTCGTAGCTATGGGTTGCCGCCTGGCGTGACCGCACGTACTGCTCGTACTGTTTTTGCGATACCGCCATGACGGCATCGAGTTCGCGGAGGTTCTGATCGAACGCGGTCAGGCGATCGTGGTATTCGGTGTCGAGCGTGAAGCTGAGCACACCCTTGAGGCGCTCCACACGCTGCATGAGTCTGTCGCGATCGCGGGTGTCAGCTGCCTGGATCTGCTTTTCGAGCGACTCGATTCGCGCCAGCACTGCCTGCTCGTCACGCGTCGCCAGGAATTCCGGCCGTGGCCGCGTGAGCAAGTCGTCCCGTCGCTTCACCAGCATCTTGTGCTGCTCGATGCGCAATCGCAGGCGCGAATCGAGCTTGCGAAAGCGCGTATCGATTTCAGGCAGCAACGGCTCGTAATGGTCACGGCGGATGCCGATCATGTCCTCGAACGAGTCGAAATTCCCGTGCCAGGTCAGCAGCTTGCGCCGAAGATCGGAAAGATCGAGGTAGTTTTGCAGGCCGCTCTGGAAGTCGTGGGTCGCGAGCAACTGCATGAGGTAGTAGGTTTCCGGCGCCTCGGGCAGCGACCGCAACCGTATGACCCAGTCCTTGTCCTTGCGGATTTCTTCACGCACCAGCGCTTCGAGAAACTTGCCGTCGCGGATGCTTTCGATCGACCGGTCCAGCTTGTCCACTTCGGCGCCGAAGGAATCCAGCGCTTTGCCGTAATACACGGCGGCGCGCCCGTGGATATCGAGTTTGCCGTAGGCATACGGCAACGCGAGCATCGCTTCCTGCGCCGCGCCGTCGGTCACCTCGCGCTCGGCCAGGATGCTCCACGGCACGACGGCACGCTCGTAGTTTTCGATCGACATGCTGGCCCAGCCGGCGCTCAGCAGGGCCTGGTTGGAAAAAGGTCCATCCAGCCGCACGCGATTGAGGTAGGGAATGGCGCGCTCGAAATCACCGTCCTCGAGCAGAATCGTACCAAGCACGATATTCGACTTGTCGCGGATCGCCAGTTCGGTGGCGTCGTCAGTAACGATCTGCCCCGCCCGGTCCAGCTGCGCGAGGGCCTTGTCCCGCTCACCGTCCTGCAGGTGAGCGATACCCAGGTTGTACGATGCGAAGGCCCCGAAGTCTTTCGACCCTTGCAGGCGCTTCAGGACGGCGCTGGCATCAACGGGTCGTTCCTCCGCGAGGTATACGTTCGCGCGCAGGAATTCGATGTCGTCGCGGATGCCGTCGGGAACCCTGCCCTCTATGCGATCGAGCGCGTCAATCGCGTCGGACAACTGGCCCTTTTGAAAGTGGATCTTCGCCAGGCGGTAGGCCGCATCGTTGCGCACGACATCGTCAACTGCGCCCTCCAGCACTGCGGTAATGGCGCGGCCGGCGCGATGATGCATGCGGTAGCGGAGCTCGAAGTCACCGAGCGAAAACTCCGCATCATCGATGTGAAAGAACAGCGAATCGAGTTCGGGTTCGTCGATATTTTCGTGCTGGCGAACCTCCGTATCGAGTCGCTCGAGGGCCTCGAAAAAGTATCCCTGGTGGGCATAGTAGAGCGCCTCGCCGAAGTAAAGATCCTTCAGCTCGTCGCCATGACCAGGGCTCGTTACCAGCGAGGTGAACAGCAGGAGCCCGATCGTCCTGAACGGTGCTCGTTTCATAATCTACCAGTCTCCGACCAGGATTCCTTTCTTTCCCAGTCCAGGCCCGGCGAGCGTGATACCGAGCGTTTTCGGCTCAACGCCCTTGGCGAAGCTGAAGCTGCCGGATTCGCTGAAGTCGTCTCCATTCTTCAGCTTGCCAATGACAGTGACGTCGAGCTGATGATCGCCTGTTGGCACGTTGCCGGTGTAGATACGTTGCACGCCGCCCTTCTGCAGCGCCTCGAGTTCCTTGAAGCTGTAAATGTGATGCGTGGCAAGCTGACCATCGATCTCGAGCTTCACCGCATCGAGCCGGAACGCTTCCTTCTCCGGAATCGACACGAATACAGCCATTTGCGTATTCGACGGGTACAGCAATCGTTCTTCGAGATCGCTCAGCTCCGAGGCGATACTCAACACGTCCGATTTGATCTCCTGGACCTGGCCATCGAGGCTCTTCATGTCCGCGCCGGAGATCTCCTGTGCATAACCCGGGTGCAACGGCAGGCTTGCGGCAACGAGCGCGAGCAGTATGCGGGTGAGTCTCGACATGCGGTAAGTCCCTTTTGGTGTTACATAATCCATGCAACCGTCGCCACTGAGCGACAGCGGCGCGAGTTCGCCAATTCTTGAGCAAAATCACACGGGGGTCTGTGACCTGAGCCGCAAATCCACCCCGCTCATCTGCCCTCTTTTTTTGGCCTGTCGACGAAACCTGCCGCGCGCTGGCTGTTGCGCAGACGCCGCAACACGGCGCCGGCGGTCGCGGGCGGCCGCAGGGCTGCGCCACCCGCTACATCCACGCAGCGGGTGGCCAGAATTTATGGTTTTTATTTCAACAGCTTGTGTCGCGGCGACCCGGCAGGATTATGTCAATGCTGAAACCAGAAGCGGCCGCGTTCGATCTGCACGGGCCATAGCGGGCCCATGGAATTGGCGTCATAAACCACAGCGTTGATGTCGGTCATGCTGACGCTGTCGCAACGCCGGCGGACAAGCAGCGCAGCCGGAATTCCGCTGTAAACTGCCATCTCGCTGCCGCCGGTCAGCGGCATGAAGGAGACCACGTGGAAATCGAAACCATATCCGTGCCGCGGCTCGCGCTGGCGTTCATTCCGGTCGTCGCCGTCGTCGTATTAATGTGGCGCTGGAACCTCGGGACGGCTCGCTCGCTGCACGCGATTGCGCGCATGCTGCTGCAACTGACGCTGATCGGCTACGTTCTCGTGTATATGTTCGAAACCGATTCTGCGCTGGTCATCAGCGCGGTATTGACCGTGATGGTCGTTGCCGCGAGCTGGATCGCGCTCAATACCGCGGAGGTACCGGCAGCCCCGCTTTTTCCGGCGTCGCTCATCGCCGTCGTCGTCGGCGGCGGCACCACGCTGTTGCTGATCGGCCAGGGTGTATTGCGGCTGGACCCGTGGTACGAGCCCAGGATCGTCATCCCGCTTGCAGGAATGATTTTCTCGGCGAGCATGACCAACATCAGCCTGGCGCTGGAGCGGCTGAGCGCCGAGTTGCGCAACGGCGTCGACGACGACACCGCCAGGAGCATTGCCTATCGAACATCGATGATCCCGGTGATCAATTCCTTCTTCGCCGTCGGGCTCATCTCGCTACCGGGCATGATGACCGGACAGATATTATCGGGCGTTTCGCCGCTCATTGCGGTGCGCTACCAGATCATGGTCATGTGCATGATCTTCGGTGCGGCCGGACTGTCGACGGCTTGCTTCCTCATGCTGATACGCAACAAACAAACATTGAGGGCAGAAAACTAGTGGTAGCATTGCTCCAGACCCGCGGTTGGAGAGCAAAGCTTGGTCAACGGCGAAATCCGGATCGAGGCAGCATTGGCAACCGGCAGTGCGGAGCCATTCGTTCGCAGGCCGCTCATGCTGCGCGCCCCGCGCGCAGACGAATTGCTGGTGAAGGTTGTGGCTACCGGCATTTGCCACACGGACTTCATGACCAGGAACGAGGGACTTTGTGCGTTCCCAATGGTCCTCGGCCACGAAGGCGTCGGCATCGTGCAGGCGGTCGGCGAAGACGTCGCGGGATTCGATGTCGGCGACCACGTCATTATGAGCTACGACTATTGTGGCGCGTGCCCGCAATGCCAGCGCGGCAAACCATCGTATTGTGACAGGCACGGCGAACTGAACTTCGCCGGCGTGCGCCCCGACGGTGACCGGACGCACAGCAGTACCGACGATTCAGCTAAAGAGGTATATGGCTCGTTCTTCCAGCAGTCGTCATTTGCGACCCATGCCCTGAGCCATGCGTCGAACACCATCAAAGTGGACAAGACCTTGCCGCTGCCGGTACTGGCGCCACTCGCCTGCGGTGTGCAGACGGGGGCCGGAACGGTGTTCAACACGCTTGAGGTCGCCGAAGGCAGCAGCATTGCGGTTTTCGGCTGTGGCTGCGTCGGTCTTTCCGCCGTGATGGCAGCGAAAGTCTCGGGCGCGAAAATGATCGTTGCAGTCGATATCAACCCCCGGCGACTGCGCGTGGCCGCAGAGCTTGGCGCGACTCACGGGATCGACCCGGCCGATCAGCCAGCCGGATCGACGCTCGCCGACCGCGTCAGGGAGATGACGGGTTCCGGGGGCTGCCATTATTCCATCGACACGACCGGCGTACCGCATGTATTGCGGCAGGCATTCGACTGTTGCCGACCGATGGGCGTTACCGCCATGATCGCCCCTGGCGTGCCGGGCACCGAAGTGACGATCGAGATGCTGGGGCTTTTGCCCGGCAAGTCGCTGCGCGGCGTTGTGCAGGGCGATTCGGTGTCAAAAGAATTCATTCCGCAGCTGGTTTCGCTGTGGCAACGGGGCGAGTTTCCGTTTGACCGCTTGATTACGGAATTCCGCGGAATCGATAAAATCGACGATGCAGTCAATGCCATGGAAAGCGGCGACGTGATAAAGCCGGTAGTCATCGTCGACGAGACATTTCTCTAGCCCATGAGTATCTCCCTCGCAAACCCCGAATTACTTCTGCAAGAGGGGTGGATCGACGGGCGGCCGGCAAGCGGTGAGCGGCGATTCGACATCCTGAATCCGGCGACGCTGGAGTCGGTGGCCACGGTAAGCGACCTCGGAGCTGGCGATGCAGGCCGTGCCATCGCGGCGGCGGCCGAGGCATTCACGACATGGAAAACCTTATCCATGCAGGAGCGAAGCTCGCTGATCGCAGACTGGGCGACGCTTATTGATGACAACAGCGCCGATCTCGCACGAATTCTCAGCAGCGAAAACGGCAAACCGCTGAGCGAAGCCAGCGGCGAGATCGGACAATGCGCCTCCCTTCTGCGCTGGTACGCCCAGGAAGCCCTGCGTCTCACCGGGGCGACCCTGCCGTGGCAATCCGCCGGTCAACGCAATTTCACGATCAAGCAACCCATCGGCGTTGCCGCCTGTATTACGCCGTGGAATTTTCCCGCCGCAGCGGTGATCGTAAAAGCGGGCGCCGCGATCGTTACCGGCTGCACCTGTGTAGCAAAACCCTCGGAAGAAACGCCGCTCATCGCTCTGGCCCTCGCCAGGCTTTCGAAGATGGCCGGCGTACCGGACGGGGTGTTCAACGTCGTGCCGTGCAGGAATCCGGCGGCGGTCGGCGATGCCATATGCGCCAGTCCCGACGTGCGGATGCTGTCCTTTACCGGCTCGACAAAAGTCGGCAAGCAGCTGTACAGCGCCTGCGGCGAGACGCTGAAGCGCATCACTCTCGAACTGGGTGGGAACGCGCCGTTTGTTGTATTCGACGACGCGGACCTGGATACGGCGGTCGCCTGCGCGGTCAATGCGCGGTTCTATAACGGCGGCCAGATATGCGTCGGCGCGAACCGGTTTTTCGTGCACGACGCGATATACGACGCATTTGCCGACCGGCTGGCAGGAAAGGTGTCGCAGCTCACGATCGGCAACGGCCTCGACCCATCCACGCAGATCGGGCCGATGATCAACCGCGCGGCGATCGGTCGACTGGAACGGCTGATCGACGACTCCATGTCGAAGGGGGCGACGATCCTGAACGGAGGCACGCGCCGGGACGACGAGTCACTGTTCTTCCTGCCCACCGTACTGAGCAACATGCAGCCGACGATGGCGGCCTACACCACCGAGATATTCGGGCCGGTTGCCTGCCTCTATCGCTTCGAACGGGAGGACGACGTATTGCAGAAGGCAAATGACACACAGGCCGGCCTCGCCGCGTACGTCTTCAGCGGCAATCCGCGCAGGCTGCTGCGGTTCAGCGAGGCGCTGGAGGCAGGTGTCATCGGTGCCAACTCCACCAATATCTTTTCAAATGACCTGCCCTTCGGTGGTATCAAGCAGTCCGGGCTGGGGCGCGAGCATGGCCTGCACTGTCTCGACGAATATGTCGAGACCAAGAGCGTTTGCCTGGGATTGTGAGACGAGCGGTCGCGTCGCATGAAGGTTGAAAGCAATGTTCGCAGCTGCCGCGCCGCATGGGAACGAATGCATGAACTCAGCCGGGGTCGTGCGACGCGCAACTTCGTCCAGCTACTCGATATGAGCGATTACGTCGTGGAAACCGAGCTGTTTCCGGCGCTTGTACTCGACGCCTACACGGCATGGAATATGGAACTCGACGTCAGCGACGCACAGAAATCGGTAATGGCTGCGGCGCGTGGCGGGGCCCAGGGCGACTACCGGAGCGGCATGCGCGGCAAAATCGACAACGTCGTCGACTGCCTGAGCCGCTTTCCGCGATCAAAGCGGGCGACGATCACCATTGCCAATGAACCGATGGCACTGCATAGCAACGATGCAGAAGCCAAATGCCTGCGAGAAGTGCATCTCTACCTGGACGAAAACGGCCGGCTCGCTGGCTCGGCGTACTTTCGCGCCCAGGCCGCCTCCGTGTTTCCCAAGAATATCCACTTTATTGGATCGATCATGACCGAAGTCGCCGAACGCCTGCCGCAGAAGCCAGCGCTCGGTGAGCTGTTCTACGTAACGACGATACTGGTGGCGGATCGCAGCTGATCGTTCCTGATTATCGCCCGTCCACTGCGGCAAACACTGTTAGAGTTGCGGCACGCGTTCGGAGGAGGCCATGCGATGAGCAATGAGGCTTGCTGCCTTTGCGGCAGCGTAAAGTGGGCTGTCAGCAGCGAGCCACTGCAGGCGTTCAACTGCCACTGCAGTATCTGCCGCAAGGCGCACGGCTCGGCGTTCGGCACCTACTGGTTCGTGCCGCTGGACCAGTTCCGCTGGCTTGGCGACACGGTCAGCATCGTTAGCTATCGCTCTTCGCCACAGATCCAGCGGAGTTTCTGTGGCACCTGCGGATCTGTCCTGCCACAGCCTGTCGAATCGATAAATATGTGCGCCGTGCCGGGCGGCCCGCACGACGACGGCAAGCGTCCGCAGGCCGAGATTTTTACGAGGCACAAGGCGCCGTGGTTCGACCTGACGAGCGATTTGCCGAGATTCGACGAGTATCCGCCGGACTCCGGCATGACCCCGGTACCCAGGGAAGCGCTGCCGGCGGCGCCCGAAGGAGTCGTGCGCGGCAGTTGCAACTGCGGCGAGATCCGGTTTCATGTAACAGAGACGCTGAACCCTGTGCACAACTGTCATTGCAGCCGTTGCCGCCGCGGGCGCGCCGCAGCACATGCGAGCAATGGCTTCGCCACGGTAGCAGCAGTACGCTTCGTGCAGGGCGAAGAGCAGCTGAAGAGCTACAAAATGCCGGACGCACAGTATTTCACCCAGGTTTTCTGCAACATCTGCGGCTCCAAGATGCCGCGGATGGACCCAACTCGCGATCTGGCCGTCGTGCCACTTTCAGTGCTCGACGACGATCCCGGCGTGAAACCGCAGCGGCATATATTTGTCAGAGACAAGGCTGCGTGGCACGTTATCAGCGACGACCTGCCTCAATTCAGCGCAGCGCCACAGTAACGTATTCAACAACCCATTGATCACGATCGGAGTTCAACCGATGCCGCACTATTGCCCACGTTTCTCTTCCATAGTCCTGCTTGCCAGCGTACTCATCGCCTCTTGCTCCAGGTCCGGGCCCGAGACGCCTGCCGTACCCGCCGCGGGCGAGACGGCAACGACAGACGTCATGGCCAACGATGACTGGCACTCATACGCCAACACCGATGAGTATCGCCTGGATCACCTGGAACTCGACCTCTCCGTCGATTTCGCGGATAAGGTCATTGCCGGCGTCGCAACGCTCAGGCTGGACGTCATTGGCAACGGCAGCGAAGACCTGGTTCTCGACACGCGCGATCTGCTCATAGAGAAAGTGCACGTCGGCGGAAATGGCGAAGTCGGCGCAGGTAATGAGACAAGGTTTTCCCTGGGCGACGCCAGCGATAGCCGCGGACAGCCGCTGACAATCGCCATGCCGGGCGACGCCGACACCGTGACTATCCGCTACCGGACGTCGCCCAGCGCGTCCGGCGTGCAGTGGCTCGAGCCGCAGCAAACCGCCGGCAAGCGTCATCCGTTCCTGTTTACGCAGGCGCAAGCGATACATGCACGCAGCTTTGTGCCGCTGCAGGACACGCCAGGCGTGCGTTTCACGTACAACGCCACCGTGCGCACACCCGTTGAATTGCGCGCCGTCATGAGCGCCAATAACGACCCCGACGCCGAGCAGAACGGCGTTTATTCGTTCAGCATGCCGCAGCGCATCCCGTCGTACCTGCTGGCTCTTGCAGTGGGCGACCTGGAGTTCAAGCCCATGGGTCCGCGCACCGGCGTATATGCCGAGCGCGAAATTCTGGACGCTGCGGCCGCCGAGTTTGCCGATACCGAGGCGATGCTCGAAACGACCGAAGAAGTTTACGGGCCCTATCGGTGGGACCGCTACGATCTGCTGATCCTGCCTCCGAGCTTTCCGTTCGGCGGCATGGAAAATCCCCGCCTGAGCTTTATTACGCCGACCGTTATCGCCGGGGACAAGAGCCTCGTTGCCCTGATTGCCCATGAACTGGCGCACTCCTGGTCCGGCAACCTGGTGACGAATTCGAGCTGGCGCGACCTGTGGCTCAATGAGGGATTCACTACCTATCTGACCAATCGCATCATGCAGTTCGTGTACGGCGACAATCGCTACCGGATGGAAATGGCTCTTGGATTTGCGGACCTGCAGGCGGATCTCGCGAAACTCGATGGGGAAGACCAGCTGCTGGCCCAGGACGTGGAGGGTCGTGACCCGGACGAGGCATTCTCCAACATTCCCTACGAGAAAGGCTCACTGTTCCTGTATGAGCTGGAGCAAAAAGTCGGCCGCGATGCGTTCGACGAGTTTCTTCTCGACTACTTCAACCGCTTCGCGTTCCAGAGTATCAGCACGGAACGGTTTCTCGACCATCTCGACCAAACGCTACTCAAAACGCACGGCGAAGACCTCGACGAAGCACGAATTCGGCAATGGATATTCCAGCCGGGCGTACCGGCAGGCGCGCCGCGCCCCGAATCCGATGCCTTCCAGGTTGTCGATGCTGCGCGGGCAAGCTGGCTCGATGGCAGCCTGCCCGCCGACCGGCTCGACAGCGCCGACTGGACCTATCACCAGTGGAAGCATTTCCTGGATGGCATGCCGGAGGCGCTGAGTGCCGCACAGCTCACAGAACTGGATGCAGCATTCGACCTGACGGAATCGACTAACAATGAGATTGCATTCAGCTGGCTGCGCATTGCTGTCCGCAATGACTATGAGCCCGCTTACCCGCGCCTCGAGAGCTTCCTGACCAGCATCGGGCGCAACAAGTTCCTGCGTCCGCTGTACCAGGACCTGATGGACAACGGGAAGGCGGCCTGGGCAGCAGAGATTTTCGAATCCGCCAGGCCCGGGTACCACCCGCTGACGGTCAAACGTAACAGCCAGATCGTCTACCCGGACAGGTAAGCACGGCCCGGCGGTATTTCTACCGCGCAATCAAGGTAATCAGCCGGTGAGGCCCGGTGTCGGATGGGTGGTAAACGACGAGGTCTTTCTTGCCATCCCGGTTCAAATGCGCCAACCAGCTGTTGCGTTCGTCATTCGGCAGGGAAACGCCGACCGTTTGCGGATGTCGTGTGAATACCCCTGCACCCGGGACCCCTCGATAGATGTCCAGCTCGTCGGAACTTTTACCGACCAGCAGGTCGGCACGTCGATCGCCGTCGATATCGCCCAGCATGACGGGCGGCAGGAACACAGCTTTGCCGAGCAAGTCGAGACGCGGCCGGATCTTGCGAGTCGCATCAGGATGTGCCGGGTAGCCACCGTCGGTCATTCGGAAAAACTCGAGATCGAGCGCGACCGACCGGCCAACAAGCGCTCTGCCCATCCCGCCGAATCCGATCTTGACATGTCTGAGCATGATATCGACATCGCCGTCAGCGTCGAAATCGCGAAACGATTGGGACGCGTATCCCCAGGGCTGCATCCCCGTGGCGCGGCCCCGGGGCTTCAACTCGACGCTGTTGTCGCGATCGAAAGTGACGCCGTTAGTTGATGCCGCGCCGAAATGCACGCGATAGCGGCTGCTTTGCCGGGCCAGGCTGCGCCCGGCCAGCGTGAGCGTAACCAGGTCGGCAACCCCGTCGCCGTTAAGGTCGCGCAGCGCGTAAAGCACCGTGCGCCGCGACTTCTCGTTGAACCCGAAAAGGAAGGAAAGAACGCCATCGTCACTGAAATCGAACGTGCGTGAGTAGATTCCCTCGGAGTCGATCGGCACATCCGCGCTGATGGCATGGCTGACCGGGCTGAACGAACCGCTCGTATCCTGCCGATAAACGTCAAAGCGGTCTGTATTCCAGAACAGCAAATCGCGTCGTCCGTCCTGATCGATGTCTGCCGCATGAAGACGGTCCCGGTAAAGCGGCAATGTGAATTCGGAAATTCCGACGTCGCCGTAGCTGCGCGACTGATCTATCCCCGCACTCGTCAGGCCAGGTTCATGAAGATACGGCTCTGCCGGCCCCATTTGCTGCAAACCGGAAAAGCTGCCGTCGCGATTCTGGGTCGAAATCCAGAACCCGTCGAGATCCGGGATCACCAGGTCGTCGAGGCCATCCCCGTTTACGTCGCCCGTTACGTCCAGATGCGGTATTCGTGGGCTACCCGAGCGAGTGAAGCGTATCCTGAGGTCTGCGATCCGCCGTTCCGTCGCCGCTTCGGGATCGAACCAGCTCAGGCGACCTGTTTCATAGGTCAACAAACGATCTCGTCCGTTGATTCTTGCGACGTCGACGAACAGTATGCCGGCACGTAGCGGGGCCCTGGCAACCTCCTCCCATCCGCTGCTCCCGAATCCATACATCGCAAGCTGATGCGCACCGTTGCCGGCGTGGAGGACAACGAGCTCGGCGTTCTCGCCACCGCGGAAAAACCCCGTTAGAACGGTCTGGTGCCTGGCCGTTCCGGTAGCAAGCTCGTAATGCCGGAACAGATCCTCGCCTGGCGCGGCCGACGGTGTAGTGGCGCATCCCAATAACGATAAGCCGGCAAACCGGACTGACCAGTGGATTATTCGGCGGCCTGCGCGACGAATGCGCGAATGGATATGACGTACGGGCATCACGACTGCCCCATCATTGCAATGAATCGCTTTCGGTTTCCCGGTTGACCTCAGGTCACGCGTATCGCTCTGCAATCGCGATCACCGGGTCGACCTGCAATGATGCTACGCCCATGAAACGCGCGGGACTATCACAACAGGAAAAGTAGCGTGTCACGCTACACGCGGTATCGTTTTATTTGTTTTTGTAGACGACACCGCCCTTCATCACGAAATCGACGTCCTCGAGTTCGCTGATATCCTCCAGCGGATCGCCGTGCACGGCAATAATGTCGGCATACATGCCCGGGGCGATGCGTCCCACGCGGTCTTCCCAGCCGAGCAGCGCTGCGGACACTATCGTCGCGGACTGAATCGCCTGCGCGGGCGACATGCCGAATCGTACTGCCCGCGCGAACTGCTTGCCGTTATCGCCGTGCGGGTACACGCCTGAATCCGTGGCAAACACGACTTTGGCACCCATCTTTACGGCCAGCGAGAAACTTTCCCGCTGTCGCGTGCCGACCTCCCGCTCCTTGTTAATGTTCTCCTCCGGCACGCCGTTTTCCAGGCCGCGTTCGAGCGTGTATTCCGTGTTGTAGATATCCAGCGCAAAATAGGTACCTCGGTCGATACCCATCTGGATTGCTTCGCGATCGAGGAAACTCGCATGCTCGATTGAATCGACGCCTGCAACGATGGCGCGTTTGATCCCCTCGGTGCCATGAGCGTGCGCTGCCACCTTGCGGCCGTGCGTGTGCGATTCGTCGACGATTGCCTGCATTTCCTCGAGCGTGTACTGGGTCATGCCGACCTTCGTCCCTTTCGAAAACACGCCGCCGGTAGCGCAGAATTTGGTGAGATCCGCACCGTATTTGACGTTCTTCCGCACCTGCGAACGCACCGCCCACGGCCCGTCAGCCACCCCGTCCGAGCGTTCTTCGAAGGACTGGTTCAGCGAATTGTTGTCGCAATGGCCTCCGGTGATACCCAGACCAGGGCCGGACACCGCCATCCGCGGCCCCGGTATCTCGCCGGCGTTGATCGCGTTACGAATCGCGACGTCCGCAAAATCTGCTGCCCCGACGTTGCGAATCGTCGTGAACCCCGCCAGCAGCGTTTTCTCGACATTCACGACGCCGCCGATCGTGGCCCGGTGAGGCGACTGAAAATAGCCGGCAAAAAAATAGTTGTCGAGATTGCCGACCACATGCGTGTGCATGTCCATAACGCCCGGCAGGACGAATGATCCTGACAGATCAATGACCTCGGCATCGACGGGGATTTCGGTACGCGCATCGCCGACCGCGGCAATGCGGTCCTCTTCGAGGACGATGACGGCATCCCTCGTGACCCGGCCGGTGCGGGCATCGAAAAGCGAGCCCGCCTTGATATAGGTGGGATCGGCAGCCCCTGCCGGCGTGAAAATGAGCAGCAGGAACAGGCAGCGAACAGCGGCCCACGGAATCGAAATGCGCATCGAATTTCCTCGTTGTTATTCGCCAGTCCGGCTCTTGTCGCCGACCCGGGGACGCCAAATGTAGCAGATCGACGCGCCGAAACGGCATCCGGACCATCCCGGCAGCTTTCCTGTGATATTTTCCGGGACAAAGCGAAATGGGGGAACGCATTATGGGTCGCAGAGACCTGCTGACTGACGCGTCGAGTCGTTTCTCGACCGAAGCAATCACGACGAGCAGTTTCAGACCGGCGGGGCTCCGCAGGTGACGCGCATCCTCGATTTCAACGGTCAGGACGTTGACCGCGCGGTAACCGTCGCGTCGATCGTGGCACTCAAGGGGAAGGACCAGCAATTCGCACAGGTCACAGCCGGCAACGCCGCCGAGGCGGCGGCGGCCGAGGCTGCCGGGATCGAAATGGCGGTGTGCATGAGTCAGAACGTGCGCGCCCTGCGGGAAGGTTCGTCACGCCTGTTCGTCACGGCAGCGATCGACTTCGACGGCGCGGTCAGTGAAGACCAGCTGCTCGGCAAGGCATTCAATGCCCTGTCCGACGGTGCCGACGCCGTAATCACGACGCGCCGCTTCCAGACGGTGCGCCGACTTACCGAGGAACACATTCCCGTGATGGGCCATCTCGGCTTCGTGCCCAGGAAGTCGACGCATTTCGGCGGAGTCCGCGCCGTGGGCAAGACGGCTGACGAAGCCATCAAGCTGTGGGATCAGTTCCGGCGCCTGGAGGATGCAGGCGCGTTCGCGGTCGAATGTGAACTGATCCCCGAACAGGTGATGAAGGAAGTCAACAAGCGCAGCGGACTGGCCACGGTCTCGTTAGGGTCCGGCCGTGTCGCCGACGTGATATTTCTCTTCATGTCCGACATTTGCGGCGAAAGCCCGCGTATCCCGCGGCACGGCCGCGCCTATGCGGACCTCGCCTCTATGTACCGTGAAATCCAGCATGAGAGGATCCGTGCATTGTCGGCCTACCGGGCCGACGTCGCCGACCAGAAATATCCCGGCCCCGCGGAGGTCATCGCCTGCGAGGACCGGGAATTCAAGGAATTCATCGATTACCTCGAGAAGAGCGACTGAAGCGGCATCCGGCAGGCCAGCGCCTGCAACGACGCAGAATTGTGACGCACGTCACATTTTTTCGACAAAACCGCTGTCCGC
>JAHHOT010000264.1 GCA_018677555.1 Gammaproteobacteria bacterium | reverse complement strand
GTCATTCGCTGACGTAGCGGTGCTACGCGGCGCTCAATCCGCCTTGCCGGACGTGAAAATCGCTGTCGGCAGAAGTTCCGTTCATAGTGTTAACAGGCCCTAGTCAAGCTGTTCCGGTGGCACGAGGCCGTCGGAGTAGTAAAGCTCGCCGTCGGCATCGATCACGATGCCCTCGTAGTCCGGCAAGGTGCTGATTAACGTAAGGCCCTTGTCCACGCCCATGATGAACACCGAGGTCGACAACGCGTCCGTCATGATGGCGTCGGGGCCGACAATCGTGGCGCTGTGCACGCCCTGGGCCGGCTCGCCGGTCTCCGGGCGGATAATGTGGTGGTATCGAATGCCGCCCTCATCGAAGAATCGCTCGTAGTCGCCCGACGTGGATATCGCTTCGTCCTCCAGCGGCAGGCGAATTGCAACTTTCCCGTCATCCCTGGGATCCTGCACGCCAATCATCCACGGCTGGCCGTGGCGATCGCCGACGAGACGTGAGTCGCCGCCCGCGGTCACGATGGCATGCTCGACACCGCGCTGCTGCAACAGGTATGCCGCACGCTCGACCGCGTAGCCCTTGGCAATACCGCCAAGATTGATGCGCACGCCGTCTGCGAGAAAACGAACTGAATGACCGTCACGTCCGAGTTCGACCAGTCGATAATCGATGCTGTCGAGTCCCGCCACGATGTCCGGCTGGCTCGGCCGCACTCCCTTGCGAAAGTCGTAATGCTGGCCGACGCTGTCATAGGTAATGTCGAACGCGCCCAGCGTCAACACCGAGATATCGAGCGATCGCTCTATTAATCGGTATAACTCGCTGCCCGCGTCGACGGGCTTTGCTGCTGCTTCGCGATTGATGAGGGAAATCCGGCTGTCGTCCCTGTAGGTGCTCATCAGCCGGTCGATCCGGCCAACCTCGTCGAATACCGTGTTGACCGCAGCACTGCCAGCCCCTGCATCGACGTGCCACAGGTAGACGCTGACCTCGGTGCCCATCATCGGACGCGCCTCGCCGTGCCATTCGGCCACGGAAGGCCTTGAAATTACGAGAATTGCTACCAGAACTACTGCTAGTTTTGCCGCCATCGAGGGTTTATCCTTGCGGCGGCATAATAAAAACACCGGGGAGGTGGGCTGTGACGGCATTTCTGATTTTCCTCGCGATCGTGGTTGCGTTGATCGCCTGGGTTGTAGGCATCTACAACAATCTCGTCAATTCTCGCAATCGCGTCAAGAACGCGTTCGCACAAATAGACGTTCAGCTCACGCGGCGCCACGACCTGATCCCGAACCTGGTCGAGGCGGTCAAAGGCTACATGAAGCACGAACGGGAGACCCTCGAGGCCGTCATCCAGGCGCGCAATTCCGCGGTGTCGAAACTTGAAACCGCCAAGTCGGACCCGTCGAATGCGGAAGCGATCAAGCAGCTGGGCGCATCCGAAGGCGCGCTCGGCGCCGCACTTGGCCGCTTGTTCGCCCTGTCGGAATCCTACCCCGACCTGAAAGCCAATCAGAACATGATGCAGTTCCAGGAAGAACTCGCCAGCACCGAAAACAAGGTGGCATTTTCCCGGCAGGCATTCAACGACGCAGTTCTTTCATACAACAATGCCGTCGAAAACTTTCCGAACAACATCATCGCCGGCATGTTCAATTTCCAGACAGCCAGCTTTCTCGAGATCGAGTCGGAAGAAAAACGCGAGGTTCCGGAAGTCGCCTTCACCTGATAGCTCGCCGTCGTTGCGGGTGCTGCCGCTGTGAATTTTTTTGAAGCGCAGGCGAAAGCGAAACGGGCCACGCGCTGGCTCGTCATCGTATATGTCATTGCGACGCTGCTCATCGTTGCCGGCGTTACGCTGATCGTGGCGGCTGCATTCTATGGCGCGGGCGACGGACTGTCCCCGGATCCCGCAGTTTTGATCGGCATCGCGGTGTTGACCGCCGCTTTCATCCTGGGCTCGACCCTGTACAAGACCGCGTTGCTGTCGTCCGGCGGCGGCCGCGTCGCGCTGGACATGGGTGGCACGGTCGTGCCCCCGGAGGTTACGGACCCGCTGCGGCGGCGGTTGCGCAACGTGGTCGAGGAGATGTCGATTGCCTCCGGTGTGCCGGTGCCGGAGATCTACGTACTCGAAGAAGAAAACGGTATCAACGCGTTTGCGGCCGGCTACGCCCCGGCCGATGCAGCAATCGCCGTGACACGCGGCACGCTCGAACTGCTTGATCGCGACGAGCTGCAGGGCGTCATTGCGCACGAATTCAGCCACGTTCTGAATGGCGACATGCGGCTCAACATTCGCATGATGGGCGTGCTGTTCGGCATCATGGTGCTCGGCATAATCGGTCGCATGGTGTTGCGCGGCGGCTATCACAGCGGCCTGTCTTCAAGCCGCCGCAACCGCGGCACGCCGGCGGTCATGGCAATCGGCCTCGGACTGTCGATTCTCGGCTGGATCGGCGTCTTTTTTGCGCGCCTGATCAAGGCGGCAGTGTCGCGGCAGCGGGAGTTTCTCGCTGACGCATCCGCCGTTCAATTTACGCGCCAGACCGACGGAATCGCGAACGCGCTGAAAAAAATTGGCGGCTACTCGGGCAAATCCTGGTTCAATGCCGCAGACCCGGAGGAAATCAGCCACATGCTGTTCGCCGGCGGCTTTGCAAAAATGTCGTCGTTGTTCGCAACCCATCCTCCGTTGACCGAACGGATTCGCGCACTGGATCCGGCCTTCGATCCATCGCAGTACCCGAGCATCGAAATGCGCGGCAGGAAACCGTATTCCGGTCGCGACGCCGTCGCGGGTTTTGCAGGCTCGAGTCCGGTTTCCGCCGCAGGCCGGCAATTGCCGATGTCCGCGGACATCACGGAAACCGTCGGCAACCCGCAACCTCGGCATATCGCGTTCGCCCGGCGGCTGCGTGCGTCCATTCCGGACATCCTCTACGACGCCGCGCATTCACCGGAACTGTCCCTGCTGCTGGTGGTTGCCATGGCGCTGGAAGTGGACCCGGACCGTGCTGCTCGGCAGCTGCGCCTCGTCGACGAACAAATGGGCGATGCGCGCACGGATATCGTGCGTCGCTTTCACCGGCATTTGGTCGACGCCGGGCCGCAAATGCGCCTGCCGTTGCTCGAGATCGCGTTCCCGATGCTCAAGAACCGGCCGTTGCCGCAGCTCGAGTTTCTGCTGGACCTCGTGCGCAAGCTCGCCGAGCTCGACGGCATGTTGAGCTTCACCGAATACTGTTTCTTCCGCATCCTGTCCAGCCAGCTGCGCCGCTCGGCCCTGCCGGCCGCCAGAACCGGAAATCGCGTCACGCGCGCGGAAGCGCGGGCCGCAGCCATCAAACTGATTCGCATCGTCGCCGACCAGGGCAACGAGGACGCGTCGGCCCGCGACAAGGCATTCCGCGCCGGCATCGCGTTCTTCGGCAAGTGGGCTGACGGCACTCTGCCGGGCAGGTCGGGTGCCTGGACCGTCGCGGAGCTCGACGACTGTCTCGACCTGCTGCAGCGCCTCAACATGGCCGGTCGTGAGAGCCTGCTGCAGGCGCTGACGGTGGCCGTGTCCGAGGACGGGCAGCTCACGGTCGCGGAGGCGGAACTGCTGCGCGCGGTCTGCGCGGCGCTGGAATTGCCGCTTCCGCCCATCCTGGCGGCCGCCGGTGAAATACCCGGCGAATCGTGAGACAAGACGCCAAATCGCGTATTATTCGACATAAGCAGGCGGTCCTACCTCTGGCCCGCCCGGCTTGGGCTTAAAAATTCAAACTTTTTATGGAATAAAATCATGCGTATACGCTTAGGTTCCATGTTGTTCCTGTTGGCGTTGCTGGCGTTGCTGGCGTCAGCGCCGGCCGCCGCGCAAGGCAAGCAGGCGGACCGCATCGCCGATGCAACCGACGTCATCGACCAGCTCCTGAGAATCCCGGAGCAGTCCATACCGCCGCAGCTGCTGTCCAGGGCCTATGCGATAGCCGTGATCCCCAGCATGGTGAAAGTCGGATTCGGCGTGGGCGGCCGGTTCGGCAGGGGAATCCTGGTGGTACGCAAGGATGACAACAGCTGGAGCAACCCGGCGTTCATCAACATGACCGCAGGAAGTTTTGGCTGGCAGATCGGCGCCCAGGCGGCAGACGTCGTGCTGGTCTTCAAGAATCGCCAGGGAGTGGACAACATCAGCAACGGCAAGCTGACCCTTGGCGGCGCGGCCTCGGTTGCCGCGGGTCCCGTTGGCCGGGCCGGCAGCATTGCGACCGACTTTCGCTTCAAAGCCGAGGTTTTGTCCTACTCGCGCACCCGCGGACTGTTTGCCGGGGTTGCCCTCGAAGGCGCGGGCCTGACAATGGACAAGAAATCCAACGCCGCCTTCTATGGTCCCTCGGCACGCCAGCCCGAAGCCGTTTTCGCCAGCTCGCCGAATGCCGCGCCCGACGTGGCCAACACCTTCGTACAGGTCCTGACCGCGCAGACCAGCCGCTTGCCGACACAGCCCGGCATGCGCAGCGGGGTCAGAACGGCCAGTGCGTCGCCCAAGACGTCGACGCCGTCGGTGCGCACCTATGCCATTCCCGGGCCGCAGGAGCCAGATGACGAGCTGGAGGACATCAGCGAGGAGTGGTGATCGGCGAGCGCGGATCGGCTGAACGATATCTGAACTGATACACGTTGGACTCGTACCAGGAAACGATTCTCGGTTGGGCCGGACTGCTCGGCCCGAACCCCTACGTGCAGGCGGCCGCGATCGCTGTCGCCTTTATCATCATCGGCAAGATCGCCGAGTTCGTGCTGTCGCGCCTCATCCTCAAAATTGTCAGCCGCTCCAAGACCGAATTCGACGACGCGGTCGTCAACCTGCTGCATCGCCCGATTTTCATCAGCTTCGTGCTGGTCGGGCTGACGTTGGCCACCTATCGTCTGCCGATGCCGGAGCGCCCGGAGTTCATCACGCTGGGGCTGTTGAAGACCATTGCAATCGTCGTCTGGTACAACTTCCTGCGCGGCCTGGTGCGGCTGATCCTGGGGGCTTTCAAAGCCAAAGCGGACCGCAGCCAGTGGTACTCCGGCATGCTGCCGCTGATCAACAACGTCGTCACCGCGCTGATGGTCGCATTGTCCGCCTACTTCATCTTCCTCGCCTGGAACTTCGACATCGCCGCATGGCTCGGCGCCGCCGGTATTATCGGCCTGGCACTGAGTTTCGCCGCCAAGGACACGTTGTCGAACCTGTTTGCCGGCGTATCCATCGCCGCGGATGCACCGTACAAGGAAGGTGACTTCATCATTCTCGACACCGGTGAACGCGGCATGGTGACGCACATCGGGCTGCGCAGCACGCGGCTGCTGACGCGGGACGACGTCGAGATCACGATTCCGAACGGCGTCATCGGCAATGCCAAGATCACCAACGAAGCCGGCGGACCTTCGACCAAGCATCGCATACGCGTCAAGGTCGGAGTCGCCTATGGAAGTGACATCGACCTCGTCATCGAGGTACTGGGCAAGGTCGCGCAGGCGCACAGCGAGGTTTGCCGGGTGCCGGATCCGCGCGTGCGGTTTCGCGGCTTCGGCGATTCGAGCCTCGATGTCGAACTGCTTTGCTGGATTGATCGGCCCGTCGACCGGGGCCGCTTGAGTCACGAACTCTATTGTGCTGTCTACAAGGGATTCATCGAGCACAATATCGAAATTCCGTTTCCGCAACGCGACCTGCACCTGCGCACGGTTCCCGCGCAGGGCATTGCCGTGAACAACAACTGACGGCCGCTCGGGCCACGGGTCACTGCTCGTCGGATTCCTGACGCCGGCGCAATTCATCGCGAATCGATTCGAGATCGCCAGCGGACGAAGCCGACGGCGGCGCGATCTCGGCCTGCACCGGCGCGGGCTCGGTGTCCGACCGCGGTATCTCGCCGCCGGCCGGGCTTTCCGCGGGGTCGGCCGGCGCTGGCGCCAGGGGATCGTCTGCAGCGACACTCCCCGGCTCGGGTCGCGTTTCCTCGAACAGGCCAAGGTATTCCGCCTCCTGGCGCAGCCGTTCCTCTTCGGCTGCCCGGCGCCGTGCTTCTGCGCGCGCTTCCTGCGCCCGTCGCAGGGCTTCGCGTTTGCGCGCGGACTGTTCTTCTAGTTCTTTCTTGCGCGCCTGCTCTTCGACGGCAGCAAGCCGATTCGCCGCCTGTTTTGCGCTGACGCATTCGGCTTCGTATTTCTTCTTGGAACGGTTCTGCTGGCAACGCACGATGGTCGCCTCCAGGAGTATCGGGTTCTCCAGGAAGTCGCTGACCGTGCGCGGTGGCGGCTCCTTGGTGCAGGCCGCCATAGTGCACACGCAACAGATCAACAGAATTGATCGAATGTTCAAATCATTGCACGACATGTCATACAACCGGGTTCCTGGCACCACTTCAAGCCACAGCTTCGCGAATCATATCACCGCGTCTGGCGGTCACAGTGTGGGCAAGTTCGCAGTTCCTCAGGTCAACCGCAAGGCGGGACCTGCGTTGTAAGGTAAACGGCAGAAAATGGCCAGGGCAGGCCAGGACCCGGTAAGGAGGCGTCATGAAAAAGTCTATATTTATCATTATCTTGTGTATCCTGCAGGCCGCGTGCAGCGGTCATCGGCCGGCCGCGGCGCCGGGCCACACGCTGCTGAGCTTCGAGCAGCTCGGAGCTGAGATTTCGGTCGTTCACGAAGTGCTCGGCGAAGCGACGGAAGCGCCTGCAAGCGTTGCCGCCGGCCGCTAGCGGGCAGGGGCCGGCCAACGGCGATACGCGGGGTATTTGCTATAGTTGCGCGGACTTTGGCCAATCGGCAGCACGCTCTTGTCCGGATCCAACCAGTTCGCGCTCCTGAAGCAACGCCGTTTCGCGCCCTTCTTCGCCACCCAGTTCCTGGGCGCATTCAACGACAATATCTTCCGCAATGGCCTGGTGATACTCGTCACCGCGCAGGGTATCCAGCTGCTCGGCATGGATCACCAGATTCTTGCCAACGTCGCCGGTGCGCTGTTCATTATTCCATTTTTCATTTTTTCGGCGACCGCCGGCCAGCTCGCGGACAAATACGAAAAGTCGATGCTGTTTCGCCGCATCAAGCTGTTCGAGATCGGGCTGATGCTCGTGGCTGCCGCGGCGTTTCTGACGGGGCAATACGCAGCGCTGTTCCTCGTTTTGTTTCTGATGGGATTCCAGTCCACGTTGTTCGGCCCGGTGAAGTACGCCTACCTGCCGCAACAGCTGCTGAACCATGAACTGGTCGGCGGCAACGGCATGGTCGAATCAGGGACCTATGTCGCCATCATTCTCGGTCTCATCGTGGGCAACATGGCGGTTGCCGAGAACACCGCGACGCAAACGCTGGTGCCGCTGCTCCTCGTAACGTTTTCCGTGCTTGGCTATCTCTCCAGCCGACAGATCCCCGTGACCAAGGCCGTCGATCCGGAGCTGACCGTCAAGCTGAATATCTGGACCGAGACCTGGCGCATTGTCGGCTTCGCCCGCCAGGAGAAGAGCGTTTTCCTCTCGATCCTCGGCATTTCCTGGTTCTGGTTCTTCGGATCCGTGATGACGCTGCAGGTGCCGTCGTACACCATCGACATTCTCAACGGTGGCAAAGGCACGGTGACGTTGTTGCTCGTGGCCTTTTCCGTCGGTGTCGGCATCGGCTCGCTGCTTTGCGAACGCATGTCCGGCGGGCGTGTGGAGCTTGGCCTCGTCCCGTTCGGATCAATCGGCCTCAGCCTGTTCGCTGTTGACCTGTATTTTGCGCAGCCCATCGCGAATGCGGCCGTCGCTCACACCGTGAACGACTTCCTCAATCGGCCGGGAAGCATCCGCATTCTCATCGACCTCGGCATGCTTGGCGCATTCGGCGGCTTCTACAGCGTTCCTTTGTATGCACTCATCCAGGAACGCGCCAACCGTCAGCAGATGTCACGCATCATCGCCGCGAACAACATCATCAACTCATTGTTCATGGTCGCCGCTGCCGTTCTCGTCATCGGCCTGCTGACCGCCGGCGTGTCGATCCCGCAGCTGTTCATCATCCTGGCCGTATTGAATGCGCTCGTCGCGATCTATATCTTCACACTGCTGCCCGAGTTCCTGATGCGCTTCCTGGCCTGGATACTGGTCAACGTCCTGTATCGCATCAAGACAATCGGAATGGAGAACATTCCCGATCGGGGGCCTGCGGTCATTGTTTGCAACCATGTCAGCTTTGTCGACGCACTGGTACTGGGCGGTTCTATTCGCAGGCCGGTCCGATTCGTCATGTACCACAAGATTTTTCAGATTCCGTTACTGAATTTTCTGTTTCGCAATGCCAAGGCAATTCCGATCGCGCCGGCCAAAGAGGACGAACAGCTAATGAGCGAAGCGTTCGACAGGATCGACGCGGAGCTCGAAGCCGGACACCTGGTATGCATTTTTCCCGAGGGGGCGATTACCACCGATGGCGAGGTCCACCCGTTTCGACCGGGCGTCGAGCGCATTCTCGAACGCAGGCCGGTGCCCGTGATCCCGGTCGGCCTGAGCGGACTCTGGGGGAGCTGGTTCAGCCGCATGAGCGGCGGCGGCCTGCGCCGGTTTCCGGGAAAACTTTTTTCACGCGTGGACATTCATGCCGGCGAGCCGCTATCCGCCGCGAATGTGACGGCGGAAAAACTGGAGCTACTCGTTCGTACGCTTCGCGGCGCTTTGCGTTGACGACTTGCGTTTCGTTCAGAGCGTGTCGACGACAACCGCGGACAAATCTTTTTTCGGCAAGAGCAGCTTCGCTCGCCATTCGTCAAGCAGCTGCGATCGGTTCCCGATCAATGCCGGGCCGTCACTGAACGTTAAATCGACCGTCACCGGCGATACCGATCCGTCGTCGCGCGTCAACAGCGTTACACGATCGCCACTCGCGTTGCTGAAGGAATCGTCAGCCGCGTCGGTGAACGCAAGTCGCGAGCCAGACACCGCACGGGGTACGCGAATGGCGTCACTCCATGCGAGCCCGGCGTAGGAAACACCGGCGCGGTGAATCCAGCGACCGGTTTTGAACAGCACAGCCTGCGTATCCGGGCTAAAACGGATATCCGTGACTGCGGCCGGCAACTGCAGTTGTGTCCTGCCGACCTGCCCCTCGCGGAGGTCCAGAACTTTTGCAACGTTGTTGCTGTCGACCAGCAGCAATTGCCGGGATCGCTGTGAAACCTCGATGCGTTGCAGCGGGGCATCGTTGGTCCAGACATTCGTCATCGTGAAGCCACCCGCCGGGTTGGTCGTGAGGCTGCGCAGCGCACCGCTATCGCTCGCGAGATACAGCACGTCGTCGCTGTCGAAAGCAAAGCCCGCGTGATTCTCGCCCAGCTGGGCGTCCGCAATCACACGGCCCGAGTTCGTATCCATGATCCAGGCTCGCAAGCCATTGAGAACCGCGAGCTTGTTACCTGACGGGCTAAAGCGCATCTGTCCGACGGTGCTGGTTGAGGCGCTGCCGAAAAACTCCCGTGGCAATCCGGACTCAGCGTCCCAGATACGCACGGAGCCGTCGAAACCCGCACTCGCCACCAAAGCACCGTCGTCGCTGAAGACGACGTTGATTACCCGATCGTTGTGACCCAGATAGCTCAGCTGCTCGCCCGTCTCGTCCGGCGACGTCGAAAGGATCGCCACATCGACAATATGCACGTGTCCGGCGTTGTCACCGACGGCCATGCGCCGGCCGTCCGGCGAAATCGCCGTAACCGCGTCGCCCACATCAGGTGGCAGGGCGTCAGCCGGAGCATGCGACTCGGCACCGCCGACCGTGCCGCCTGCGGATACTTTCCACACCCTGACGTGCTCAGCTGCGTGCGCGGTCAACGCATAGTTTTCATCCTCAGCAAACGCAAGCAGCGTATCCTGCGCAGCGTCGAACCCCGAGTCGAGCGCCGGTCCTGCCAGCGCGCCGTCACTGCTGCGATATATCTGGTAGCCCTCGATACTGTTGCCGATCATCACGCGGTCGCCGGACGGAGAAAATCGCGCGTGCCATAACGACACGCCCCGTTCGTGCAACACGGGCCTGGTCGGGCGATCGGTGCGCCATAACGACACGCCCTGTCGACCGTGCACGGCAACCAGCGAACTGCCGTCGGCGGATAACTCGATCGCCGTTGGTTGGGCAGCGAGGTCTATTTGTGCCAGCAGTTCCTTTTCCCGAAAATCCCAGATTCTCACTGCGCGATCGTAGTCGGCGACGGCAAGATGTTCGCCGCTCGCATCGGCAGCAACCAGCGCCAGGTCGCCGGCAACGCCAAGACTGGCAAGCCGCTCGCGTGAGCTGATCGACCACAACTCGACGTTTGTTTCGAGTTCGCCCGGGCGCAGGACAAACAAATGCGCGCTATCGCGCGTCAACACGGCATCGGCACTGACCGATCCGATCTCGATGGGCCGGGACCGGCGACCGTTCGATACGCGCCAGCGATTTATCGCGTCCTGTGACGCCGTGAGAAGGTACTCGGCGTTGGCGTTGACGCCGACGACTTCCTGGCTTGCGGGAATCGCAATCGTTCTTGCAGGTTGCGCGTAGGCAAGATCCCACAATCTCGCGCTGTCGCTTTGTTGCGCGCGGGCGACCGCATAGCGCCCGTCGCTGCTGAGCCAGATGTCATTCGACTCGCGCGCGACGGGATCCGGAATGTCGAGGCCGCGCTCGAAACTCTCAACCACGACCTGCGAATCGAGGCGCAGGTCCCAGCTGATCAGGTGACCGGTTACGCCCGGCGCCTCGTCGCGCAGGCTCAGGCTCCAGGTGCCGCTGACGGGTTCGCCAAGAAGCGGCGCGAGATCTTCGCGGGGAAAGCGAATCCCCTCCGTCTCCGGCGACGACGCCTTGTCAAATGCCAGCTCCGCGGTTCGCCCGGACGGAGCAATCAGCTTCAGCTTGAGATCATCGAGGCGGCCATGGCCTACGTTGACGGTCAGGCCGATGCGGCTCGCCGTTCCGGCACGATCGACCACCACGCGGCGGACCAGCGGCGTTACCTCCAGCGCCGATAGCGTCCACGGGTCCCGCTCCTGCATTTCGCCGCCGCTGAGTGCCCACTGACGCACCCGCGGTCCGTCAAAGAATGAGACCAGCATATGCTCGGGATTGAATACCAGGCGCTCCGATTCAGCGGCCGCCATGCTTGCCAGCAGGTGTCCGTAATCCTCGCCGACCAGGTTGGCCGCGGTTCTGCGTCGCCGCGGCGTTGACACGACCAGCGATTCCAGTGCCGCGATCAGTCCCTCATCGCGGCGTTCCTCGCGCACTGCGCGCACGACCTGGCGGTCCCAGAATTTCGCGAACAAGCGGTCTGCGAACTCGGCGGAGTCCGGAATTCGTTCCGCAAACGAGTGAATACGCTCCATTTCGTCCGCGCTTTGCGCAGCGTCTGCGCGCTGCCTCAATACGTTGCGAAACACGCGATCGGCTGCAGCGGCATGACCCGGAAACGATCGGAGGTTGGAATATGCCTCGTGCACACCGGCGAGCTCGAGGTCGGGCGTGAAAATCACGTTTACGTACGGGCGCGGCAACAACTGTGTGTAGGCGAACGGGATCGCACTGAATGCAATGATTGCGGCAGCAATGATTGCGGGGCCGCGCCAGTGAATCGGCAAATTTTCGTTGGCCCATCTTGCGGTAAATACGCGCTGGTAGGCCCTGTTGCGAAACCGGAAGCAGCCTTCCTTGTCGCGCACAACGAGACCCGTTGCCAGCAACCGCCGGTGAATCACGGAATCCAGGTCGACGTCGACCTGGACGCCTTTGCGAATCCTGCCGTACAGATTCAGCATGCCCTCGTAGTGTTTCTTGTCACGCAGGATCTGCCGATGCAGGTGGCCCATGTGCGGTTCGCTGTGCAACGCCGCGCGACCGGCCAGCTGCTGCTTGGCAAGACGATCGACATGGCCTGCGATGTCGCCACTCACCTGATCGCGCGCAACGGCGCGTGCCAGCTTCTGCGTCAGATAGGGCTGCCCGCTGGTCCAGTAATAAATGCGATCCAGCGCCAACTCAGCCGCCTCGTCCGGCAAATTCAACTCGGTAGCGAATACATTCAGATCCTTGCGCGAAAAATCACCCAGGTGAATTTCACGCGAGACGGTGAATGGCGACAGGGCCTTGTCGCTGATGAGTTCGCCAGGATCACATTCACACAGCATTGCGAACGAAAGGCGAGTCAGCTCGGGGTCGGTAACCCGGGCATTATGTGCGGCTCGAATACTGGCCAGCAAATCGTCTGCAAATGGCAGGTGTTCGACAACGTGCAGTTCGTCGAAAAATATTACGACCGGCTCCTTCACATTCTGCAGCACGATTTCAATATAAAACTCGACCAGCCGCTGCCGGTTACTGAGCATTGATTTGTCGTGCCACCAGTTCTGCAAGTCGACCTTCAGGCGCAACTGGCGCAATATCCGGTAGGCAATGCTGTAATACCAGCGCCCCGGATCAGAACCACCGTCACGCTCGCCAATTTGCGCAAGATCGATGACGGCAACCTTGATGCCGTTGTACTGCAGCCGTGCAGAGGTCGCGGCAATCAGGCTGGACTTGCCGGTGCGGTCCGGTGCAATGACGAAGGCATTCTGACCCGCGGTCAGCGCGTTGTAGAGCAGCTCATCGGCCTCGCGCTTGATGTATCCCGGCCGAACCGGGTGAAGCGGAGCACCGACGCTGAAAAACTCGCCGGTCGCATCGAGCTGCTGGGCCCCGGTGCCCGATGTTTGATTTTTTTTGTCGGGCCGATCGGTCATCGTCAGTCCACGTCAGATTCGCTAAGCTGTGCGGGGGCGGTCACAATCCGGCTACCCGCCGTACATTCAAAGCGCGAGCGCAGCGTATTGCAAGCACACAGCTCCAAGTTGCTGAAAAAAGACCTGTTTGGGCAAGTCCGGCTGGAAACGCGCGAGTCCGGGCCGGTGATCGTCCGCGACACGGTGGAAGCCCCGTCGTGGACGCGCTGGCTCGCGCGTCGGCTGCTGGCACGCGAAGCGCGTGCTCTCGCAGCTCTGACCGGTGTCGATGGCGTGCCGCAGATCGTAGCGGTCAATCGCGACTCCCTCGAGCGCAGCTGGATCGACGGACAGCCCATGCAGGTCGGCAAACCGGCTGATCTGCGCTATTTTCACCACGCTGCACGGCTTCTGCGCCACATGCACCGGGCGGGCGTCGTCCACAACGACCTGGCCAAGGAGCCAAATCTGCTGGTCACGGTCGACGGCACGCCGGCCATGATCGACTTTCAGCTGGCCTGGTATGCACCGTCGCGGGGCCGGCTGTTTCGCCTGCTCGGGCGCGAGGACATCCGCCACTTGCTGAAGCACAAGCGGACCTATTGCCCCGCGGCACTGACGGCACGCGAACGACGTATACTCGAGACGCCATCGCTGCCGTCGCGGCTCTGGATGCAAACCGGAAAGCGCGCCTACCTGTTCGTTACCCGGCGGATCCTGGGCTGGGCCGACCGGGAAGGTGCCGGCGACCGTTTCTGATCACGTCGGAAACACGCGCGGCTCGCGCCATTGTCAATTCGCCGCAGAACACGTTTAATAGCTCGCTGGAGCCGGTTGAAAAAGACGCTACCTTGGACTACTGCCACAAGCACAACCTGGTCGAGCCGGAAAAAGCAGGCGCTGAGCGGCGATTCGGTATCCGCGTAACGCTGCCTCAAGGCGACACGTTCGCGCGGCTCATCGGCGACGACTGGGAGACGATTCACTGGTATTCGACGGAAGAAGAACGCGACGATGCCTACGACAACATGGCGACGCGGCACGGTTATTACCGCAACACCGACGATCCCACGCAGATCCTGCAGAAAATCTCCCGCTAGACCTGTCGAACACGCAACGCTGCGTGCCGCTGCCTACAGGATCGAATTACCCAGGGTCAGGTAGAAGTTTTTCTCGCCACCCTCGCCGAAGCCCGCCGCCAGAATAAGCGGTCCGAAGAAGGTGCCGAAGCCGGCGAATACGCTGCCGTGCGCTCGCAACGAGTCGAAACTGATGTCCGAGCGCTCGGCCCATACATTGCCGCCTTCCAGCGATGCCCCGACATAGAAGGGCAAATCAACCAGTCCTCCGATCGCGCCGGTGCGCCGGTAGTACAGCAGCTTCGCGACGCCGGAATGCTGACCGCTCAGTTGCCCGCGCGCGAGGCCGGACAGATTCAGGAAGCCCCCCAGCGAAAACAGGTTGCGCAACTGTGAATCCGAATCGACCGAGGTATTGAACGACAGGCCGGCATTGATCGTGTGGCGCCCGCGGGTCCACGCCTTGATCATGTCGAATGTCACCAGGTCGAAGCTGTCGTCGGCGCCGAGCCCCGTTCTCGATGCCAGCCATTCGACACCCAGGCGGGTACCGGACAGCGGGATCTGGGCGTCGTCGAGTGTGTCGACCCGAAACCGCGCAAACACGGCCCCCTCGTCGAAGTCGATGTTGGGTACGACCGGCTGGCCGGTTTTCAACTTTGCATCCCCCTTGCCGGTCAGGACACCGAGGCGAAATTCTCCCCACAGACCAAATTCACGGCCAACATCAAGCCCGAGCTCGCCGCCCGACACCCGGTAGCGCGCGATCTCGTCCCCGGCCACGAAAACGTTGAGGCTGTTCGACTGGTATTGAAGTCGCGGAGCGACAAAGAATCTCGAATCGAAACTGAGCGGTTGATAGAACTCGGTGAATACGACCGGATTGGTGCCGAGTTGCAGGTCGGTTCGCCACTCTGCACCGAGCGCATTGATGCCCGCCCGCGTCACCCGGCCCGCCAGGTTGAATGCCGTCCGGCCTTCGAAGTTGTCTTCCAGCGACAAACCGAAATTGATGAAGTTTGGACCCCACTCCTTGGCACGCGTATTGAATTCGACGCCGAACTTGCCGCCCTCTTCGAGAATCCGATAGTCGACCTGTTCGTAAAACGACAGGCCATGCAACCTGTCAGCGTCACGCGCGATTCTGTCATGATTGATACGGTCACCGGGCGCCGTATGCAGGCGCGAAAGCACTACTCGCGATGAAAACGGCCCGTCGTCAATGACGCGGACAAACGCCAGCCGCTCCTCCGGCATGCTCCTCATGACCCTGGCAGCAAGGTGTTGATCGAATTGTTCTGCGCTGAGTGCCAGGTTTGCCAGTTTGCCCGATGCCGCGGCAGTCGCGTCGACGCCCGGCTGGATGGTCTTCGTTATGGACGTAAAGTCGGCAGAGCCAAACTCGCCCAGATCGGGACGGATGAGTACGTCGTCGTCGTCAAGCTCCGCAAGCTGGCGCACCGTGTCCTTGCGAATCAGCACGGTAAGCACCTGGGCCGTGATTGCGACTGCGGAATCGAGCTGCTCGGGCGGGTATAGCGGGAACTCCACGTCGACAGCGATAATGACGTCCACGCCCATGCTGCGAATGGCATCTACCGGCACGTTCGAGACGAGGCCGCCATCGACGAGCACGCGGCCGTCCAGTTCGACCGGCGAGAACACGGCAGGTAACGACATACTTGCGCGTATTGCCAGCGCCAGGTCGCCACCGTCCATGACGTAGGCTTCCCCGGTGCCGAGGTCCGAAGCGACGGCTCGGAAAGGAATCTCCAGTTCGTCGAAATCGTCGATCGCCGCCGCAGGAAGTGTCAGCTTGCGCAATATCAGCCCGAGTTTCTGGCCCTGGATCACGCCCTTGGGAATGAGAATCTCACCATCGCGATAGCCGAATTCGATGGGTGCAGGGAACGAGACATCGTCCTCCTTGCGGCGGAATCGCAGGTCTCGCCGGCTCGAGTCGTCCGTGAATGCCTCCTTCCAGTTCAGCGATTCGATGAGTTTTTCCAGGTCATCAACCGACATGCCGGATGCGTACAGCCCCCCGACGATCGCACCCATCGATGTCCCGGCGATGGCGTCAATCGGGATACGCTGCCGCTCCAGTTCGCGGAGCACGCCGATATGGGCGGCGCCGCGCGCGCCACCGCCGCCCAGGACCAGTCCGACACGCGGCCGCTCCAGCGCCGCACCCGTGCTCTGCGCAACTGCGCTATCAGCAAACACAAACAGGAGAGTCGCGCAAATCGCCAGGCAGCGGTTGTGCAAAGTCATGCGGAGGCCTCACGGGTGGGAATTGTTGATGTCAGGCGATTATAATGTCGTGACCCCGCCAGGTGTCGATTACCACAACAAGCAGACGTATCAATGGCAGACCCCAAGTGTCCCGAGTGCGAAACGCGCGGCAGCGAGCACATAGTTTCGACACCGAGTGAAGAAAAATCGCGTGAAAATACACCCTGGTTCTATACCGCTCACTGTGACAATTGTGGTCATGTGTACGGAATTTTTACAAAGCACGTATTCGGGCGCAGCGGCCCGCAATTGATCGTCGAACCCAAGAAAGTCTGACAACGGAGTTACCCATGGCTGACGCAACCCCAGAGGCGCCGCAGGGAGGCGCAAAAATCTCGATTGATAACGGCAAACTGAAAGTCCCGGACAACCCGATTGTGCCGTTCATCGAGGGCGACGGAACCGGGCCGGACATCTGGCGTGCGACGGTCAGGGTGCTCGACGCGGCGGTCGATAGCGCCTACGGCGGCGAGCGCAAGATCCACTGGATGGAAATTTACGCGGGCCAGAAATCGTTCGATCTGTTCGACAGCTGGCTCCCCGACGAAACCGTGACTGCCTGTCGCAACTACCTGGTGTCGATCAAGGGACCGCTGACTACACCGATCGGCGGCGGCATTCGATCGCTGAATGTTGCCTTGCGCCAACTCCTCGACCTGTACGTTTGCCTGCGGCCGGTGCGCTGGTTCAGCGGCGTACCGTCACCGGTACGTGATCCCGGGAGCGTCGACATGGTGATTTTCCGTGAAAACACGGAGGACATTTACGCCGGGATCGAGTTTGAACGCGGCTCTGAATCCAATGAAAAATTTCTGCAGGTGTTCAAGGAAAATTTTCCGGCGGAATTCGAGAAGATCCGTTTTCCGGACAGTAGCGGCATTGGCCTGAAGCCGGTGTCACAGGAAGGCACTGAAAGGCTGGTACGGGCAGCAATCGAGTACGCACTTGCCAACAAGCGAAAAAGCCTGACGTTTGTCCACAAGGGCAACATCATGAAATTTACCGAAGGCGCGTTTCGCAACTGGGGCTACGAGCTCGCTGAACGCGAGTACGCCGATCAAACCTACACCTGGGATCAGTGGGAACGCACGAAAGCAGCACAGGGCGCGGATGCCGCGAATGCCGAGCAGGAGGCTGCCCTGGAGGCCGGCCGCGTGCTGGTCAAGGACGCGATCGCCGACATCACGCTGCAACAGGTGTTGACCAGGCCCAGGGAATTTGACGTCATCGCAACAATGAACCTGAATGGCGACTATCTGTCGGATGCGCTTGCAGCGCAGGTTGGCGGCATCGGCATCGCACCCGGCGGCAACATCAACTACACCTCCGGCCATGCGGTATTCGAAGCAACCCACGGCACTGCGCCCAAGTACGCCAATCTCGACGTGGTAAATCCGGGGTCACTGATTCTTTCCGGGGAGATGATGCTGCGCTACATGGGATGGATGGAAGCTGCCGACAACATCGTCAAGGCGATGGACGACACGATTGGGCAGAAAACGGTCACGTATGACTTCGCTCGCCTGATGGAAGGCGCAACGAAGGTCAAATGCAGTGAATTCGCCGATGCGATGATTCGCAACATGTAAGCGTAACGGTTTATCGCCGCAGCGTCAGGGGCCGGAGCCGACCTGCAAGCGGCGGTTGTACTCCTCGAGTTGCCGAATTTGTTCGGCGATTCCCTGCGGGCTCCAGTCGAGATATGGCGCGGCAAGCCGGGCGACTTCCGCATGGACTTCCGCGCCATGTCCGGCATCCAGCCCGATCATCATGCGACGATGCAGGATATCGACCAGCGTGTGCGCGAATTCCTCCTCGATGGCGAATCCCACCTCCGCTGCCAGGATCGTGCCGCCATCATCCAGTGCCTCCGCCAGCTCGGGCGTCGCGAAAGCCCGATCCGCGATCGCCGCCGCCCGGCCACCGTACACGTCAACAAGGCGTTCGCGGCCGTCGTCCGAAAGCGCAGGAATTTTTTCAAGCATGCGGCGCGCGGTGTTTATGCCATTCGCGCCTGGCAGCGGCACCTCGTCGGTCAGGCAGCGCGCGTCATTCATGCCCAGCTTGCGCGCCGCGTAGTCGACGACTTGCTCCGACAGGTTTCGATAGGTTGTCAGTTTCCCGCCGATCACGGAGACCAGCCCGTTCGCCCGCAATCGGTGTTTCTCGATGATGTGCTTGCGGGTAATTGCAGACTCAGGTCCTTTCTTTTGTTTCGGCAACGGGCGGACGCCCGCGTAAGCATAGTTGACATCGGCTTTTGACAGCTGCGCTGTCGGAAAGACGTGGTTGGTTTCCTCCAGCAGGTACTCGACTTCTTCTTCCGTGGCAACCGCGTCACGCGGGTCCCCGGAGTAGCGAATATCGGTCGTGCCAATGAGAATCTGGCGATTCCACGGGATGATGAAAAACGGCCGCCCGTCGGACCTGGCTTCGACGTAAAGCGCGTCTTGCGGCGCCGAATCGAATTCGTCGACGACGATATGGCTGCCCTTCGTGCCGCCCATGAATTGCGGCATCTCGCGATTCACGGTTGCGAGCACCCGGTCGACCCAGGGCCCGGCCGCGTTCACCGCCATACGTGTCGTTACCTCGATCTCCTCGCCGGTTTTTTCATCGGCGTACTCGATACTGCGTAACTTGCCCCGTGCAACGTTGATACCAATAACCGGGCTATAGGTCCGCACCTCGGCGCCGGCTGCATGCGCCGCGAATACGTTCTCTACAACGAGGCGTTCGGCGTAGCGGAGTTGTGCATCGTAATACTGTGCGCCACCGACGAGATTGTCGGCGTTCAGGCCGGGCAACAGCGCCAACATTTCGTCCCGGCTCAACATGCGGTGTCGCGGCACGGACTTGCCAATGGACAACAGGTCATAGGCGATCATCCCGAGCCGGATGATCAGCCGGCTACGCCGTCCGTGCGAATAGATGGGAATGCTAAGGCGCAGCCGCTTGACCAGGTGCGGTGCCAGCGTCTGCAGCAGCCTGCGTTCGCGCAACGACTCGAATACCAGCGGAATTTCGGCGTATTCGAGGTAGCGCAGACCGCCGTGGATCAGTCGGCTCGACCAGCTTGTCGTACCCCCGCCGATGTCGGCCTTTTCAAGAAGCAACGTGCGCATGCCGCGCGTCGCGGCGTCGCGTGCGATCCCGGCACCGTTGATTCCCGCGCCAATTACGACCAGGTCGTAATCGGCCGCCTTGTCCTGCATCAGGGGCGAACCTGCCCATTGCCGCGCACGACATACTTGTAGCTGGTCAGCTGTTCGGCGCCCACGGGGCCCCTGGCGTGAATGCGTCCGGTTGCGATGCCAATTTCGGCACCCATGCCGAACTCACCACCGTCGGCAAACTGTGTCGACGCGTTATGCAACAAGATTGCGCTATCCACGCCGGCGAAAAATTGCTCCGCGGCCGCGGTGTCCGATGCGACGATGCATTCCGTATGGCCCGAGCCGTAGGTCGCAATGTGTTGCATCGCCTGATCCAGGTCGTCGACCACCCTGACGGAAATGATCGCGTCAAGATATTCCGTGGTCCAGTCATCCTCCGTCGCGGGAATGGCATTCGGCAGGTACGCCAGCGCATCGGCTTCGGCCCGTATTTCGCAGCCTTTTTTCTCCAGCGCGGCCGCGACCCCGGGTAACAAATCGGCCGCCGCAGCGCGGTCGACCAGCAAGGTCTCCGCCGCACCGCAGATGCCGGTCCGCCGCAGCTTGGCATTCACGACAATGTTTTCGGCCATCCCGGGCTCCGCCGACGCATGCAAATACACGTGACAAATGCCCTCCAGGTGACCGATTACCGGGACGCGTGCTTCCTTCTGTACGCGTTCGATCAGGCGCTTGCCACCGCGCGGCACCACAACGTCTATCGTATCCGCCATTGATGACAGCATGTATCCCACTGCCTCGCGCTCTGTTGTCGGTACCATCTGAACCGCCGCGCGGTCAATTCCGGCCTCCGTCAAGCCGTCCTCGATGCAGCGATGAATGGCGGAACTGGAGTGAAAACTCTCCGACCCGCCGCGCAGGATCACGGCGTTGCCCGACTTGAGACACAGTGCCGCTGCGTCGGCTGTCACATTCGGCCGGCTCTCGTAAATGATGCCGATGACGCCGAGTGGCACGGCCACGCGCTGTATGTTGAGCCCGTTCGGCCGTTCGAATTCGGCAATGACGCGGCCAACGGGATCGGGCAACTCGATGATGGCCTCGATGCCCCTGGCCATCGCCTCGACGCGGTCCGCGTCGAGCATCAGCCGGTCCAGCATGGCGCCACTGAGGCCGCGCTTCTCGGCAGCAACCATGTCCTCGTTATTGGCCTCGATGATCTCTGCCTCGCGGGCTCTCAGCGCCGCCGCGGCTGCCTGCAGCGCGCGGCTTCGCTGTTCGTTATTGCTGCGGGCGAGCGATGCAGCGGCTCGGCGCGCCGCCTCACCCATCCGGGCCATCATCTCGGGAATCGACTGCGTGTTTTCGACCTTGTCCATGTCCTGTAGTTTCTCGTCAATCGCCAGGCAAGTCGGTGAATAGCCGATATTTGCCCTGTCTAGTGGTGATTATCCGGAAACAGAACCAGATCGTCACGGTGAACCATCACAGAACGGCCACGATATCCGAGGCGTTGCTCGATCTGTTCGGAATGGCAGCCCTTGATTTGCGCGGCTTCGTCGCTGCCGTAGGCGGCCAGTCCACGACCGAGCTCGACACCGTTTTCGCCCACCAGCATGACTGCATCGCCGCTACGGAAGTTGCCGATCACCTCCGTCATGCCGATCGGCAACAGGCTGTTGCCGTTTTTCAGCGCGGCAACCGCACCTGCATCGAGCCGCAATTCGCCACGGACTTCGAGGACGCCCGCCAGCCACTGTTTGCGCGCCGCGGCGGGCGTCGCCGTCGTCGAAAACACGGTGCATTTGCCGCCGAACGACAGCGCATTCAGCGGCCGCACGACTTTGCCACTGGCGATGATCGTCGAGCAGCCGGCGTGGGTCGCAATTCTTGCCGCCTGCAGCTTGGTGCGCATCCCGCCACTGCCGACAGAGCTGCCGACGCCGTCAGCCATCGCCATCATCTCCTCGGTGACGTTCTTCACGTGTTCGATATGCCTCGCACCGGGGTCTGTCCGCGGATTGCCGGTGTAGAAACCGTCGACGTCCGACAGCAGGACAAGACCGTCAGCCATGACCAGCTGGGCAACACGCGCCGCGAGCCGGTCATTATCTCCGTAGCGAAGTTCGTCCGTCGCGACCGTATCGTTCTCGTTGACGACCGGGACGACATCGTGCTCCAGCAACTTTTCCAGCGTGCCGCGAGCATTGATAAAGCGATGGCGCACTTCCGTGTCGTCGGGCGTCAGCAATACCTGGGCGACGTCGATGTCGTGTTCGGCGAGCGCTTCCTGGTAAGCATGAACCAGCTTGACCTGCCCTGCCGCTGCCGCTGCCTGCAATTCTTCCAGCCGTGCACGTTGCCGATTGAGGCTTACGACGCTCGCACCGACCGCCACCGCTCCCGATGAAACGACCAGCACCTGGTGGCCATCATTGCGCAGGATAGCGATATCCTCGGCCAGGTCATCCAGCCACGATCGGTCCAGCCTGCCGGAGGAATCGATTAACAGGGAAGAGCCGATCTTGATGACCAGCCGGCGAAAGCCGCTGAGTACCGAGTCGCTCATGCCCCTGATTCAGCCTGTGAGGCGATGGTCCCGCGAGTAGGTCGACAAGGCCACCTCGCCCCTCGAGACCGCAACACTGCCGCTGCGTGCAACAGCCGACAGCGTGCCGATCTGGCTGGCCTCTTCGATGAAGGCGTCGATCTCGCCAAGCTTGCCCGTCAACTGGATCGTGCAGGAGTTTTGCGCATCGTCGAGAATCTCGGCGCCGAAACGCTTCGCGAGCGACAAAACCCCGGCGAAGCCACCCGTAGCGAGCTTCAACTTGAGGATCACCAACTCGCGTTCGAAGTGCGGGCCGAGCGTCATGTCGTGGATGTTGACGACATCAACCAGCTTGGCCAGCTGCGCGTTGAGCTGGGCGATGGCCCAGTCGGACCCCGAGATGACCAGGGTGACGCGCGACACGCTGGGATCGTTCGTGGGCGCGACGTTCAGCGAGTCGATATTGTAGCCGCGCGTCGAAAACAGGCCGGTCATACGGGTGAGTGCACCCACTTCGTTTTGCAGCAATACGGATATGGCATGTCGCATGGACTCGGATACTCGCTGAACTAAATTCGATTGAAACTATTGTAGCGCCCGGCACTGGGATGGTCGCTCAAGTTTTTCAGTATTGCAATGCAATAAAAATTAGTAAACACTCGCCAAAAACCAGCGTATTACGCCCGCCAGGTCACACATGAGCAGCCAGCCATCCACTACCGAGGAGCCGCAGCATCCACTCGCCGGCACCCGCATGACGGGCGCCGACATGGTTGTGCAGGTCCTGGCCGACGAACAGGTCGACACGATATTCGGCTATAGCGGCGGAGCGATTCTCCCGACGTACGACGCGGTGTTTCGCTATAACGACCACAATCGCCTCGCGAACGGTAAATCGCCAATACCGCTGATCGTCCCGGCGAACGAACAGGGCGCCGGGTTCATGGCTGCGGGCTATGCTCGGGCGAGCGGCAAGGTAGGCGTGGTCATGGTGACGTCCGGACCCGGCGCCACCAATACCGTGACCCCGGTACGGGACTGCCAGGCTGATTCCGTACCTATCGTGGTCATCTGCGGCCAGGTGCCAACGCAGGCAATCGGGACGGACGCGTTTCAGGAAGCGCCCGTGTCCGCCATCATGGGCGCGGTGGCGAAGCACGTCTTCCTGGTCACCGACCCGGAACTGCTGGAAGCCACGATGCGATCGGCCTTCGAGATTGCGCGTACCGGCAGGCCAGGTCCTGTCGTTATTGACATTCCCAAGGACATACAGAACTGGGAGGGTGTTTTCACCGGATCCGGCGCGCTGCCGCTCACGGGTTACCGCAACCGGCTGCAGTCCGTGACTGGAAACCGCATCAGCGACGAGTCCTGCGAACGCTTTTACGGCATGCTCGCCGAATCCGAACGACCCCTTATTTACGCCGGCGGCGGTGTCATCAATGGCAACGCCACCAAAGCGATGCGGCGCCTTGCAAACGCGCACGGCATTCCCGTGGCGACGACCTTGATGGCACTGGGTGCCAGCGATACCACGCATCCGCTGTCGTTACACATGCTTGGTATGCACGGCATGGCTTTTGCGAACTACGCTGTCGAAGACTGCGATTTTCTGATCGCAATCGGGGCGCGCTTCGACGATCGCGTCGCCGGTGACCCGCCGCGTTTCGCGCCCAATGCGAAAAAGATTGCGCACCTCGATATCGACATTTCAGAGGTCGGTAAGGTCAAGAGCGTACACTGGCACAATGTCGGTTTGCTGGCACGCGACCTCGAGGACCTGGGTGAATACGGCAGGAAAATCGGCTTCGACAAATCGTTCGATGCGTGGCACGAACACATCGCGCATCTCAAAGCCGAACACTGCCTGAACTACGAACGGGACAGCGCGCTGATCCAGCCTTACGCGGTCATCGAGGAAATCAATCGTATCACCGGCGGCAAGGCGATCATCGCAACAGGCGTCGGTCAGCACCAGATGTGGGCGGCGCAGTATTTCGATTTCAAAGAGCCGCGACTGTGGTTGACGTCCGGGAGCATGGGCACGATGGGCTTCGGCTTGCCGGCGGCGATCGGCGCACAGTTTGCGCAACCTGACCGTCTGGTCATCGATATCGACGGCGATGGCAGCATGCGCATGAACATCGGTGAACTCGAGACCGCCACGACCTACGGCCTGCCGGTGAAGATCATCGTCTTCAACAATTTCGGTGACGGCATGGTGCGGCAGTGGCAGAAGCTCTACTACAAGGGCCGTATGTCGGGCAGCGACAAGTCGCTGCACCGCAAGGACTTCGTGAAGACCGCCGAAGCGGATGGATTCCGCTTCGCGCAGCGCCTGGATGACCAGTCCCGCCTGGCCGCAGTCATACGGGAGTTCATCGACTTTGAGGGTCCCGCGTTCCTGGAAGTCATCATCGACCCGGATGCGGGTGTGTATCCGATGGTCGGTCCGGGAATGAGTTATGACAAGATGATTACCGGCGACTATATAAAGAGTCGCGACAAGCGGGACGACGAGCAGCCCGGACCCAGCGAGATGTTCTGAGCGAAATGCCGCGAGCGCGACCGCCGTCGATGATAGCTTGTGCTTCACTTGAATAACATCAGGCAACGCCCTGATTTTCTTTCCAGAAATATTGCCCCAGGGCTTTGCTTGCGCGGTGCGTCAGGTATTATGTGAACTGGCGCAGCGACGACGGAAAGCACTTTGGCGATATTGATAAGCGATACCGGGCCGGGCACGGCGATCTCCGCCGGCGGGCGTCCGGCCAATCACAGGGACTCTGCGGGGCAGGTATGCTGATCACGCCGAACCGAAGCAATCTGAACGTCATCGTCGTTCTAAATCCGAAAGGCGGCTGCGGCAAGACGACCCTGGCGACCAATATCGCCGCCGCCTATGCGCAGCGCGGCCCCGTGCCCGCGGTGATGGATTGCGACCCGCAGGGGTCGACCATGCGCTGGCTGGAAAAGCGCGCAGCGTCGCGGCCACCGATACACGGAATCGCTGCGTTCAAGCGCAGCATGGGCGCAACCCGCAGCTGGCAGCTGCGCGTGCCGCCGGATTCGACCAGCCTGATCGTTGACTCGCCGGCCAGCCTGACGCACGACGATTTGCGCGAAATGACACGCGACGCCACCAGCATACTGGTGCCGGTATTGCCGTCATCGATCGATATTCATGCCGCGTCGCGCTGCATCGCGGATCTACTTCTGGTGGCGAAAATCGACCGCCGCGATCGCAAACTGGCGGTCGTCGCGAATCGGACCCGCCAGAATACGAAGAGTTTTCAAAAACTCATGCGCTTCCTTGACTCTCTCGGAATTCCGATCATCTCGATATTGCGTGACAGTCAGAATTTCGTTCATGCAGCCGAAGAAGGCATAGGGATCTGTGAATTGCCGCCCTACCGAATCCGCCAGGACATCGATGAATTGAACAAGATCATGACCTGGCTGGATTCATGGCCGCATCGGCGCGAACACCGCGGCATGCCCGGCGATTATGACCGCCCGAGTAATGTGACGCCGATCAAGCGAAACCGCTTCAGTTTCGTATCCTGATACCGCTGACGCAGCAACACGCGCGCTCAGCCTGCCTGTATTTCGGCAAACAGCTCGGTATCGACATTGCCACCGCTGACGATCGCAGCGGTAATTTTTCCGCGTGTTTCGAGCTTGCCGCTGAGCAGCGCGGCCAACGCGGCTGCACCACCGGGCTCGACGACCAGCTTCAGGTTCAGGAACGCAAAGCGCATAGCGGCACGAACCTCTGCATCCGTCACGACCAGGCCATCGCCCAGCAAGTGCCGGTTTAGTTCGAACGTCAGGTTGCCGGGTGTCGCTACCTGGAGCGCGTCACAAATCGAACGGCTGCTCGATGCATTGATCTCGCGGCGCCCGGAAAGCAGCGAGCGTGCCGTATCGTCAAAACCGGCGGGTTCGACGGGATGTACGCCGGTCAATGGCGATGCGTCCTTGATCGCGATTGCGCAGCCTGCCGTGAGACCGCCGCCGCTGCAGGGAATGAGGACCTGGTCGGGAACCAGTGACATCTCTGCCGCCTGCCGCATCAGCTCCAGGCCGACGGTGCCCTGCCCGGCTATGATGTGCGGATGGTCATAAGACGGCACGGTCTCGGCACCGCGCTCTGCCGCAAGCGCTTTCGCAATAACTTCGCGGTCACCGGTGTAGCGATCGTAAAGAATCGCTTCTCCGCCAAAACGCCGGGTGCGGGCGATTTTCGCTTTCGGTGCATCCTCCGGCATGACGACTGCGGTGCGGATACCGAGCATTGCGCCCGCGGCCGCGACGCCCTGCGCGTGGTTGCCCGACGACCAGGCCACGATGCCGGCTTCCGCCTGTTGCGGCGTCAGCCGGCTCATCAGGTTATAGGCGCCGCGAATCTTGAATGAGCCCGTCGTCTGCAGGTTCTCCAGTTTGAGCAGGACTGTACCGCCGACCGCTGCATCCAGGTCGGGATGACGCAGCAACGGCGTTTCAACGGCGATGCCCGCCAGACGCCGGGCAGCACTCCTGACATCGTCGATGCCTGCGGCAGCACTCATTGATCGGCCGCCACGCGATCGACTTTCGCAGCGCAGATGAAGTCGTTTTCGGACAAGCCGTCGATTGCCGTTGTGCGAAATTTTACGGTGCAGCGCCCGTAATCGACGATCAAACGGGGATGATGCCCTTCCGTGGTCGCAATCCAGGCGACGGCATTGACGAACGCGATGGTGCGGGCAAATGCGGGAAATTCGAACTCGCGCGAGATCCACTTTGCGTCGTCGCTGAGCTGCCAGTCCGGGTGCAGCTCACCGAGCATATTTTGCGCAGCTACTTCCGTCAGTGGCTCCACGCCACCTTCGCAGGGCGCACAGCGCTTTGTCAGCAGGTCGCTCATTGCCCTCTCCCCCGTTGCAACACGCCGCCAGTGTACACCCATGTCGCAAGCTTACGTGGCACGCCGGGGACGTGATCTGGTCTCGATGTCGTTATTCTGCAGCAGCGGCGCCTGCGGCGAGACTCCGATCGTTCGTGGTGGTCGCGGCGGGGGCGCCGCTCGTACAAATCGTGAAACCCGCGAATAGCGCTGGGCCAAATGTAGGAGCGCCGCCCTCGGCGCGACCGCGCCTTGCTCCAATTGTCGCGGCAGGGGCGCTGTTCCTGCACAAAAAAAGCCGGCCCTTGCGGGCCGGCAGAGCGGAGACTCGGGGTGAGTCCCTGGGGAACGGGTGGAATCAGTTGCCGGGGTTGGAGGCGAACGACGGCGTTTCATCGATGTACAGCGTGAGGCTGACGCGACGCTCCAGCGCATAACTGTCGACATTCTGCTCGCTGGCCGGCGACTCGCCGTGCGCGTTTACGATGATGCGCTCCTCCGCGACGCCGCCGCTGACCAGTACGTCCCTGACATGGTCGGCCCGCTTGACGGACAGCACCTGGTTGTAGGTCTCGTCGCCGCGCTCGTCCGCAAAGCCGTCCAGCTTCACATAAACGTCCGGCATCGCAGCAAGCGCTGCTGCGAGTTCGGTCAGACGGCTGCCCGTGGTATCGGCCAGGACGTATTCGTCGGTGCGGAACAACAGGTCCATTTCGATGCCGGCCTGCATCAACGCCAGCAATTCGGGTCGCGCGATCGATTTGGCGCGAGTCAGCTCGCTGGATATCTCGCCAAGCTCGTTGTTGAGAAACTCGACGTCGCCCTCCAGTTGCGCCACGCGAGATGCGGAACCTTCGAGCGAACCGCCGAGGTCGCTCACCTGCGTGTTGCGCTCGTGGAATTCGTCGCCGATTTTTGCACCAATAGCGGCGCCGATGATAAGGCCGACAGGACCACCGGCGGCAACGCCCACGATGGCACCGGCACCGACGCCGATATTCTCTTCCTTGGATGAATTGGCCATAGCTGGCGCTGCGGCAAGCAACCCGGCCACGATTGAAAAAATGATGGTCTTTTGCATTTGGACTTCCTCCGATCTTGCGGGCCAGGGATTTGGCCTCTTTCGGGGATTATTAAGCCGTCAAATGCAGTGTGAATTGGGACGCCGATATGGCAGGCCACCGATCAATTGTGGCCAATTCTGGCAGCGGCACGCTCGCTCGCGCTAGCGGTCTGCCAGGGTCAGCGCGACGAATGTGCCGCCGTTGCGCTCACACAGCGTGCGCATCAGACCGGCAAATCGCTGCGAGCTCGGCGGGATGCTCGAGCCGCCAAACGAATACGGGAAACCGATCGCATGGATTCGTACGCGACGATTGCCGTTCTCGTCTTCGACGTTGACCGTGTCGATCTTGCGCAACACGGTCTCCATGGAGTTGCCCTGGAACTCATCCCCGAGCACGTAAATGCTGACTTTTTTGTCCGGCGCCCAGAAGGTCTCGATCGCGTACTGAATGCCGTCGGACGGGTCGGAGTCGCTGAACGGCTGCCACTGGCGCATGGTATTGCGAATCGCCTGCCGCACCTGCGGCGTATCGTCGATCCAGACGCCGCGATTCTGCGGAAACATGTAGGTGCCGTTGTCGTTCATAATCTGCAGCCCCTTGACGCGCGGGTAGACGTCGAGCACCTCGCTCAATTTCTGCTCGGCCCAACCCCACTTCGACTGCATACTCCCGGAGGTGTCGATGACGAAAATGATGTACTCGCTGTCAACCGGAATTCCGCCCACGGCATCGTCCGGCGCGCGTCGAAAATTCGGCCGCAGGCGCCTCATCTCTTCGGACAATCGCTGTCGCGCCGCGCGCAGTTTGCCTTCATCGATACTTTTCAGCGGATCGTCCTGATTAATCAGCTCGTACTGACCTTGCACCGCATTCAGCTCACGCTGCAATTGCGCCAGCGTCATCCTGGTTTCAGACGTCTCCAGGCGGACCGTGGACAGCGCACGCGTCACTACCGTGGTCTGGCCGCGAATGTCGAACAGCTCCTCCTGTAACTTTGCGATAAGTTGTTGCAGGTCTTCCTCGGTCTTCTCGAGGATCACCGGTTCGTAGATCTTGCTCAGCACGAGCAGCAGGATGATCGCGCCGAATCCGCAGCAGATACAGTCCAGAAAGGACAGGCTGAACGCCTCTACGTTACGCCGGCGTTTCATCAGGGCCAGTCCTTGCTGATGCTCATGAACGAACCGCCGGTTCTGTATGCAAGCAACCAGTAAGCGATCGATGCGTTGTAATCGCCTTCCATCGGGTAGAGCAGAATATTGACGGGGATGCCACTCGGTATCATGTCGGCCGCTTCGTAATAGAAGCGAAGGCGTTCCTGGCCGGTAACCATGCCACGGTCGGTTGCAGGTGCATTCATGGTCGGCAGACTGTCGATCAGCAGGATTACGTTGTCCGGCCGCGGATTCAGTTTATCGATAACCGCGAAGGCGCTGGAAAGATTCGTGCCTTCCTGCGGCACTGTGCGCCTGAGGACACGCACCGCTTCATCGAGCTGCTTGCCGTCGCCGACCTCGAGCCAGACACCGTCGCTGCCTCGCAGCACCGGTTTCGCCTCGGTGTTGAAGGTGTAAATCTGGAACTTGCTTTTGTCGGGAAACTGCGCGGCCAGCCAGTCTACGCTGGCGACCGCCTGCCGCCACTTGAGTGAACGCAGCTTGCGGTCATCCGACATGTTGCGCCGCCGAATAATGTTGACGATTTTCTGATCCAGCATGCTTGCCGACTGGTCCACGAGCACCAGGATCCGATCGCCGCCTACTTTCAACCCGGTCAGGTACTGGCGATCGCCATCGCCGGCGAAGCGCCTCACTTTGGCGCCCTCCTCCTCTTTCTGACGTTCGAGCTCCAGCAGACGTTTGCGTTCTTCTTCGAGCGACTTGATGTCCGACTGCAGTTTTTCGATGCGCTTTATCTTGGCCAGCGTTTCCTTGTCGTGCTTTTCCAGCTCTACCTTCAGTTTCTCGATGAGTGCAATGATTTGCGCGATTTGTTCTTCAGCCCGAAGCTTTTCGTCTTCGAGATCTTCCATGGTGTTCCTGGCGAGGACCAGATTTTTTCGCTCGTTGAGAATCTCGAACTCGAGCTTGGTGGTTTCGGCAATCAGCTTTTCCGGTGGCTGCTCGATGTCGCGCACTGTCTGCGAATTGATAATCATGAAGAACAGGATCACGGCGCCGAAACCACAGCTCATGCAGTCCAGGAACGACATGCTGAAGACTTCCATGGGTCGCCGTTTTCTAGCCATGATTCTCGTCCGTTGTAATCAGGTGAAACTCGAAGCCGGGGGTGCCAATCCGCACCACGTCACCAATCTGCAAAATAGAAGTCCCGTCGATCCGGTGGCCGTTCAAAAACGTTCCATAACGGCTGTGGTCCTGCAGGATGCACTGTCCGTTTGCCTGGATTACCGAGCAATGCCGCCGTGACAGCCCCGGCATGTCGCCATCCAGCACGATCGTGCGCTCTGCGCCTGTATCCTGAGACCCCATATCGAGCGGCGAATTCCCTATTTTCCACGCGGTGCTGCCGAACAGCACATGCGTCGGCACGCCGCCGGATCTGCGCTCCGCGAGCTCCCGCCCGATGTCGACCGCGGTCTGATCCCAGGGCAGTTGCCGGCGCAGACTGACGCTGCTGCCAGACGAACTGTCCCTGCAACGCGCCAGCGCACCACGTGCCGTCGCCCCGGGCTCCAGCACGAACACCTCGCCGCCAACGCGCGCACTGAGCATGTCGGTCAGCCCGGGAAGACGTGAAACGCGATCGGTCACCTGCAACGCCGGTGTATCGTCGGCGCGAAAAATGGCACGCAGTCGGCTTGCGATCTGCTGGTACACGGGCGCCACCGCATCCACCAGGGTCAACGACTCCAGTTCCGCGGAATATTCGGCGCCGCGAAACTCGATGCTCAGCCGTACCGCGTCCGCACGCGACGCCTCGCTCAGCCAGCCGCCCAGTCGATTGACCAGCAGCTGCTCCGTTTCCGCGGTGTGCAGCGGATCGAAGCGAGACTGCTGCACAAATGCCTCTGCTACTGTCCGGAGCCAGCTGTCGTACAGTACGTAAACGCCGCAGTCCTCGATGACCTCGGATCGATCGGCCTGCACCAGACCCGGCTGTGACAGCCTGGTCAGCATTGCCGAGTGCAGGCTCATGTCGAGGTGTACGGGGACGGCGTTGCGGTATTCGCGCCGGGTCGCGGCGACGGCAGCATCGACCAACGCGGTGACCGGCATGTTGATTTCTGCAGCGATGCCCAGCAGCAGGCCCAGCTGCTGTGTATCCATGTACGACGGGACGGCGATCACAATACCGTCAGACCCGGACGCATGATCTTGCCACATCTGTTCGAGCTGGCGGCTCACAAGGTCGGCAGCACTCAGGTGCGCGAAGCGCTGGTCCGCCAGTGGCGCGGTGCTGAGTTCAGACCAGAAGCGGTGCTGGATACGCCGCGGATGCACGCGAGCCTGCGCAAAAGCCTCGTTGCCGGTGTCCAGCTGCTGTTCGTCGACCAGCGCGAAGCCCGGTTCACGATAAAGTATGTTGCTGTCGCCCAGCAGCGTAATGCCGGCATCGTTGATGTGAGCGGATAGGCGACTCACGGCGATCCTTTACTAGTCCGCCTTCATGTGACGAATCAGTTTATCGTTGGCATAGTTTTCACTGTCGAAAACGAGACGCTCCTGCAGTAACTGCAACTGGTAGACCAGGAACATCAGGAAAATACTGATCAACAGCGCGATAAACGTCGAGTTGAAGGCAACGCCGAGGCTTTGCGTGACGCCCGCGATATCGCCCTCCACGGCACGATCGGCCTGCGCCAGCGCTTCACCAATACCGCGCACGGTGCCGATAAATCCGATCGACGGAATCGCCCAGGAAATGTAGCGAATCATTGAGAGCTCGGATTCAAGCCGCTCGGCCTCGGATTCGAATATCGTCCTCGTCGTCGACGACACGTCCTGGATGTTTCGCGTCGAACTGAAGCGGCGCAAGGCATTCAGTAGCGCGCGTGGCAACACCATGTTCTGCTGCTCGTCTGGCAATGCCTGCACCTGGCGTGCGAACTCGCGCGTATCTTCGGGCAGGATGCGCATTCCTTCTGCGATCGGAATCAACTCCATGTCGAGCAGCTTGCGTTCCTTCAATATTTCGGAGGATTTGTATCCCATTATGGCCAGTGCCCAGATCATGAGAATGAAACATGCCTCCTGCTCGAGGTCCTTGATCAGGACCCACGTCGAACGTTCCCGGACGTATCCCGGGTTGTCCTGGGCTTCGAGCGCCTGTTGCGCTATGACCTCGGCCGCATTCGGCCGCACGACAGACACGTAAACGGCATGCACGACAATGACCGCGATAATCAACGCAAACAGTTGAAAGACAAACTCGACCGGGATGTTCTTTTTCGTCATGTACGGAAACTCACAGGGCGACGCAGGCGTGCCGCGGCAGCAGATCAGTCAGATGTTGGTTGGGAAAGGAACCGGTTCGTCGGCGGGGATTTCCTCGGATGAGACGAAATCGTCTTCGTCCTCTTCGTACGTCTGTTCGTCGAGGTCAGCATCCTCCGGATTGTCCAGGTCGACGAGATCCTCTTCCTCGGCCTCCTCGTCGGCGTCCGTAACCTCGGCAACCTCGCCTGCCTCGTCATTCGCGTCGGCTGCGGCCTCGTCGGCCGGGTCTTGTGCGGACGACATGGACGCGAGGGCCAACAGCAGCAACGCGGCTATCAGGGATCTGTACATGCTATTACCTGCGGTCATTCCTATGGCGTAATTTGACCACTGTGCGCGCAAAAAGTCCCGCGAATCGCTCAGCGTGAGCCCGCGGCAGCCGCTATTTCGCGTTGCGAGCGATACGGAAGCCGAGGTCGGGGCGCCCGTTGTTCCCGAAATCGCGATAGCTCAGCCGCAATTCGGCGACGCCGGCATGCCGCCAGCTGGAACCGCGAATGACGCGATTCGAACCGCGGCGCGGCCCGGTCGGGTCGAGAACCGGATTTACCTGCCCCGGTGTCGGCACCGAGTAGTAGTCCTGCACCCACTCGGCGACGTTGCCGCCGCCATCATAAATGCCGAGCGCGTTCGCGGGAAACGTGCCTACCGGCGCTGTCGACGCGAAGCCGTCGTCGTATCCGGGGATGATGGTCGGCACGAGTTCGCGGGCCGATTTGTCCGCATAGTTGCCGCTGTCGCGTCTCGGCGGAAGTCTTGGCCCCCAGGGGAAGGTCTGCGCAGAGGAGCGTGCCTGGTAACGAATCGCCCAGACCCATTCCGCTTCGGTGGGCAGGCGATAGCCGTCCGGTACAGGCTCGACCGGTTGCCATTTCTCGAACTTTTTTTCATACGCCAGCGGTAAGCCTTCCTCGGCGCTGAGCCAGTTGCAATACTCGACCGCCGCCTCCCAGGTAATGTTGACGACCGGGTTGAGGTCGCCGGCGAGCGACGCATGCAAGCCGTTGTCCGATACGTGATTCGGCCGGAACTTGCGGAACTCCCGATTGGTGATTTCCCGGGTCCCGATATAGAACGGCTTCGTAATGGTGATAGGCACGATCACTTCGTTGGCGCGCCGGCCCTGTTCGCGCCGCGAAGCACCCATCGTGAAGCTTCCCGGCTCGATGCGCCGCAACACCTGTCCCTGCGACGTGGTCGCCGTGTTCGATGTGCCACGCGCGGCGACCTCCGCGTCCGACAGCAAGCGGACCTGTATGGTCTGCGGATACCCGGGCCGCGGCGTAACGGTGCGGGCAAAAGTCTGGTAGCCGTCTTTCCTGACCTCGAGCCGGTGCGGCGCCGACGACAGGTTCAGCGTAATCGTGCCCGTGCCGCGCGAGCGGCCGTCGACGTACACCGTTGCATCGGCGGGCAGAGCCGACACCGTCACCTTGCCGACGCGGGCCGTCATATCGACGGTGAGGGCTTCGGACGCCGCCGACTCGAGCCGTACCTGACGCGTCGCGCTGCCGTAGCCGGCTTTCGACAGACCGATTTCATAATTGACGTCCGGCGACAACGCGAGGGTAATTGGCGACTGACCGCGGTAGCGACCGTTGACCGTGACATTGGCGCCGCGCGGAATCGAGTTGACCAGCAGCTGGGCATTCGCCGGCTCCAATTCGATCAGCGGCAACGCCTGGTGTTCGTTCGGTGCAGCGACGACGGTACCGTCCCAGGCCTTGTAGCCGTCGCGGACGACGCTCAGCGTATGCGAACCCTCCATGAGTTCCAGCCGCAGCGGTGTCTCGCCAACGCGTGTCTCTCCCTGGTAGACGGTCGCCCCCGATGGCTCCGACTCGATATCGACGTTGGCCCAGCGCGGGATAAGCTGCACTTCGTAGCGCTGCTGGATGCCGAGCCCGGGAACCTCCAGGCGGTCGCTGAATGGAAGAAATCGGTCGGCGCTGACACTGATCGAATGCGTCCCCGGCTCCAGCTCCAGCGGTCCGTAGGGTGCCTGTCCGACACGCGTATCGTCGACGGTTACGATGGCATCCACCACGGGCAAGGTCGTAACCGTCAGCTCGCCGGGCAGTTTGCGCATCTCGATGCGGATCGTCTGGCTCGGCGTATCGTCAACCACGAAATCCTGGTCGACGTCGTAAAAACCGACCCGGGTCACATGCGCCGTATGCGCGCCTTCGCGCAGCAGGATCCGGTTGCCAATAGGCAGGCGAAACCAGCCTCCCGAAACGCTGACGTCGTCCGGCGATTCCGGCTGCACCTCGAACTGAATCGATTTGGAGGTGAACAGAACCCAGGAAATCGCCAGCAACACGCCAATCGCCACGCCGACGGCCGTCTGCCAGCGGAACCGCGCTGGCGCCTGTGTTTCCGTCCGCACGTCGGACGACCGCTGGAACGCCGTTGGCGCGATTGTTTCCTCGGCGACGTCGGTCGTGTCGAGTTCGGGCGGCCTGGTGACGTATGCGCTGTCTTCCAGCCGCACCTGCAGCAGCAGCGCATCGCCGTCGCTGCCGACGATGATGCGCGAACCGAAGAATGCCAGTTCGTCACCGGCATCGAGGCGTCGCGATGTTGTCAGCGTGTCGCCATTGATCTGCAGAGAAGCGGCACGGCCCGTGGGTTGCACGAAAGGCTGGCCGTCGAGTTCGTCAATCAGCGCGACAGCATTGTTGCCCGGGCCGGGCAAACGAATTTCACAGTCGGTGGCAGTGCCCAGGCGCAGCGGAAGCTGATTGATTTCAAGTCGACGTTCCCCCTCGGTATCCCGAATGAGAACCTGGTTGAATCTCAAATCTGCTCCTCGCACTGTACGACGATCGGTTTCATTTCGACTTCCGGCGCAACGCGAAATTCCATGCGCACATCACGATAACCCGGCCGGCTGCCCGTAGCCACATAAACGCCAGGCCGCAGATCGAGCTCATGCCGGGCGAACGTGCCAATTCTACCCACCCGGAAGACAGATACGGTTGTCGCATTGTCCGATACCAGCGTGACCCGCAGCGGCGTGGCGGCGCGTTTCAGGAGGCGGGCTAACTGGTTTTTCTGATCCTCCAGTCGCGGTCCCATGGGCGTGACGCGCGACAATCCGAGCAGCACGTTGGTTGCCCGTTGCATGGTTGCGGGCTTGCTGAGCGTATCCGGATTCTCGATGAAGGACTGCAGCGTGTCATGCAACGCCGCGCGTGTCTTCGCCCGAATCAGGCCTTCCTGCGCAAACTGCAGATCGCCGTCGATGTTGAGTATTTCCTCGTACACGTCGATCGCTGTTTCCCATTCCTCGTTGTCGTCAAGCGTTCGCGCCTGGTTTTCCAGCCTGCGGATATTCGCAAGGCGTATTTCCTGATCGACCTGCAACAAGCCGTCGGCCGGTTGCGGAGAATCCGGGTTGAGCGCTTTGGCTGCGTTGAATGCAGCCCGCGCCGTGGCGAATTCACCCAACGCCAGGGCTTCGAGGCCTTCGGTCATGCGCTGTTCGAAAGACAGCAGGCGGATCGACTCCCGCACGCGCTCTAATGCGGTACTGGCCGGATCCCAGGCCGGATCGAGCTCCAGCGCCTTTTCGAAGGCCAGTTTGGCCGCGTTCAGTTCGAGATCGTCTTCGAAGGCCAGACCCTGATCCATCAACCCGAGCACGGCCTCCAGGTTCTGCGCGCGCTTCAATCCGGCCTCGGCAACCGGATGCCCGGGCGTGACGGCGACGGCAAGATCGAAAAGCCGGACGGCTTCACGGTGGTCGCCATTGTCGAATGCATCCTGGGCTGCGGCAAGCGTCTCCTCGAATACCTTGTCAATCTGGTCGAAAAACGGATCCAGCATCGATTGCGCTTTGCGGTAGCGCTGGTAGGCACGCCGATAGTCGTTGGCAAGGTAGGCGCGGTCGCCTTCTTCGTAGATGTCGAGCGCATCGAGATACGGCTGGCCGCCCCAGCGTTCGATGCCACGATATTTCAATCGCTCGAGCGTTGACAACAAGTCGCCCAGAGCTTCGTCGGTGGCGAATTTTACTTGCGACTCGGTGTCGCCGGAAAAATCACGAACGTTCTCGCTGAACCCTGCGGCGCCGTCCTCTTTGCCCGAGCCCGACATGTCCGGCAGCGCAAACTCGTCGTCTTCCGCTGCGCTCGCCGCGACCTCCTCACCCGCAACCGTTGCCGTGGCAGCCTCGGGCGGCTGGCCTGCGGGTGTCTCTGTGACCTCGACGTCGTCCTCGACTGCACGCGGCAACAGGAAGATGACCGCCAGGAACAGTATGAGGGAAGCAGCAAGACCTTTGTAC
>JAHHOT010000179.1 GCA_018677555.1 Gammaproteobacteria bacterium | reverse complement strand
AGCAGGCGTTGCAACGCATCCGTGCCGATGGATGCCCTCGACGCGTCGTCGGTGCCTTCATGGATGGACCGGCGTTCGAGAAAAACAATGAAAACCGCTGGCCGGTGAGTCAGAACGGCAAGAACGTCGGCGAAATCACGGCTGCCGTTTTTTCGCCCCGTCTGGAGCGCAACATCGGCATCCTGTTCGTGGACACGACCGCCGCGGACCTCGGAATGCCAATGCGCGTGGATACGCCCGAAGACGAGCGCGAACTCGAGGTGACCAACATGCCATTCATTGATCCGAAAAAGCAAATTCCGCGGCAGAAGCTGCGCTAGTCCGCGAACCGGTTTGCGCCAAAAAAACGTATTGGCAACCGAGCGTTATAAGCTGCCAGCATCTTTCGGCCTGAACACGGCCCGATACTCTATAATGGCCGCATGCTGAAGATTGCCCTCCTGTCCCCCAAGGGACCCCTATATCGGCATCGCGGCGGAATTTTCAGAAAATCGCTGCGCTACTCACCGTTGACGTTGCCCACGCTGGCTGCCCTTGTTCCCGATGACATCGAACACGAGCTGTCGCTGTTTGACGAGGGTATCGAGGATATTCCGGATGTCCTGGACGCTGACCTGGTCGGCATCACGGTAATCACCGGCACGGCAAACCGCGCCTACGAAATATCCCGGCGTTTACGCCAGCAGGGCATCACCGTGGTGATGGGTGGGCCACACGTAACGCTGGTGCCTGAGGACGCCGCGCCGCATGCGGATGCCGTCGTCACCGGCTATGCAGAGGACAGCTGGCCGCGACTCATCCGGGATTTCGCCGCCGGGCAGCTGCAGAACCGGTATGTGCAGGCGCCGGACCTTTCCCTTGCCGGCCGCCCGTTTGCACGGCGTGACCTTGTTTCCCGGAACCGCTACTCGCACACGCATGTTTTCGAAGCCTCGCGCGGCTGCGTGCACCGCTGCGATTTCTGCGTCGTGCCGTCGGCATGGGGACGTACGCCCTACCAGAAACCTGTGCACGAAGTCATCGACGAAATCCGTTCCACGGGAGCGCGACGCGCCATTTTCATCGATCTGAACCTCGTGGCCGATCCGGACTACGCCGCGGAACTGTTCGAGGCACTCGTGCCACTGGACATTCAGTGGGCCGGTCTCGCCACCAGCTTGCTTGCCCGCAATGCCGCATTGCTCGAATTGTGCGCCCGCAGCGGCTGCATAGGATTACTGGTCGGTTTCGAATCAATCTCGCAAAGCGGCCTCAAAACAGTGCACAAGGGATTCAACACGCCGGCCGAGTACCGCGAGTGGATGCAACGCTTTCACGAACACGGCATCGCCATAAACGGCACGTTCGTGTTCGGCCTGGACACGGATACGAGGGACAGCTTCGAGGAAACGGCGCAATTCGTCATCGACGCCGCAATTGACTTGCCGCGATTCGCGGTGCTGACACCCTTCCCCGGCACGCCGCTATTCGAGCGGCTCGACCGCGAAGGCCGGATACTTACGCGCAACTGGGAGCTTTACGACGGGCAGCACGTCGTGTTCAAACCGCTGCAGATGAGCGTCAATGAACTTGAAAAAGGCCACCACGGCGTGTGGAACAAGGTCTACAGCTACTCGTCGATTGCCCGCCGGATGATGCAGACGCCGATCACAAAATCGCTCTACCTCGCAGCCAATTTCGGCTATCGCTATTACGCCAGGCGGCTGGATCGCTTTTACACTTGCGACTGGCGCCTCGTTCCGGGGGACCCGGTATGCGACTGACACTGATACACCCCTGCGTGGGGCGCTGGGCCGGCGATAAATCCTACATTCGCAGTTGGCAAATGGAGCCCCTGGCTCCCGCCGTGCTCGCGGGGCTGACACCGCCGGACGTTGCAGTCAGGTTCTACGACGATCGGCTCGAAACCATACCGTTTGACGCGCCGACAGACCTCGTCGCCATCAGCGTCGAAACCTACACCGCCCGGCGCGCCTATCAGATCGCGACCGAATACCGTCAACGCGGAGTCAAGGTTGTACTCGGCGGCTTTCATACGACGCTTTGCCCGGACGAAGCCTCGCTCTACGCAGATGCAATCGTCGTCGGCGAAGCCGAAGGCCACTGGGCGAACGTCATTGACGATGCGCGGCACGGCACCCTGCAGGACGTCTATCGAAGTCCTGCCCGGCCGCCGCTGTCGCAAACGCGACTGAATCGCGACATCTTTCGCGGCAAACGCTACGTCCCTGTTACCCTCATCGAGGCTGGACGGGGTTGCCACTTTCGCTGCGAGTTCTGCGCCGTACAAAGCTATTTCGGCGCGACGCAAAACCGGCGCCCTATCGACGATATTCTTCGCGAAGTCGCGGAAACGCGATCGCGGAGAAACTTTTATTTTTTCGTGGACGACAATATCACCTCCAACTTCGACGAAGGCAAAGAACTTTACCGGCAGCTTTCACGCTACAACATTCGCTGGGTATCACAGGCAAGCATCAATGCGGCCCACGACGAGGAGTTCCTCGACTTGATTTCCCGCAGCGGCTGCCAGGGACTGTTGATCGGTTTCGAAAGCCTCGATCGCAAGACGCTGCACATGATGAAAAAGAAGTTCAATACCATGGGGGGCGGCTACGAAAATGCGTTGGCCAACTTGCGCAAGTACCACATTCGCCTCTATTCGACATTCGTCTTCGGCTACGACCGTGACACGCGCGAAACCTTCGACAACGCTGTGGCATTCGCCAACGAACATCGCTTTTACATGGCTGCCTTCAATCACCTCACGCCGTTCCCTGGCACCCCGCTGTATGACCGACTGAAAGCTGACGGCAAGCTCATTTACGATGCCTGGTGGATGGACCCTGCCTACGCTTACAACAAAATCCCGTTTCGACCAAAGCTGCTCACGCCCGAACAATTACAGCAATATTGCATCGACGCACGCGCAAAGTTTTATTCGATTCCCGGCATCCTGCGCCGGTTTGCCGATCCTGTGAACCGCTCGAATGCTTTCATGGCGCGGAATTTCCCACTGATCAATTTCATGATGCGGCGCGAAGTCCATCAACGCGACGACATGCCTCTGGGCGACCAGGGATGGCACGGCGAGCTGCGAACAGCCTACACCCACTACTGAATGTGAGCGCGCACGCGACGGAAATGCGGGTCGAACAGGCCGACGAATCCAACGAAGCCGGCTTGCGCGAGCTGTTGCGGAACAATCCGCTTGCAGGCGATATTGTCGTGACACTTGAGCGTGAACCGAATGCACTTCATGCGGCCGCGACGGGTGGTGACAGTTTCAACATCCTCGTTGGCTACAGGCACGGCCAAAAAAACGTCGTTGCCTGCGGTGCGCGATTTGAACTCGACGCATTCGTCAATGGCGACGTCCGACGTGTCGGTTATCTCGGTGAATTCCGGATGGATGGCGGCCTGCGTCAGCGTCGTCGAATGCTGATCGAGTCATTCACCGCGATGCGCGAAGCCCACGAAGCAGGAAACGTAAAGCTGTACTTCACCACCGTCGTCGCCGACAACGTGGCGGCACGTCGATTGTTCGAAGCAGGTTTGCCGGGCTTTCCCGTGTACGAGCCGCGCGAGGAAATTGTCACGCTGACGATCCCGGTGCAGAGCGGCGCTCGCGTGCGGACACGCAGTCGGCATATCCGCCAGGCAAGCGAAAACGACGAGGACGCTATAGCGACACTGCTGCAGCGAACCGGCAGTGAATATCAGTTTCATCCGGTTTGGGACCGTGCGCGGCTGGCGTCGCAGACTCGCTGCCGCGGCTTGTCGACGCAGGACTTTTTCCTGTGCGAATCAACGGGCGGGCCAATCGGGTGCCTGGCGTTGTGGGACCAGCGAGGATTCAAGCAAACGGTGATTAGTGGCTATGCGAATCGATTGCGGCGGTTACGGCCTTTTTACAATGCGGTGGCGCCGTTGGTTCGACGCCCGACCCTGCCTGCGCCCGGCTCGAGGCTTGAAACCACATTCCTGTCGCACCTCGCTGTCGCTCCGGATGATGAAGAGACGCTCCATGCGTTGGTTGCAGCCGCTTGTCGCGATGCCGCGAAACGAGAGCTCGACTACGTCATGCTGGGGATCGCAAAACGCGACCCGGTGCACGCCTCGCTATGTCGCGTCTTCAGCTGCCATGCCTACACCAGCATGCTGTACACCGCGTTCTGGAAAGACGGAGCCGACGCTGCGGCAGCCCTGGACCAACGAATTCCACGACCCGAGATGGCGATCCTGTGATCGGCAATATCGTCAAGCGGTCCGCTATCGGCCAGGTCGTACAGGCCGAAATGTACGACCTGTTCGGTCGCCAGTTTTCGGGCGTGTCCTTTGTCGAATTCCAGGCTGACCTGCGCGAGAAGAACTGGGCGCTGTTGCTGCGCGACGATGGCGGGAATCTCTGTGGCTTCTCGATGATCCATTATTACGAAACGGTGATTGACGGAAAGAATTATCCGATCGTCTACTCCGGAGATACGGTAGTCGACGTCGACAGCTGGAGCGATTCGGCGCTGAGCTATTGGTGGATGGGAACCATCGATTACCTGCGGCGAATTCACGGCAAGGACCGTCTTTACTGGTTTCTGCTGGTCTCGGGTTACCGAACCTACCGATTCCTTCCTGTCTACTCGGAATGCTTTTACCCGCGCTTCGATGTGCCAACGCCACAACCCATCCAGAAGATCATGCATACGCTGGCCACTGACCGTTTCGGTGACCAGTTTGATCCGCGCTCCGGTCTTGTGCGCCTGCGGCATCCGGCGATACTGAAATCCGGTTTACGCGGAATTCCCGAGAACCGAATGGCAGATCCGCATATTGCTTTTTTTGCGGAACGAAACCGCACGCACGAATCCGGTGACGAACTCGTGTGTTTTGCCGAACTGGCAGAAAACCGTTTGTCCCGCCTGGGTCGGCGAATGTGGCGCAAGGGCCGGGAACTGGTCGAGGCCGCCGGGCATGCTGCATAGCGGCGCAGCGCTCGCCAATACCGCCTGGTTTTGCACAAGTTTGCCGTCATGGCGCAGGTTTCAACGATTTTCGTCGTCACCGGAAACCACGCAGCGCCGCTTGCTGGCGCGGTACCTCGAACAAAATGCACAAACGGCCTTCGGCCAGCGATACCGATTCGACCGATTGCGTAACTGGGAAGCGTATGCCGCGGCCATCGAACCGCGGACATACGATGAAATCGCGCCGTGGATTGATCGAATAGTCGCCGGAGAGTCCTCGGTGCTGACAGCAGACCGTGTCCGGCTACTCGAACCAACGAGCGGTTCGACCGGATCGCGAAAACTCATCCCGTATAACGGCGGGCTGCAGAGTGAATTTCAGCGCGCGATTGCCGCATGGATCAGTCAGACAATACTGCAGGACCGTTCGATACTGGGAGGCCGCGCGTACTGGTCTCTCTCGCCGGCGATCGACCTCGACGGCCCCGCCGATTGTGCCGTTCCTATCGGATTTGACGACGACAGTGCGTACCTGGGCGGGGTCGGACAGCGCATCGTTCGGCGCGCGATGGCCGTGCCGGACACGGTGGCACGCCTGCGGGAGATGCGGGAATTTCGCCTCGCCACCCTCGCCCTGCTGTTACAGGCCAGCGATCTGCGCCTGGTCTCGGTCTGGCACCCGTCATTCCTGCTCATACTTTTGCAGTGCATGCGATCCGACTGGGACGAGTTGCTGTCGATCGTGCGCAGCGGCCGCACTTTCGGAGACGTGCGCGTCCCGGCAATTCCGCGCCGCGCCGCGCAGCTCGCTACGTTTGCCGCCTCTGACACGGCCAAGATCTGGCCAGACCTCGCGCTGCTGAGCTGCTGGGCGCACGGCCACGCCGGCGCCGACGCGAACCTGCTGCAACAGCATTTCCCGCACGCACAACTGCAGGCCAAGGGCTTGGTTGCGACCGAGGCCATTGCGTCATTGCCGATGTCAGGCAAACACCCGTTGGCGATCAACAGCCACTTTTTCGAGTTCGAGGATGCGAACGGCAATGTTTTGCCGAGCTGGCAGGTGCAACCGGACAACACTTATGCCCTGATCGTAACCACCGGCGGCGGCCTGTACCGCTATCGGCTTGGCGACCTGGTCCGCATCGTCGGGTTCTACAACAAGACGCCGTGCATCGAGTTCGTCGGCAAGGAAACGTCGGTCAGCGACTACTTCGGCGAAAAGCTCTCCGAGCCGTTCGTCGCCCGGGTGTTACGAGACGCCTGCAAGCAGGTGCACATCTCGCCTGCATTCATCATGCTGGCGTTCGACGCGACACGGGGTCGAGCCGGCTATCGCCTGTATTTGCAGGCCGACGGCGACGTTCCCGGCTCGCTTCCGGAAGTCGTCGAATCGGGATTGAGGCAGAATCCCCACTATGCGCTCTGCGTACGACTTGGCCAGCTCAGCCC
>JAHHOT010000077.1 GCA_018677555.1 Gammaproteobacteria bacterium | reverse complement strand
GCTTTGCTGCGGACCGCAATTCGTCTTCTGTAGGAGCGGCGCCCTCGCCGCGACAAGCATTTGCATCACAATCGCGGCGGGGGCGCCGCTCCTACAGCAGAAAGGTTGCGATCGCGGGGTTAAAGCGGCGGAGGCGGATTGTCGCGCAGTTCGCGGCGCAGGATTTTGCCGACATTCGTTTTCGGCAAATCCGCGGCGAACACGATGTCTTTCGGAACCTTGTAACCCGTCAGGTTTTCGCGGCAATGATTCCTGATGTCTTCCGCTGTGACCGCATCGTTGCTCCTGACGACGTAAAGTCTCACGATCTCTCCGGATTTCTCGTCCGGGATACCGATGGCGGCAACTTCCAGTATCCCTGCCATCTCCGCAACCACACCCTCGATCTCATTCGGATACACGTTGAAGCCGGATACGAGAATCATGTCTTTTTTCCGGTCCTCGATGGTGACGAAACCCTCGTTGTCCATGCGTCCGACGTCGCCGGTACGGAACCAGCCACCCGGTAGCATAACCTCGGAGGTTTCGGCCGGCTTCTGCCAGTAGCCTTCCATGACTTGCGGGCCGCGAACACAAATCTCGCCGACCTCGCCGAGTGGCACCTCGTTGCCGTCATCGTCGCAGATCTTCACCTCGGTGCTGGAAATCGGCAGGCCGATCTTGCCGGTGAATTCGTCGATGTGAAACGGGTTGATAATCGCGGCCGGCGAGGTTTCAGTAAGCCCATACGCTTGAGTGATGTGCTGGCCGGTCACCTCTTTCCATTTCTTCGATACCGCTTCCTGAACTGCCATGCCGCCGCCGATAGTCAGCTTCAGGGAACTGAAGTCCAGTTCGGCGAATCCCGGCGTATTCAGCAAGCCGGCAAACAGCGTATTGACGCCGCTGAAAAAGTCGAACTTGTACTTGCGAAGTTCCTTGACGAAACCTTTGAGATCGCGCGGGTTCGTGATCAGGACGTTCAGCCCGCCGTCGAGGAGCATCGACAGGCAATTACTCTGCAGCGAGAAAATATGATAAAGCGGCAACGCCGTAATGGCGACGATGCTGTCGTCGTCGCCGAAAATGTTGCCACGCCAGGCGATGCCCTGCAGGATGTTGTACACCATGTTGCGGTGACTGAGCATTGCACCTTTCGAGAGGCCGGTGGTGCCGCCGGTGTATTGGAGGAACGCAAGGTCGGCATAGCCGAGGTCCACGACCTTGAGTTCGTGGCCTGCGCCAGCCTGCAGCGCATCCCTGAAGCGCACGCTGCCGTCGAGCTCGTACGGTGGTACCTGTTTCTTGACGTGCCTGAGTGCAAAGTTCACCAGCATGCCCTTCGGCCACTTGAGCAAGTCGCCAACACCGGTCGTAATGACGTGCCGAACAGCGGTGTCGTCAATGACCTCCTGCAGTGTGCAGGCAAAATTTTCCAGTACGACGATACAGCGCGCGCCGGAATCGGCGAGCTGGTGCCTCAGCTCACGCGCCGTGTACAGAGGGTTGACGTTGACGGCCACCAGGCCTGCGCGAAAAATCCCGAACAGCGCAACGGGGTATTGCAGAATATTCGGCAGCATGATTGCGACGCGTTCGCCTTTGATCAGCCCGAGCTCACTTTGCAGGTAGCAGGCAAACTGCTTCGACAGGTGGTCCATGTCGGCATAGGACAACGTGGTGCCCATGTTCGTATACGCCGGTCGATCGCTGAACATCGTGACTGCGTAGTCGATCATTTCCCGCAGCGAACGGAAGTCGGGATCGGGAAGCTCCGCCGGGACGTCCGCCGCGTAGGAGTCAAGCCAGATTTTTTTCACCCGGCGCTCTCCGGAGACAGTGCCCGCTGGATGACGGGCCAGGCGTTGTCGAGGAGAACGGGTTGCGCCGCCGCGTTCGGGTGAATGCCGTCGTCCTGCATCAGGTCCTCGTTAAGCGCTATGCCTTCCATGAAAAACTCGATCCACGGCACCCCGAGCTCGTCCGCGAGTTCGCGGTAAATGCCTTCGAACGCATCGGTATAGCGGCGCCCGTAGTTGAGCGGAATCCGGATACCGAGCAGGACTACCTCGCCCCCACGATCACGCGTGGACTCGATGATCTTGCGCAGGTTGCTCTTGATGCGTGGCGGCGGAAAGGCTCGCAGCCCGTCGTTGCCGCCCAGTGCGAGGATGACCAGTGCCGGTGAAAAATTGTCCAGCGCGGTCTCGATGCGCGCCGCGCCGCCCTGCGTGGTCTCACCGCTAATACTGGCGTTCACGACGCGATGTTCGTAACCTTGGTCCCTGAGTCGGGCCTGCAACAAATGCGGCCACGACTGGTCCACATCTATGCCGAATCCGGCACTCAGGCTGTCACCGAAGACCAGAACGGTCGGCTCGCTGGCCTGGGTTCCGGCGGCCGCGGCCAACAGCAACAGCAATGTCAGAAATTTGCGCATATCGGAGTGATACTTGATCAGAGAGCCCGTATTGACGGCAGAAAACATCAGTAAGCAGGTTATCAGCCCGGAGGGCGGTCTTACCATACTTTCGAATGTCAGCCTGAGCGTCGATCCAGGAGAGTCCGTCGCGATCGTCGGTGCCTCGGGAGCCGGAAAGTCCACCTTGCTGGCGTTGCTGGCAGGACTGGATTTGCCCAGCGAGGGCACGATCTTCCTCAACGGCGCCAACCTGACGGAACTGAGCGAAGATGGCCGTGCACAGGTGCGCGCCGACAGCGTTGGGTTCGTGTTCCAGTCATTCCACCTGGTGCCATCGCTGAATGCGCTGGAAAACGTGATGTTGCCGCTGGAGCTGGCAGGCCGCAAGACGCCGCGCCAGGCGGCCAGCGAGGTGTTGCGGCGGGTCGGTCTGTCCGATCGCTGGAGCCATTACCCGGCACAACTGTCCGGTGGCGAGAAACAGCGTGTCGCAATCGGCCGTGCTTTCGCGACGGAACCGGCGGTCCTGTTCGCGGATGAACCTACCGGCAACCTGGACAGCCGCACCGGTGAAACCATCATGGACCTGATGTTCGAGATGAACAGGAATTCGTCGACAACGCTGCTCCTGGTCACGCATGACAAGTCGCTTGCGGCACGATGTGACAGGGTGATCGGGCTCGATGCGGGACGTCTCGTCTCCGACACCAGGGCGGCCGCTTGAATTCCTTCAGCTACGCGTTGCGAACGTTCGGGCGCGAACTGCGTTCTGGCGAGGTCATCGTGTTGCTGGCGGCGGTTGCTCTTGCTGTCGCAGCGCTCACTGCCGTCGGCTTCCTGACCGATCGCATAAGCCGGGCGGTTGCCCGCCAGGCCAATGAGGTTCTGGCCGCGGACCTGCGCCTGCGCTCGCCCGCGCCGGTGCCGGAAGACTGGCGCGCCGCGGCCAATCGCTACGGCCTGCAAACCGCGGAAACCCAGACGTTTCCGAGCGTGCTGTTCGCCGGCGACGAGTCCGTGCTCGCAACTATCAAGGCGGTATCGTCGACTTACCCGTTGCGCGGCAGGGTGCGGATTTCAGAAAACCTCTTCGGCGAGCAACGCGAAGTCGACGTAGTACCGGAGCGCGGCAAGGTGTGGGCCGACGGGGCAATTCTTGCGCGGCTCGGTATCGACATCGGCGACAAGGTCTCCGTCGGCGAATCGGAACTGACGGTCGATGCTGTGCTTACCTACCGGCCCGACCAGTCAATCGGCTTTGCATCGCTCGCACCGTCGCTGCTGGTAAATATCGACGACATACCCGCTACCAATCTCATCAACGAGGGTAGTCGCGTCGCTTACGCGCTGCTGGTCGCGGGTGACCCATCCGACGTGGATGCTTTCTACGAAGACGTCGAAGAGATTCTCCCGGAAGAAGTGCGCGTCCGAAACCAGGAGGACAGCAGCGAGCGTGCCACCAATGCCGCCGACCGTGCACAGCGCTTTCTCTCGCTCACTGCGGTCATCAGCCTGTTGTTGAGCGCCGTCGCAATTGCAATGTCGGCAAGGCGTTTTGCACACCGGCGCATGGACACGGTCGCACTCATGAAAAGCCTGGGTGCCACGCAGGGCTTTGTCGTGTCCGCTGCCTCGTTGCAGCTGGTGCTCCTCGGCATCCTCGGCGTAGCCCTTGGCAGCGCGATCGGTTTCGGTGTCGAGAGAGGCATCACGACCATGCTGGCCGACCTTTTCGCCAGCGACCTGCCGGACCCGGGGATGGCGCCCGTAATCCTGGCCAGCGGCAGTGCGCTCGTGTTATTGATCGGTTTCGCGCTGCCTTCGCTGATCCAGTTGCGCAATACACCGCCGCTGCGGGTACTGCGCCACGATGCCATGCCGCCGGCGCCGTCCCGTGTGCTGGTCGTCGGTATCGCCTTTGCCGCCGTCGCGCTGTTGCTGTATCGCGCGATCAACGACGCCCTGATGTTATTGATCGTGCTGGGCGGCATGGCGGTAGTTTCCCTGTTGTTGTACGGCACGGGACGGTTGCTGGTAGCTGCACTGGGCCGCTCGCGCAGCGGCGTCGGCATCGCCTGGCGCTATGGCCTGGCCAATATTGCGCGCCGTGGGCGCGACAGCGCGGTGCAGATCGTCGCTTTCGGCCTGGGGCTCACGGTACTCCTGCTGCTTACCTTCGTACGCACCGACTTGCTCGCGGGCTGGCAAAAAACCCTCGATGAGGATGCACCGAATCATTTCCTGATCAACATCCAGCGAGAAGAGCGCGATTCGATCGCGGAAATCTTCAGGGACGGAGGTATCGAGGTGCCGGAGTTCGTGCCAATGGTGCGCGCGCGCATGTCCATGATCAACGGTGTCTCGGTCAAGGAGCGTGAATACCCGGTGGAAGACGGGGAGTGGATGGCGAATCGCGAGCAGAACCTGACCTGGGCCGCAAGGCTGAGCGACACCAACGAGATTGTCGACGGCGAATGGTGGCCCGAAGATTATTCCGGCCCGCCGCTGGTGTCGCTGGAAGAAGAGGCGGCCATGGAGCTGGGCGTTGAGCTTGGGGACCGCCTCGAATTCCTGGTGGCGGGCCAGCAAATCGAACTGACGGTTGCCAGCACGCGCAAGGTGAACTGGGACTCGTTCAAGCCGAATTTCTTCATGGTGCTGTCGCCTGGTGCACTGGACGGCTACCCGGCCACGTTTGTTGCAAGCCTCAAGATCGCGGACGAAAAAAGCGATGCGCTGCTGCAACTGGTACGCGCACACCCGACCGTGTCGGTAATCGACATCGATGTGATCCTGCAACAGGTAACGAGCATCATCGACAAGGCGAGCCTGGCAGTGCAGGCCGTATTCGTATTCACGCTGGCAGCGGGCATCGCCGTGTTGTTCGCTGCCGTGCAGTCGACGATCGACGAACGCCGCTACGAGAGCGCTATGCTGCGCGCGCTGGGTGTGAAGCGGCGCACGGTGCTGTCCGGCGTCATCACCGAATTCGCGGCGCTTGGTTTCGCCGCCGGCCTGCTCGCCTGCATCGGAGCCTCGGTCCTCGCCTTCGTCGTTGCCGTGCAGCTGTTCGACCTCGAATACGAGTTCAACCCCATGCTGTGGGCGGCCGGGCTTGCGGGTGGTGTACTGCTCGTCTGCACCAGTGGCTACATTGCAGCGCGCGGCGCCATCAACGCGCCACCGGTGGAAGTATTGCGCGCGACATGATCGACGATGTCCAGGACAACAACGACAAGCTCTCCTGCGGCGCTGTACTGGTACGCCAAACCGACTCCGGCTGGCTGACACTGATGTTGCGTGCCTACAAGAACTGGGATTTCCCGAAAGGTATTCGTGAAGACGGCGAAAGCTCGATCGAGGCCGCGCGTCGCGAAATCGGTGAAGAGACCGGCATCCAGGACATCAGCTTCGAATGGGGCGATCGATACACAGACACCGGACCCTACAACCGCGGCAAGGTGGCACGCTATTACCTTGCGCGTACCGACCAGGAAGAAGTCGTCATGGGAATATCGCCGATACTCGGTCGCCCGGAGCATCACGAGTACTCATGGATGAGTTTCGACGACGCCTACGACATTTCTGCACCCCGCGTACGGCAGGTGGTGCAATGGGCAAGGCAAATCGTCGGCGCCTGAGCACGGTACTGTGC
>JAHHOT010000044.1 GCA_018677555.1 Gammaproteobacteria bacterium | reverse complement strand
GCATCCGCGTTTTCACGAGGAGAGGGCGGTCACGATAACCGCGCAACCCGGCGATACGCTCTTCTTCGGGCCGTACACGGCGCATGCGAGCTTCGAGAATAACTCAGACCACTATCGGCGTGTCCTGATTAACGGCTTCGCCAGCCCCGGCGCGAACCGGCGCGACTATCCCGGTGCCGGCGTGGGGCGGAGACTGAAAGTAAGCAGAGGATGAATCCGGACGGGCGTGATGTCTGACGCAGCCCCACAGCCACCTTGTTCTGACCTCAAACGCGGCAGGCTCCGATCGATTCAGTGTTCGCGAAACTGATACTGGTGGGTACGCTGGCGCCTCGGACAAGACCTAGGTAATAGCCGCAATACCTTACGCACTTTTGGGCATTCCTCGCCGCGACTCGACACTCGACAATAATGTTGCCTCAATGCCGTACGGTGCGGGCGATGCATGGATTTATCGAAGAGCTGCAGCAGTATCACCACGAAAAGGCGGGACACCTGCACGCCTTGCAGGATTACTCGGTGCGCCTGGTCGAGGTTGCGGATACCCGGAAAGACGAACTTACGGAGCTGTTCGATCCGTTCCGTGGCGTGAGCGAAACCGCCCACCATCGGAACGAAGAACTAATCCTCCTGCATCTGCGCACAACGGACGCCCCGATCCACCGCAAAGTGAACGAAATCTCGGCAGATCATGCAGCGTTCGAGCGAATTTTGTCGCAACTCATGCGAATGATCGTCGACGAAAGCGTGTCGCACGGGGAGTTGAGCGACGCATTGCAGAACTTCGTCACCGTCTACCACGATCACGCCAGCAGCGAAGAGAATATTTTCTTCCCGATCGCCGACGAGTACATGACCGAGAGAACCTGGCGGGCGGTTCGAGACGACTGGATGTCCGGGCCATTCGAGAGGGCTTCAGTCAGGTAGCGGCTTCCGGGTCGCCCGAGGAAAACAAACCGGCATCAGACGTCTGTGTCGGGCGTTCGTAGTAATAGACCCCAAGCCCGGCTGTCATCAGCGAGCCCGGCTCGGCGGTCTCGATTTCGTCTGCTTCTGCCAGTTCGTGCCCCGAAAAAAGGTCGTCGACCTCCTCGCAAAAATTCGCCGCTTTATCGCGCAACAGGCGCCGGATCATCAGCAGCGCAGACGGTTCGATTGTGTGCGAATAAACTTGCCGCTGCAGCATTGAGGGTTCGTGCTTTTTGAGTTTATTGTGTGCGATGGTCGATGCCATCATCTCTATGCCGGATAGCGCCAATCCGAGCGCGTCGGGGTCCGAGTAGTTCCGTTTGACGGCTCGCAAGCGGCCATCGGCCTCGCGTTTGACGCAACCGGTGTCAACCAGGCGATCGAGGAGGGCGCCGGCATCGGTCTCGCCTACGTAACTGGCAACGAGGTCGCTGAACGTGCCGTCGCCCGGCCCGAACTCGATCGCGGCGGGCATGCCTTCGTCGTCGAGGAAGGCCGGGATCGTGTACCAGAAGTGCAGCGCGACACCTTCGAATGAGCTCGTGCATGCCGGCAACTGACCGGTCGAGCGAATTTCATCCAGCAGCCGTTTCGATTCCGCGCGGGACAGGCCCGTCACCCGCGACACTCGCGAAATGCTGGCCAGTTTTCCTTCCTGCTTGCAGGCGTCCTCAACGGCCGCAACGTAACCCAGTTTCGCGAACTGGACGAACTGCCGCCCGTCGATGCCGGCGTGGATCAGCACACCGGCCAGTGCCTTGTTCATTGCAATGATGACATGTTGCAGCTGCACGTCTGCACTCATCATACCGCTCCCCCGTTTTTGTGAGTCTCGCAACGAGACCCATTGTTTTGTGCAATTGTGTCAAAATACCACCCGGTCTCGTCAACTCCCGCAGCCAATCTGGGCAGAAATGGCCAAACTCTACTTCTATTACAGCTCCATGAATGCCGGAAAATCCACGGCGTTACTGCAATCGAGCTATAACTATCGCGAGCGTGGCATGAATACGCTGGTGCTGGCGCCGCATCTCGACGATCGTTACGGCGTCGGTCGCGTCACCTCGCGTATAGGGCTGGAAACCGATGCGACGACGTTTCGCACGACCGACGACCTGCTGGATATCGTCAAGGCTTACCTGCGCGAGGATCCGTTGCACTGCGTGCTGATCGACGAGGCCCAGTTTCTGACCCGCGACCAGGTATTTCAGCTGGGCGAGGTGACGGACACACTCAATATTCCCGTTCTTGCCTACGGCCTGCGCACCGATTTCCAGGGTGAACCGTTTGACGGCAGCAAATACCTGCTGGCGTGGAGCGATAACCTGAAGGAAATAAAGGCGATTTGTCATTGCGGCACGAAAGCGACCATGGTCATTCGCATGGACGAGAACGGCAACGCGGTGACTGCAGGCAGCCAGGTCGAGATTGGCGGCAACGATCTCTACGTGTCGATGTGCCGCAAGCACTTCAAGGAAAATTTCTACCGTGAGTTCCGGCAACTCGACGAAACGGGGTAAGCGGCTTCCTGCCGCCGCCAGCTAGTCCTCGTTGGCGGTTTTCAGTTCGCCGTAGCCATCGGCCGGGCTGGCCTGGATGTTCTCCTGCGCCAGCATGCGGCGCACGTCGCGCAACGTGCGGATCACCGAAGTCCCCGCAAATCCGATGTTTTCCATCTCTTCGCGATTGCTGGCGTTGGGGTCGATGAAGCGAAGGCCGTGATTGCCGAGCGATATCAGGTCGTCGTTGATCAACACCTGGTTGGAGATACGCCGGGAATTCACGTAGGTACCGTTAGTGCTGTTGAGGTCCATGAGGAAGATCGCCGGTCCCTGTTTGACGAACAGCGCATGATGCCGGCTGATGAACTTGCTGTTGATGCTCAGGTCGTTGTGCTCCGAGCGCCCGATCATCATGCGTGCATCCGAAAGTACAATTTCCTTCAGCGGCTTGCCATCTCTGGTCAGCATCAGTTTCGCGGGTTCGGCATCCTGGTCCACAAGCTGTTCATCGCGCTTCTCGTCGAGTGAAATCGGATCCGGCTGTGCCTGCGGCCGGGGCACACCGTCAATGTGCTCGATCTCGACCGGGGGGTGCGGTGCCCTCGCCATTGCCAGCACGACCAGGCGGTCGATCTTGCCGGGCCATCCGCTGGACGCGCTGTATAGCGCACTGCACACGGGTTGCGGAAACACGTTTTCGGGGTCGAAGCAGCCGCCGGCACGCAATTTCGCGTGGATGTAGCCGGCGGTTTCGTCGTGCGTCAGCGGCTCCAGTTCGAACGTACCGGTCAGGCGGGACGATATCGGTTCCATGGCCGGGGCATTGATGATGGGCCGGATGCAACGGCAACTCGACAGCACCAGGCGCATGGCGCTGTTGTGATTGACCTTGAGACTGGCCAGGCTGCACAAGACGTCAAGCGCTTCGGGGAGCATTGCATGGGCGTTCTCGACGATCAGCAGGGGCGGCCGCTGGGACACCGCCTGCTGCTGCGCAAAGACCTTCAACATGCCGACCAGCTCATTGAGGGAGTCGAATTCCAGCTCGTAGCCATACTGGCTCAGTGCCAGCCCGAGCATCTCTGAAATCTCGAGCCCGGCACCGTCCACGACGGCACTTGCCGTGTCGTTACCGATGGTGTCGCTGAAATGCTGCAGAATGGTGGACTTGCCCGAAAGCTCGGGGCCAATGAAAACCCCCAGTCCGTGATTATTGGAGTACGTCGATTGCAAGAACTCCAATGCCTTTTGTTTCGCCTGATAGCTGACCACAGTCAGTGGTCGCGAATCCGTATCAAACGGTTGCTCCTGTAAGCCGGCAGCCCCTAATTCCATTTTTTGAACTCTGTGTCAGTTAGTTATTATGTTTCTGATACAGTTACTGCGTGTCGCTTTTTGGTCACGACTTCAGCAATTGCTTCGGATGGCGCGGGCAGTTGCCCGGAAACAATCCGTCGCACGGCTTTCCAATTCCCTCGGGAAGCCGTTTTATTTTTATTTATTGTACATCCACTTGTACGCATTAGTCATTGAACATAAAGAAGTAATTTTTGATGGCGACTTCCACCACCTTTTTTGCGCAGAGCCTCATCTACGCGGGATAAACCATTGAGCGGAATGCTGACAGCAGAAGGGCTGTATCTCGTTCGGGGTGATCGTTGTCTCGTCCGTGACCTGTCTTTCGAACTCGCGAGCGGCGAACTGTTGTTGATCGAGGGCGCCAATGGCAGCGGCAAGACCAGCCTGCTGCGAGCGCTTGCCGGACTCATGCCGCTGGAAGAGGGGCGCGTCAGCTGGGAAGGCCGGCCGGTGGCGGAAGATCCACAAAATTATCGTTCTTCACTGGTATGGATGGCGCATCGGGTCGGATTCAAGAAGGATCTCGACCTGCTGGCTAACCTGCGATTCGAAGCATCCCTGCGCCCGATGGCGGATGTCGAACAGGCCGCGATTATCGAACGGCTGGGTCTCACATCGCGCTGTCGACTGCCGTTCCGCGTACTGTCGGCCGGACAGCAACGTCGTGTCGCGCTGGCCCGCATGCTGCTCTCGGACTGCCCGCTCTGGATCATGGATGAGCCGTTTACCAACCTCGACGTCGATGGCCGGGCACTGGTGCGGGAGGTCGTTTCCGCACACCTGGCCGGCGGTGGCCTGTGCCTGATGGCATCGCATCAGGCCGCCGAAATCACCGCCAAAACGCGGCGAATCCAATTATGACCGTAATGCCGCGCAAAATGCCCGCGTTGGGCCACGCGTTTCGAGCGATTATTGCGCGAGACCTGCTGCTGGCCTGGAAGCGGCCAGGCGACGTCCTGAACCCGCTGTTTTTCTTCGCCATGGTGAGCGCGCTGTTTCCGCTGGCCATCGGTCCGTCGCACGCGCAGCTGGCGGCCATCGGCCCGGGGGTCCTGTGGGTCGCCGCGTTGCTCGCGGCGCTCCTGTCGCTCAACAGCCTGTTCCTGAGCGACTACGAGGATGGCAGCCTCGATCACCTGCTGCTGAGCCCGCAGCCCTTGCCGTTACTGGTCCTCGGAAAAACTGTGTCCCACTGGTTGGTCGGCGGGTTACCTCTTGTGCTAGTGTCGCCCCTCGTCGCCGTGAGCTTTCGCATGCCCTCGGAAACCGTGGGCATTTTGGCGGCGACACTGATGCTTGGGACCGTCAGTTTGAGTTTGCTTGGATCGATCGGCGCGGCGCTGACCGTGGGCCTGAATCGCGGTACGGCGCTTCTGAGTCTGCTGATTCTGCCGTTGGCCATGCCGTTGCTGATATTCGGTGCACGCACCGTGTCCTTATCGGCAGGCGGCGAAAGCACGGCGGCCGGACTGTATTTCCTGGCCGCGTACAGTGTCCTCGCGCTGACGCTCGCACCATTCGCGGCGGCGGCAGCGTTAAGGATTAGTAGCGAGTAAAATCAGCAGGTATGTGGACTTTTTTACATAAACTGGCGTCGCCACCGCATTTTTATCGGCTGGCCGAAAAGATTATTCCGTGGTTCGCCGTCAGTGGGCTGGTGTTGATCGCCTACGGCACCTGGGGCGGCCTGTTCAACGCGCCCCCGGATTATCAGCAGGGCGACGCATTTCGCATTATTTACGTGCATGTACCGGCAGCCTACCTGTCGATGATGGCCTACATGACGATGGCCATCGCGGCGGGTATCGGGTTGATCTGGCGAATGAAGCTGGCGCATGCCGTCGCGGCCGCTACGGCGCCGCTTGGTGCGTGGTTTACTTTCCTGGCGCTGATGACCGGCTCGATCTGGGGGAGGCCAATGTGGGGAACCTGGTGGGAATGGGGCGATCCAAGACTCACCTCGGAGCTGATTTTGCTGTTCCTGTATATAGGGTACATAGCGCTACGAAATTCGATTGATGACCTGGCGAAAGCGGACAAAGCAAGCGCAGTGCTGGCAATGGTGGGCGCGGTGAACGTGCCGATCATTCACTACTCCGTCGAATGGTGGAGTTCGCTGCATCAGGGTCCCACACTCATCCGCAAGGGTGGGCCGGCGATCGTGGGCGACATGCTGTGGCCGCTACTCGCAATGATATTCGGGTTTACGTTTGTGTTTGGCGCACTTGTGTTGAGCCGGGTTCGCGCGGAAGTCCTGTTCCGCGAGCGCCGCGCCAGGTGGGTGCGCGAGCTGGTAAGCGCAACCGGAGCACCCGCCTGATGGAGGCGCTGGAAATGGGCAAATACGGCGCCTATGTGTGGAGCTGCTTCGGCCTGACATTCGCCGTCCTGGCAATCTGTGTCATGCAGGCGCGCAGCCGCCATCGCAAGGTATTGCAAGAAATTCGCTCACGAATTCAGATGATGGAGTCGGAACAATGAAGCCGAGACAACAGCGCATGCTGGCGGTCGGCCTGGCCGCGGTCGGTTTGCTGATTGCGACGGTGCTGACCATGCAGGCGTTCGAGAAGAACATGATGTTCTACGTCGAGATCTCCGAAGTGGCCAAGGGCAACGCGCCGGAGGACCGCAACTTCCGGGTTGGCGGCCTGGTGGTCGAGGAAAGCGTGGTTCGCGAGCCGGGCGATTTGCAGGTGCAATTCACGCTGACCGACATGGAAGCTGAACTGGACGTGCTGTTTAGCGGTGTGCTGCCCGACCTGTTCCGGGAAGGGCAGGGAATCATTGCTCACGGTCGCATGGGTGACAACGGCAAATTTGTCGCCGACAAGGTTCTTGCGAAACACGACGAGAATTACATGCCACCGGAGGTTGCCGAATCGCTCGCGAAACACGCTGCGGCCAAGGCGGCGGCGCAGGCAGAGGCTGCCGCCGAGGCAGTGAAGCCGTGATTCCGGAGCTCGGGCATTTTGCACTGATCCTGGCGCTGAGCCTGGCCATCTGCCAGGGCGTCATGCCGCTGATCGGCGCGCAGCGCGGCGATGATTCCCTGATGGCGCTGGCCCGTCCGGCAGCGTTGGGCCAGTTTGTTTTCGTTGCGTTTTCATTCGGCTGCCTGACCTGGTCGTTTCTGCAAAGCGATTTCTCGGTCCTTTACGTGGCAAACCATTCGCAGCTCGAATTGCCGACGATATACAAGATCTCGGCCGTCTGGGGCGCGCATGAAGGTTCGTTGCTGCTGTGGATCCTGATACTTGCGGTCTGGACCGTGGCGGTCAGTCGCTACAGCGCGGAACTGCCGCTGTCCATGCGCGCACGGGTGATCGGCGTCCTTGGCTTGTTGAGCTGCGGATTCCTCTTATTCACGTTGCTGACATCGAACCCATTCGAGCGGCTCATCCCGGCGGCGCAGGACGGTGCCGACCTGAATCCATTGTTACAGGACCCGGGTCTGGCGATTCATCCGCCGCTTCTCTATATCGGCTACGTCGGCTTTTCCGTTGCATTCGCGTTCGCCGTCGCCGCCATGTTGTCCGGCAATCTCGATCAGACCTGGGCGCGCTGGACCAGGCCCTGGACGACCTGGGCATGGCTGTTCCTGACCGTCGGCATCGCGCTGGGCAGCTGGTGGGCATACTACGAGCTCGGCTGGGGCGGCTGGTGGTTCTGGGATCCGGTAGAAAACGCCTCGTTCATGCCGTGGCTTGCCGGCACCGCGCTGATCCACTCGCTGGCGGTGACCGAGAAGCGTGGGCTGTTCAAGAGCTGGACCCTGCTGCTGGCGATCTCCGCGTTTTCACTGAGTTTGCTCGGCACCTTCCTCGTGCGCTCCGGTATCCTCGTGTCGGTGCACGCATTCGCAACCGATCCGTCGCGCGGCCTGTTCATCCTGATCTTCCTCGGCATCGTGATCGGCGGCGCTTTAACCCTGTATGCCATGAGAGCGCCCAGCCTCGACTCGGCCGCCGGCTTTCGTCCGTTGTCGCGTGAGACATTCCTGCTGCTGAACAATGTTCTGCTCGTTATCGCGGCAACCTTGGTGCTGTTCGGGACGCTGTCACCTCTGCTGGTGGAGTTTGCGTCGGGAGAAAAGATCTCCGTGGGCCCGCCGTGGTTCGAGATCGCCTTCGTCATTCCGATGCTGCCGCTTATCTTTCTGGTCGGGCTCGGCATGCACACCGCGTGGCGCACGCAGGATCCGCGGCGCCTGTTCGCCATGGTTCGGACACCGGCCATCATCGCCGTGGTTCTCGGCGTGCTGGTGCCGACGTTTTTCTACGGCCGTTTCAGTCTCATGACCGTCGTTAGCCTCATCGCAGGATTCTGGATCGTGGCGGTATCGCTGCTTCAACCGCTGCGAAACCTGCGGCGCGAGGAGGGCGCGGCACGCATGACGCGCTCGGCGCTGGGCATGACGGTTGCGCACCTGGGGCTGGGTCTGTTCGTGATTGGTGTGACGATCGTCAGCACCTTTACCGTTGAAGAAGACATCAGCATGGTGCCCGGTCAGAAAGTTGCCGTCGCTGGCTACGATTTCGAACTGAAATCGCTGGACCGCGTCGAAGGACCGAATTACAACGCACTCGAGGGCCTGGTCGAGATCCGGCGAAACGGCGAATTCGTGTCCGAGCTCAGGCCGCAGAAACGTACCTATCGGGTGCAGCAGAGCCCGATGACAGAGGCCGGCATCGACGTCGGCTGGAATCGTGACCTCTTTGTTGCGTTGGGAGACCCCCTCGGAAACGCCGCCTGGAGTGTGCGCATCCAATACAAGCCCATGATCCGGTTTATCTGGCTCGGCGCATTCGTCATGGCTCTCGGCGGCATCGTTGCGGCCAGCGATCGGCGCTATCGCCTGACCGCAGCGGCGCGTGACAAGCAAGGCGTGGTCGCGGGAGAGGCTGCCTGATGCTTCGTTATGCAGCACCCGCGATCGTCTTTGCCGGCATGGTCGCGATGTTCTACTTCGCGCTCGGCCGGGACCCGGGCGAACTGCCGTCGCCCTATCTCGGCAAACCGGCGCCGCAGTTCGAGTTGCCGCGCGTCAAGGATCCGTCGGCGACCATCGGCAGCGCCGATTACGCGGGGCAAACCGTGCTCGTGAACATTTGGGCCACCTGGTGCGTGGGTTGCCGCCAGGAGCACGATTTCCTGCTGCAGTTGGCGAACAGCAATGCAATTCCGATCATCGGCATCAATTGGCGCGATCAGCGACAAGAGGCAATCACGTGGTTACGCCAGCTTGGCGACCCGTATGTCGCCTCCGGCTACGATGCTGATGGCCGTGTCGGCATTGACTGGGGCGCTTACGGGGCCCCGGAGACATTCCTGATCGGGCCGGATGGCACCGTGCTGTACAAACACATCAGTCCGTTGACGCAGCAGGTTTGGGAACAGGAGTTCGTTCCGCGCATCGAGCAGGTAAAACAGGCATCGCTATGAACAGAATGATTCTCGTCATTCCGGCCATCTTGCTGTCGGTGACAGCATTGGCTATCGACACCGGCAAGGCATTCGACGATCCGGAGCTGCAGGCGCGCTACGAAAAAATCATCGACGAAGTGCGTTGCCTGAAATGCCAGAACCAGACCATCAAGGACTCGAACGCGCTGCTGGCTGACGACCTGCGCCGCGAGATTCGACGAATGATCGCCGAGGGCAAGACGGACGCCGAGGTTTTCGATTTTCTCGTCACACGCTACGGTGAGTTTGCGTTGTACAGACCGAGGATGAGCGGCAAGACTCTCGTGCTATGGATTGCGCCAATAATCCTGATTGCTGCAGGTGCACTGGTGGCCATGCGTGTCGTACGCGGCCGCATGTCGCTGCCGATCGAGATCGACGACGACGCCGAAGAGCGGGCAGGCTGACGCATGCTGTTATCCTTCCAGATACTGATGGTCCTTGCGGCGTTCGTGTTCGTTGCGCTACCGCTGCGCTCGTTCAAGGGGCAACTGACCCGCATCGCGCTGCCGCTCGCGGTATTTATCGGCGCCTTATCGATCGGACTGTATCAGCGGATCGGCACACCCGACGCAGAATCGCACGCGGCTGCAGAGCTGCCGGGCATTGACGAGATGGTTGCATCCCTCGATGCGCGGCTGAAAGAGAATCCCGACGACCTCAACGGCTGGAAAATGCTCGGGCGGTCCTACGTCGAACTGAAAGATTTTCCGAAAGCGATCGCCGCCTACGAGACAGCCGTCGAAATGGAGTCGAGTGGCAACGCACAGACCCTGGTGGATCTCGGTGAAGTGGTACTGATGGAGGACCGCAACTCGCTGCAGGGACGCGCCGGCCAGTTGTTCGAGAGTGCACTGGCACTCGAACCGGGCAATCCGAAGGGGCTTTTTTACGGAGGAATGGCCTCGGCCAATAACGGCAACGTCGAGGAAGCAGCGGATCGCTGGGAAGCATTGCTGGCAACGTCTCCGCCGGCGAATATCGAGCAGCTCATCCGTGCTCGCGTTGCCGAATGGCGCGGCGAACCACCGCCCGCGGTCATGGCGGAGCAGCCTGGCTCCATTATCACAGCGAATGTGTCCGTCGATAACGAGGCCGCCGCCACGATCGATCCGCGGGCAACGGTATTCCTGATCGCACGCGATCCGGCACAGCCAAGACCCCCCATTGCGGCTGTTCGGCGACAGGCAGGGGAACTGCCCGCGGCGATCGCATTGAGCGATGCCGATGCCATGATTCCCGGTCGCGTTCCGTCCGGCTTCGCCGAGCTGGAAATCATCGCGCGCGTGTCCCACAGCGGGGAACCGGTCGCACAGCCGGGCGACTGGTTCGGCCAGGCCGTCGTCCGTATCGCCGATGGCTCGGAAATCGATATCGTCATCAATCAGCAAGTGCAGTAATCTTGCCCTATCCAGGGGGGAGTGACGGGCACGGCCAGTGCAGAAATTCGAATTGATTCGCACTGATGGGCGGCAGCAGCTCAAGGTTGGCCGGCGCGCCACTTCGTTACTGCGATTTCCGCTGTATAACAAAGGGACCGGTTTTACCCCGGAGGAACGCGAGCGTTTTCGCCTGGACGGACTTTTGCCGTCGCAGCACAATTCGATCGATGTCCAGGCCGAAAGAGTGTTCAAGTCGATCATGTTCGACAAGGACCCGGTGGGGCGGCATATCGGTCTTGCGGCGCTGCAGGATCGCAATGAGCATCTGTTCTATAAAGTATTGAGCTCGAACCTCGAGGAGCTCATGCCGATCGTGTACACGCCGACGGTTGGCAAAGCAGCACAATATTTCAGCCGCGTTTTCCGGCGCGCCCGCGGAATCTGGATCACGCCGGAGCACATCGGCCGCATCGAGTCGGTTCTGCGCAATGCTTCGCCGTTTGCCGGCGTCGAGCTGATGGTTGTGACGGACAACGAATCGATTCTCGGGATTGGCGATCAGGGCGCCGGCGGCATGGCGATCAGTGTTGGCAAACTGGCGCTCTACTGCGCCGGCGCCGGAATACATCCGGCGCGCACCCTGCCGATCAGCCTGGATGTCGGCACGGACAACCAGACCTTGCTCGACGATCCGTTGTACCTTGGTTGGCGTGAAAAGCGCCTGCGCGGAGAACGTTACATCGAGCTGGTCGACGAATTCGTGCAAGCCGCCCGAAGCGTATTTCCCAACGTGGTCATTCAGTGGGAAGATTTGCGCAAGGACAATGCGCTGGCGATTCTGGACCGCTACCAAAACGAACTCCCGTCTTTTAATGATGATATCCAGGGCACCGGGGCAGTCGCCGTCGCATGTGTACTCGCGGCGTCGCGCATCAGCGGCAGGCCACTGGATCAACAGCGCATCGTGATTTACGGGGCGGGTGCGGCCGGCCTCGGAATTTCGAGAGAGTTGCGCAATCAGTTTGCAACGCAGGGTGTAGACAGTGAAACACTGGAGCGCGCCATTATCGTGATGGACAGCCGCGGTATTGTCAGCGATGGCCGCGACAACCTCGATGCATACAAGAAGGAAATGGCACTGCCGGAAAAATACCTGCGGGAGCTGGGCATCGATGACGCAGCGCGCACGGATCTGACGGCCATTGTCAAAGCGAGCCAGGCAAACGTGCTGATCGGGGCATCAGGGCAGGGTGGCGCTTTCACCGAGGACACGGTGAGAGCGATGCTCGACGCCGCTGACCAACCGGTAATACTGCCCATGTCGAATCCAACCTCGATCAGTGAGGCGATACCGGAAAACATCTTGCGCTGGACCGGCGGCAGGGCGCTGGTCGCCACCGGCAGCCCGTTCGACGATGTTTCAATGCGAGGTGGTCCGCAACGCATCGGCCAGGCAAACAACGTATTCATATTCCCGGGTCTCGGCCTCGGCACCATTATCAGCGGCGCGACCAGGGTGACTGGCGGAATGATCAGTGCGAGCGCCAACGCACTTGCCGAAAACCTCACAGAACAGGAATTGGGCGATCGCTGCCTGATGCCGGAAGTCAGCCGTCTGTGGCAGGTGTGCGAAGTCGTCGGCATTGCGGTTGCGCGGCAGGCGGTAGAGGACGGGGTCGCTCGATTGCCGCAGGATATCGAGCAACGCCTGCGCGATTATCGCTGGGTGCCTGAATACCCCGAGTTCATCAAAGGCGATATCGATGTCGTCCGATGACCGCGAAATTCTGCGAGGCATAGCCGACCTGGTCGCCACCCCGTCGGTGAGCAGCACCGACCCCGCACTGGACATGTCCAACGCGGCAGTGATCGACCGGCTCGGTGACATGCTGGCAGCAGCGGGATTCACGGTTGAGCGACTGGCGCTCGATAAGCAGCCGGGCAAGTTCAATCTCATCGCGCGCAAAGGATCCGGGCGCGGCGGCCTCGTATTGTCCGGACATTCCGACACCGTTCCTAGCGACGAATCGCTGTGGGACAGCGATCCTTTCAAGCTGACAGAGCGTGATGCGCAGCTATACGGGCTGGGCGCGACGGATATGAAGGCGTTTTTTCCGCTCGCCATTGCGGCAGCAGCGCGCTATCGCGGTGAGGAATTTCGGCGGCAGCTCATTGTACTGGCCACTGCCGATGAGGAATCCGGCATGAGCGGCGCCCGTTCGCTCGTCGATCGCTCGATCGGCCTCGCCGATGTTGCCCTCATTGGCGAGCCAACCGGCCTGGCTCCCGTGCGGCTGCACAAGGGCATCCTCATGGAGCGGGTATCGCTCAGCGGCAAGTCCGGCCATTCCAGCGACCCGGCGCTGGGTATCAATGCACTGGATGGCATGCGTGTGGTCCTGAACGCGTTAAGCGATTTGCGTGACGACATGCGCAGGGAACACCTCGACGAATCGTTTCACGTGCCGTATCCGACCATGAATTTTGGTCGAATTGCCGGAGGTGACAACCCGAACCGCATCTGCGGCAGCTGTTCGCTCGACATCGACTGTCGTTTTCTTCCCGGCATGGGCCTGGCCGACGTTCGCAACAGGATTCGAGCCTGCATTCGCGATGCGCTCGCCGGATCGGGGCTGGGCATCGATTTTCATGAGATCTTCCATGGTATCGATGCGATGAACACGCCTGCCGATGCGTCGTTCGTGCAGGCGGTCGAAGCCCTGACCGGGCAGGAAGCCGGTGCGGTCGCCTTCGCAACAGAGGCGCCGTTGCTTGCGGAGCTCGGTGCAGAAGTCGTCGTTGCCGGGCCCGGCAGTATCGATCAGGCACATCAGCCAAATGAGTACATTCCACTTGACGCTTTGCGGCCCGCAATCGCCATGATCGAGGGCGTCATCGGCAAATACTGCATCGACCCCGCTGCATAGGATAATCGGAGATACGACGTTGACGGAACCAGTTGAGATAGAGCGTGCAACCATGTGCTTTGCATGCGGACCGGATAATCCAATCGGCCTGCAGATTCGTTTTGATTTCGATGGCGAGAAGTGCACCGGGGAGTTCATCGCAAGCGAGAACCACGTTGGCTACGAGAACACGGTGCACGGGGGGATCATCTTTGCCGCTCTCGATGACGTGATGGCTAATGTACTGTATCTGCAAAACGTCAAGGCGCACACGGCGCGTTGCGAGATCCGTTACCGCCGGCCCCTGGAAGTGGGCCAGAGGATCCTGCTGACCGGCTGGATCGAAAGTGAGCGGCGGCGCCTGATTGTGTTGAAGGGCGAGGCGCGCCTGGCGGAAACGGGGCAACCGGTTGCCGATTGCGAAGCAAGTTTCATGAAAGCGTGACCCGGGTCGGGTGTCCTGGTCAGGTCCCCGGCTCACCCGCAGGAATGCTGACCGTCACGGTGTCGCCGTTGATGGCGTCGCCGGTTCGTAACGCCGTCTCGCGCGCCACGGCCTCCTTGGCATGGGTTAATGCGGCATACAACCGCCGCAGTTGCACATAGGACAGGGCGCTGACATCCATAAGCGCCAACGCATGGATCACGCCAAGCGAGAGGTCGTGGATATCGGTTTCGCGTGTGTCATGTTCCATCGGCGGCTCGCGTTCCGGGTTACGCCCGGTAGTGCGGTTTGACGGTAGGTTCAGGCTAGCAGGATGTGGACGGCAGCGCCGTGACCTGGGTACCGATCTGTCCTGCCCTGTTGACGCTTTTGCGCCGCGCTCGTCGCCAACGGCGCTGACGCCGCTGTGTTAGCATGCGGGCGTTTTTTTGACCAGGAGATGTCGATGTCTTTGCCCGCAACACTGACCGGAACGCTGTCAATACCGGTCATAGGTGCGCCGATGTTCATTGTTTCGGTACCGGAACTGGTGATCGCGCAGTGCAAAGCCGGCATCGTCGGTTCGTTTCCTGCATTGAACGCACGTCCGCAGGAAAAACTCGGCGAGTGGCTCGATACGATCGAACGGGAACTCGACGATTTCAAGGCGGCTAATCCCGACAAACCGGTTGCGCCTTACGCGGTCAATCAAATCGTTCATCAAAGCAATGATCGCTTGCAGCACGATATCGATATGTGCGTCCAGCACAAGGTGCCGATCGTTATCACGAGCTTGCGGCCACCGGCGGATGTCGTCGACGCCGTGCATAGCTACGGTGGCGTTGTGTTCCATGACGTCATCAACGTACGCCACGCGCGCAAGGCGATGGAGCAGGGCGTCGACGGGATCATCACCGTATGCGCCGGAGCCGGGGGCCATGCGGGCACCACCTCGCCCTTTGCACTGGTCAAGGAAGTGCGCGAGTTTTTCGACGGCACGATCATCCTGTCCGGCGCGATGAGCACGGGTGCCGATGTGGCCGCGGCCCGGGCCATGGGCGCGGACCTCGCGTACATCGGGACCCGCTTTATCGCCACGGAGGAAGCCAACGCGCCTGCGGAGTACAAGGAAATGATCGTCAATAGCAAAGCGGCCGATATCGTATATACGAATCTTTTCAGCGGCGTCCATGGGAGCTATTTGCGCGGCAGCATAGAGCGTGCCGGCATGGATCCGGGGAATCTGCCAGACGCGGACAAGGCGAAAATGAATTTCGGCAGCGGTGGCAATACGAAAAAGAAAGCCTGGCGCGATATCTGGAGCGCCGGACAAGGGGTCGGCACAATGCATGACATTCCGCCCGTGGCCGAGCTGGTAGCGCGGCTGGAGCGCGAGTATCGTGACACGGTGGCTGTGCTGGCAGAGGGCTGAGCAGGTGCACACGAGCTGGATTGCGTTCCTGTCTGTCGGACTTGGCGGCGCGGCCGGCGCGATTGCGCGCTACGCAGTGACGTTACTCTTGCAGCGCGGTGCCGGCTCCATTCCGCTCGGTACACTGGCATCGAACCTGGTCGGCTGTCTGCTCATGGGCATGCTGGCCAGGCTCGCGATTACCACGGAGTGGTTCAATGCAGCGGGACTCTTTCC
>JAHHOT010000176.1 GCA_018677555.1 Gammaproteobacteria bacterium | reverse complement strand
TGGATACCGATACGGTTGATGCCGACACGGATACGGCCTCCTTCCATGCACACGACATCACGGCGACGAGTCTTGCCGCGATTTCGAGCGTGACTGTCGATTCCAGCGTCCCGCGGCATTCTCACAGCCACATACCACCGCCGTATAACCGGCTTCCTGACAAAATCGTAGCTCCCCTCTACCGACCTCCAATCGCGTAGAACCGCCAGCTGCCGGAAGGCGGCTTCGTCGCGGCTCTGCCGCGTTGGTTTTTCGGATTGGAGATCATGTTGTCTCGTATTCTTATTCTGTGGCTGATCATGGCCACATCACTATCGTTCGCACAGGGCGACGCACCAGGTGGCCTGCACCTGACGCTGCCTCAGGCGGCAGCTCGCGTGCTCGAGAGGAATCCACACCTGCAATCGGCACGCTTCGGCAGAAGCGCTGCCGAAGCGCAGGTCAGCGCGGCATCGATGACGCCGCAATGGTCCGTTTCGCTGGACGTGGAAGATTTTCTGGGCACGGGTCCTCTGTCCGGCTTCGATGGGAGCCAGTCGACGCTGAGACTGTCGCGAATTTTTGAATCGGACGACGCGCGTGCCGGACGGGTGGCAGTCGCGTCTGCTCTCGGCAGTCAGACCGGGAATATCTTCGAGGCGGAGCGGCTGGATACGCTCGCGCTGCTCGCCAGGCGGTTTGTGAATGTTGTCTATCAACAGGAAACTCTCAGGCTTGCCGAGCAATCGGTAAAGGTATGGGAGGCAGCGCGAGCACTGGCCCTTGCGCGAGAGCGTGCAGGAGCCGCCCCTGCCGTCGACCGCTTGCGCACCGAGATTCGCGTCGCAAACGCAAACCTGCAAGTTGAGAACGCTCAGCACGAGTTGAAGGCGACCCGAAGGTTGCTTGCTGCAACGTGGGGCAGTCCCTCTCCGGACTTTGGCCACGCGCGCGGCGCACTGTGCAGCCTCTCAGATCTCCCGCCTTTCGAAGAGCTTGCTGCGCGGATTTCGCAGAACCCCGACCTGCTGCGTTTCGCTACCGAGCAACGACTCCGGGCAGCCGAGGCCCAGCTCGCGAGCGCCCGTCAGCGTCCGGACTGGACATTATCGGCAGGCATTCGTCACACCGCGTTGATTGACGAGCAGTCCCTGGTGTTCAGCGTGTCTGTGCCACTTGGCGCGAAATCAAGGGCCGAACCAGGCCGGCGACGGGCGAATGCGCTCGCGGGTCAATCTGAATTGCGAGAGCAGGCCTTCGAGCTGGACGTGCAAGCGACGCTCTTCGACATCTACCAGGAGGTGTTGCACACCGTCCATGAAGTCGGGGTCTTTGACGGCGAGATACTTCCAAAAGCGCGGGCGATACGGAATGAAATCGAGGACGGCTATAGCGTCGGTCGCTTCTCGCACACCGCGTTACTGAGCGCGCAGGCCGAACTGCTGGCTGCCGCCGCAGCGCGGCTCGACGCCTGCGCTGACCATCACCGACTGTTAATCGACATCGAGCGCCTGACGGGCGGCGCCTCAACCTGGCTCACCACGGACGGCGAGGACTCGCCATGAAAACTTTTTTTACCGATCAGAAATTTCACCTTACTGCGCTGCTGTGTGTGTTCCTTATGTTGACCGGCTGCGACGCACCGTCGCCCACGGATTCCGGCAGTGGCCACGCAGCGATTCCATCAGACGATTTCGAGCGAGGCCCGCATAACGGCCGCATGCTACGGGACGGAGACTTCGCGCTCGAAATCACGATATTCGAGAGCGGCGTACCGCCAGAATTCCGGGTATACGCTTATCGCGCCGGACAAGCGCTGGACCCGGAGCAGGTTCGCCTGACGATCGACCTCGGCCGGCTTGGTCCCCGCGTCGACCGTTTCGAATTCACACCGGAAGGCGATCACCTGAGAGGTGATGGCGTGGTCCTGGAACCGCATTCCTTCGATGTTTCGGTCCGCGCGCAGGCCGGCGGGCAATCCTACGAGTGGAGTTACGATTCTTACGAGGGCAGAACGCAGATCGACGAATCCGTGGCGGAAGCGATGGGTGTTGCCGTTGCGACTGCCGGCCCTGAGTCAATCAGCGAGACCGTAACTCTGCAAGGGACGATCGAGCCGCACCCGGAAGCTATCGTCGAAGTCCGCGGTCAATATCCCGGACTCGTGCGGGCGTTGCACAAGAACGTCGGCGACACTGTGACACGTGGCGAGGAACTCGCGCGCATCCAGTCCAGCGAGAGCCTGCAAAACTACACGGTGAACGCCCCTATCAGTGGCACCGTAGTGGCGCGCGATATCGTGGTTGGCAGCTCTGCCACTGATGCACCGATTTATGTCGTCGCAAACCTGTCTCGCCTGGTTGCCGATCTGAGCGTGTTTTCACAGGACCTTGCCCGTGTCTCGGCGGGTCAGCCTGTGCTGATAGCCAGACTGGACGGTGCGATGTCATACAGAGGAACCATCGATCGGGTGCTGCCGACCATCGATCCGATGAGTCGGGCGGCCACCGCACGCGTCATTATCGATAACGCCGGGACCGGCTGGCTTCCCGGCCAGTTTGTCGAGGGAGACGTTACTGTTGCAGAAACCCCGGTGTCGCTCGCAGTTCGCGAAAGCGGGCTGCAGTCATTTCGAGACTTCACCGTTGTTTACGCGAGGGTCGGCGATACCTACGAAGTCCGCATGCTGGATCTCGGCAAGCGAGATGGTGATTTCGTTGAGGTGCTCGGCGGGCTCGAAGCCGGCACGACGTACGTGGTCGAGAACAGTTACCTGGTCAAAGCGGACGTCGAGAAGTCCGGCGCAAGCCACGATCACTAGCGGGGGAAACCAGTGCTCGAAAAGATCATCGACATATCGCTGAAACGGCGCGCATTGATCCTGACACTGACTGTCGTGGTCGCCGGAATTGGTCTCTATAACTATCGACTACTGCCCATCGACGCGGTTCCGGACATCACGAACGTCCAGGTGCAGATCAACACGGAGGCTCCGGGCTATTCGCCCCTGGAAGTCGAGAACCGCGTCACGTTCGTTATCGAAACCGCGCTGAGCGGCTTACCGCGGCTCGACTACACGCGTTCGGTTTCCCGCTACGGCCTGTCGCAGGTAACCGCGGTATTCGACGAAGGCACCGATATCTATTTCGCACGGCAACTCGTCAACGAACGGCTCGTGCAGGTGCGGGGCCAGCTGCCTGACGGCGTGGAGCCGGAGCCCGGACCCATCGCGACGGGCCTCGGCGAGATATTCATGTATACGGTCTCGTCCGCGGACGGGGCTGAGCACGATCCGATGTTTCTGCGCGAGGTCCAGGACTGGATCATCCGGCCGCAGCTTCGACAAACGCCTGGCGTCGTCGAAGTCAATACGGTGGGCGGCTACACGCGCCAGTTCGTGGTCGCGCCGTTGCCCGAACGCTTGCTGGCATTTCGCGTGTCGACTGACGAGCTGATCGCGGCACTCGAAGCCAACAATGACAACGTCGGGGCCGGTTTCATAGAGCGATCCGGCACGCAACTGCTGGTCCGGTCGCCCGGCCAGGCGTCCAACGCGGACGATCTCGCCAGCATTGTCGTCGGCCATCGTGACGACGTGCCCGTTCGCGTACGCGACGTCGCTACGGTGACTATCGGGCACGCGCTGCGCAACGGCGCCGCGATGCAGGACGGGCGCGAAGTCGTCCTTGGCACCGCATTCATGCTGATCGGAGAGAACAGCCGAACGGTTGCGCAAGCGGTCGAACAGAAGCTGGATGAAGTTCAGGCGTCGTTGCCCGACGGCGTGGTCGCTGAAACGCTGTACAGCCGGTCTTATTTGGTTGGACAGACGATCGGCACGGTCCAGGAAAACCTCGTCGCCGGCGCGCTGCTCGTCATCGTCGTTCTGTTCGCCATGCTGGGCAACTGGCGCGGGGCGTTCGTCACGGCTGCCGTGATTCCGATCGCGATGCTCATGACGATCACAGGCATGGTCGAATCGGGAGTGTCGGGAAACCTGATGAGCCTCGGCGCGCTTGATTTCGGTCTCATCGTCGATGGGGCCGTTATCATCGTCGAGAACTGTCTGCGCAGGCTGGGCATTGCTCAACGAGAGCAAGGCAGATTGCTGTCACTATCAGAACGATTGAATGTGACGCGATCAGCGACACGTGAAGTCCTGCGTCCCAGCATATTCGGCATCACGATCATCCTGATCGTTTACCTGCCGATCCTTTCGCTCACCGGTGTCGAAGGCAAGATGTTCCGCCCGATGGCGCTGACGGTCAGCGGCGCATTGTTGTCAGCGTTGATCCTTTCCCTCACGTTCGTCCCGGCGGCGGTTGCAGTATTCGTGTCCGGCAAGGTAAAGGAACGCGAAAACTGGCTGATGGTGCAGGCGCACAGGGCGTACGAACCCGTTCTGAAGTTTGCCTTGCGGGCCAGGGTATTTGTCGTTGCCGTCGCCATTCTTCTGCTCGCCGGAGCAGGGCTGCTCGCGTCGAAGCTGGGCAGCGAGTTCCTGCCGACCCTCGATGAGGGTGACCTGGTAATGCACGCGCTGCGCATTCCCGGGACGAGCCTGGAGCAGGCGGTCTCGATGCAGGCGATACTCGAGGCGCAGATCAAGGAATTGCCGGAAGTGCGTCACGTGTTTTCGAAGATCGGCACGGCCGACATCGCGACAGACCCGGTGCCGCCGTCGGTTGCCGACGTCTTCATCATCATCAAGCCCAGGGAAGAATGGCCGGACCCGCGCAAGAGCAAGGCGGCACTTGTCTCGGAGCTGGAATCGGTGGTCGCCCGTATTCCGGGTAGCCGGTATGAATTCCTGCAGCCGATCCAGATGCGGTTCAATGAATTGATCGCGGGTGTGCGTTCCGAAGTCGCCATCAAAGTTTACGGTGATGACCTCGATACGCTGGTAAACCTTGGCCACGAGATTGAAGGCCTTCTTCAGTCTACGCCTGGCAGCGCGGACGTTCAGGCGGAGCAGGTAACGGGTCTCCCGATGCTCACCGTTACGCCCAACCGGAAACAACTTGCCCGCTACGGCATAAACGTCGCGGACGTTCAGCACACTTTGGCGACCGCCATCGGCGGGCATGCGGCGGGGACGATATTCGAGGGCGACCGGCGCTTCGATGTTGTCGTGCGCCTCGAGGACGTGCATCGGCAAAACATCGACGTGATCCGGCGCCTGCCGGTCGCCTTGCCCGGCGGTGGGGCTTTGCCACTCCAGGAGGTGGCGACCATCGAAACAGTCGTCGCTCCAAACCAGATCAGCCGGGAGAACGGCAAACGCCGCATCGTCGTAACGGGAAACGTACGCGGCCGCGACCTGGGTTCTTTTGTCGACGACCTCCGAGCTGCAGTTGCGCTGCAAATCGAGCTGCCGGCAGGATACTGGGTTGAGTACGGCGGAACGTTCGAACAACTGGAGTCCGCAAGCCAGCGCCTTGCGATCGTGGTACCGCTGGCATTGCTGCTGATCTTTACGCTTTTATATGTGGCATTCGGTTCCGCACGCGATGCACTGCTCGTGTTCAGTGGCGTTCCCCTGGCATTGACAGGAGGTGTGCTGAGCCTGTGGCTCCGCGGCATGCCGTTCTCCATCAGCGCCGCGGTCGGCTTTATTGCGTTGTCCGGCGTCGCGGTGCTCAACGGCATGGTCATGCTCTCGTTCATCCGCGACCTGCGCGCGCAGGGAACAAAGCTCGAACTGGCGATCCTCGAAGGCGCCATGGTGAGGCTAAGACCCGTCCTCATGACAGCCCTCGTTGCCAGCCTGGGATTCGTTCCTATGGCCTTGAACGTCGGGATCGGTGCGGAGGTGCAGCGACCGCTGGCGACAGTAGTTATTGGCGGCATCGTGTCCTCAACGCTGTTGACGCTCATTGTGCTTCCGGCGCTGTACCGGATGGCCGGGGGACGCGATGTGGCATAAATGGGTTACAGGACGATCAGGAGATTGTCCGTCCCAGTTCCTTTTTCGACACACCAAGCGCGAGTAGTGATTTAACGAGCAAATCGATAGAGACGGTTGGGTCGCCTGCTTCCATTTTCGCCACACGGGACTGACTCGACTCGATTGCCTTGGCCAACTCGGCCTGGGTAAGTCTTTTACGCCGCCTCCGCTCTCTGAGTTTCTCGCTGAGCGCGAGCTTCATTTCAATATACGCCGTTTCTTCAGCCGAAAGATCAAGGAACTCGGCAACGGAGCCAGCCTTCCAGCCTTTCTTAGCCAGTCTTTCCTTCTTGCGCTTATCCATTGTCGTACTCTCGAAGTCTTGCCTTACAAGTCTCAACGACACTTTTGGGTGTTTTTCCCGTCTTCCTGGAGAAGACCTCCACAATCACGATTGCGTCTGAATCGATTCGATAGACAATTCGCCAACTCACTTTCTCGTCCGGTATTCGCAGCTCATGGCATCTCCGGCCGATTGAGGGCATGGGACGGGAATGCGGCATTGTGACCTTCTCACCGCGTTGCAGTAGTCGTAAAAGGAATCCCGCGTGAATCCTACCCAGCTTGGAGAAAGGAGGCGTCCTGACCTCGCCGTGTATCCATACAAGCGGCCTATCCTTCGGACTCATCCTGCTCGCCATTATATGTCATAACTGACATATTCTCAACGCCGACAAACGTGCAGCCGCCGTGCATCTAACCCGGTCCCGGTTAACCGAAAGCAGAATCAGAAATGATCACATGACGGGTACATGATGGTCGCTCTGTAACAAGATAAATCAAAGCAGCTTATTACGCTGTCTTATTGTCAAATAAGCATTGCAATGTGCGACCTGTCTGTCGCAATTACATAATCTTGTTTGACGAATAAATCTCGTCGCCTGGCCCTTGTCGATGATGCACCTTCCGTTACTTTTTCTCTTCCTGAATGAACATTTAGTGATCTGTTTCAAACTTTCCTCTACTGACGCTGCAAAACCTTCGACTCGATAACATAAGTCCTGATTCGAGCTTGCTAGCATCAGCATCAGCTTATTCAACCAAATAGCGCCCTGCAGCGTCCTTCTTCCATGTTTGAACAAGAGCTCATCTATCGCTATCTCATCTATCTGCTGGGCAGCCTTGCACTGCTCCGGTTGATCTTCTTCCGTATCACACCTAATCGCGATGTCTATTTCGCATTGTTCATGTTCGGTAATGGCGTTTTCTTTATTACCTACTTGCTGCACGACATCGATCTGTCCATGGGCTTTGCTTTCGGTCTTTTCGCCATTTTTTCGATGTTGCGCTACCGCACGGAAACCCTTTCCGTCAGGGACATGACGTATTTTTTCACCGGCATTGTCTTGTCACTGATGTGTGCGGTTGCCCAGATACCGTATCCGGAACTTGCCTTTATTGTTTTCAGCCTGGTCGCTTTGGCGGCTGTTGCAGAATCGCATCGGTTTGCACCTATCGTCTTCGAACGCAAGATTACCTACGACCGTGTTGACAAACTTCAACCGGAAAAACATGGAGAGTTGCTGGAAGAGTTGCGTGAACGAACGGGCTTGAACATCGTCAAGTTCGAGCTGGGCAAGCTGGATTTGATCGAGGGCAATGTGAAGATCTTGCTGTTTTGTACCGAGGGCGACAGTGGAAGGTAAAGTATCGCTCCTCCTGTTACTGACCGCTTTCATTCCCGTCGGCGCGCAGGCCGACAGGAACCTGGACATATCCGGGCGGCTTATCGTCGATGCAATTGGCGCCTCATTTGTCGATGAGAACGACGTACGAAGTAGTGACAATGATCTGTATGTAAGACAGGCCAAACTGGAGCTTGAATCCGACCTGACCGACTGGCTGAAAGTCAATGCCTCGGCTAAATATGACCAGTATGAGGAATCGGAAGTCGCGGATCTGTTTCTGGAATTCAAGCCGCTGAAAGACTGGTCACTGGTTGCCGGACAATTCAAAGAGCCGGCGGGCATGGAAAAAATGCAGAGCCTGGGTTCGCAATTCTTTAACGAGCGATCGCTGGCAACCAATGTATTTTCTACTTCCCGGAAGCCGGGCATCAAAATCGAATATGACGGTAAATGGGCCTGGGTTCAGGCGGCCTACATGCAGGCGGATTCCCGTTCAGGGTACTTCGATAGTGGCAACGTTTACGCTGCACGGGTTGCGATCCGCCCTTACCGGGACAAATCAAAAGACGCATTTGTGCACCTGGGTGGATTTTATTCAACCCGGGACGAAGTCGAGCTGCGCTACGACATTGATGAGCCTCTGATTGCCCGGTCATTCGGTAATTCGTTCCATAGCCCGAATTATTATGCTGACAGGATAGATACCGGTGGCGTAGAAATTGCAGCCAGTTTTCGGCGCATTGTTTTCCAGGCCGAATTCTTCATGCAGGAATTGTACGAGCGCGACGGTGACGAGTGGCAACAGGATGGTTACTACGCGACCCTGAGCTGGACCGCATTCGGCAAGCCGCGGAAATACCGAAACGCGAAAATCCGATATAACGATAAAAACGATTCCGCGTTCGAACTAAGTGCGCGGATCAGTGAGGCAGATACTGTGAATTTCGGTGAAGGCGACCGTGCCACGGTATTGTCGATTGCCGCTAATTACTATTCCTGGAAGTACTACAAGCTAACTCTTGAGTACGAATCTGCCGAGCTTGACGGGTTCGATGCGGGCCTCACAGAAACGCTTTCCGGTAATTCAGTCGCACTGCGCCTGAACGCAAGCTTTTAGCCAATTCGAACCAGGTTCACTCTTAATGATTAATTTCATACCTATCAAGATCCGCCTGGCAACCCTGCTGTGTGCTTCGGTTTTTTATCTCTCCGCCTGTGGCGGCAGTGATGGAGGTGAGGTTGCTACAGCGAACTGCGATCAAGGCTGCGTGCGTATCAATGAAGCGGTATCGACCAATTCACTGCACAACGATCAATTCGGAGAGAGCCCGGACTGGTTCGAGCTCTACAACAACGGTAGTGAAACCGTAGAGCTTGCCGATTATTCGCTGACCGACGATCCGGATATACCCGACAAATGGGTGTTTCCGGCAGGCAGCACATTGGGGGCGAACCAGTATCTGCTGATCTGGGCGTCCGATCGGGATACCGTCGTGAATGGCGAGCATCACACGAATTTTAAAATCTCGTCAGAAGGCGAGGTGCTCTACCTGTTTGACCCGAGGGGGCGACTGGTCAGTGAACTACCGGTGGCGGGATTGCGCAACGGCACCTCCGTTGGCCAGTCAGGTTCAGGCGCAATGGCTTATTACGACACGCCAACGCCCGGATCGTCGAACTCCTCCAACGAGTACAGCGGTATTGTCAGCAGTGAGGTTGTATTCTCGCATGACGGTGGTGTGAACAGCCCCGCATCGGTCTCACTGAGCGGCGCCACCGGTACACAGATCATTCGCTATACGCTGGACGGCAGCATCCCAACTGAATCCTCGCCAGAATATTCTTCAAGCATTTCCCTGGCGGGCAACACGGCGGTGCGGGCGCGCATTTTTGATTCAGACCATGTGCCGTCTGCTACACATAGCCGAACCTTCCTTCCAGGTACCAGCCACGATGTCCCGGTCGTCGCCCTGGTGAGCGAGCCGGGCAACTTCTTCGATAATGACACGGGTATTTACGTCCTGGGGGACGACTATGAGCCGTCCGAGCCCAATTATGGCGCAAACTTCTGGGAAGACTGGGAGCGCGATATTCACTTTTCTTTATACGAACAGAATGGTGATGTCGGTGTCATGCTTGATGCAGGCGTCAAAATATTTGGCGGCTGGAGCCGCTCGTATCCCCAGAAATCGTTATCGATTTATGCACGTGGCCGATATGGCAGCAGTGAAATCGACTACCCGCTTTTCCCCGGTCGAAGCTACGACAGCTACCAGACGCTGGTGCTGCGTAATTCAGGCGACGACTGGTTAAAAAGCATGATGCGCGATATTTCCATGACCAGTCTCATGGAGAGTGCCAATGTGGATATCCAGGCTTACCGCTCGGTAGCGGTGTATCTGAACGGCGAGTACTGGGGCATGCACAACATGCGCGAGAAAATCAATGAGCACTATATCGCCTCATTGCACAACGTCGATAAAGATACCGTAAACCTGTTGGAGTACGACGGCGAAATACTGGAAGGCGATAACACCGACTACCTGGAACTGGTCGACTTTCTGGAAGCGAATCTATTGGTCAGCCCTGGTAATTACGATTACATTGCCGAACGGATCGATATAGAAAGCTTCATCGTCTACCAGGTTGCAGAGATTTATTTCGACAACCAGGACTGGCCGGGCAATAACTACAAGTTCTGGAATTCCCCGGGCACAAAATGGCGATGGATATTGTTCGACACGGATTTCGGCTTTTCAGGCTGGACGCCCAGTGCTTTCGATCAGAATACGCTCGCCTTCGCCCTGGAAGCTAACGGTCCGGACTGGCCCAATCCGCCCTGGTCAACGTTAATCCTACGGCGACTGGTGGAGAACGAGTCTTTCCGTAACGATTTTATCAATCACTTTGCGGATGAGCTGAACAGCCGGTTTTTACCAGCCAACGTTACCGGTCATATCGATAGTATCGCTGCCACCATCGAGTCCGAGATGTCTACGCATTTCCTGCGCTGGCAGGATTACGTCAATGTTGACTGGGCGACGGAAGTCGACGACATGAAAACCTTCGCCAATAATCGCCCGCAACACCTCATTGCGCACATAGAGGACCAGTTCGGGTTGTCAGGCACCTACCAATTGACGGTTGATAACGCCAATCCGTCGGCAGGTGACGTGCAGCTTAATTCGCTGACAATTGATAGCAACAGCTGGACTGGCAGCTATTTCAACGATATACCCGTTACGCTCACTGCAGTTCCGGCACCTGGCTTCGTGTTTTCTCAATGGCAAGGCGCGTCCACGTCCACGAACGAGCAAATTGAGTTGGACCTGGCAGTTGATTCAACGATCGAAGCGGTGTTTGTTGCGGAATAGCTATTTATTCAAGACAAGAGTGCTACGTATCCGCATCGCCGGTACGTCATTCCACTTCCGAGGCCAAGTCGGTACTTCTCGTCGCCGAATCCCGCACGACTCCCGATTTTTTAACCCTCAGTTTACGGTCAATTTGCGAGGTCCATCCTTGCCTGTCCGCCTGACCTGTATCAAAGTTTCATGAGCAGAATCGCAGCTGATCAATGCCCGGAGCCACAGCATGTCCGCAAACGATGGCGTAGTAATCGCACTGACCAAGGCGCTCGAATCGTCCCCGGACGATATGGATGTGCGACTGCACCTGGCAACGATTCTGCTCGACAAAGACGATTTTTCCGCAGCGCTGGAGCATTTTTCCGTCATACTGGCGGCGGACCCCGTCAACATAGCGGCCCTGGAGGGCGCGCAAAAAGCGTCCAGTGCAACAGGCGATACCAGGCGCGCAGCCGCCTATGCGAAGCTTTTGGCAGGGCTGGGGCATGCCACGACTCCGGGCGTTCCCTCGAATGCAGAAGCAGAACCTGACACGGAACCGAAAAAAATTCGCGTTGGCGGGCCACCCGAATTACGCGTGGTCGGCGGCGCAGCTGCATCTGACGCGACGGACGTGGATTACGACAGCGACGACGACCGGATAACCCTGGCCGATGTTGCGGGACTCGAGGCCGTCAAGCAACGCATCGAGCTCGCGTTTCTGGGCCCTCTGCGAAACCCTGCCATGGCGAAAGCTTACGGCAAGAAAATGCGCGGCGGGTTGCTGCTATACGGACCGCCCGGATGCGGGAAAACCTATATTGCCCGTGCGCTCGCGGGTGAACTGAATGCAGGCTTCATGTCCGTCGGCCTGAGTGACGTCCTGAATATGTATATCGGGGAAAGCGAACAACGTCTGCACGCTTTGTTTGAAATGGCCAGGACGAACGCGCCAACGGTTATCTTCATGGACGAACTGGATGCGCTTGGCCGCAAACGCAGCGACCTGCATGGATCCGGCATCCGTGAAGTCGTTAACCAGTTGTTGCAGGAACTCGATGGCATGCATACGGGCAACGAGGCTGTCTTCGTGCTGGGCGCGACCAACCTTCCGTGGGATATCGACGTTGCTTTGAAACGCCCGGGCCGCTTCGATCGGGCTATTTTTGTTGAGCCGCCGGATATCGTTGCGCGCGAACACATACTCAGTATGAATCTTGCTGAGAGACCGGCCGGCAAGATCAATTTGCCGGCGCTGGCCAAAAAAACGCGCGGCTATTCCGGGGCCGACCTGGCCTTCGTGTGCGAGCTGGCCACCGAGCGGACGCTGGAACGGGCGATGCAGAGTGGTGTCGTGGAGCTCATTACGGACTCAGAGCTCAAAGCGGCGCAAAAAGAAGTGCGCCCGAGCATCGCCAGCTGGTTTGAAACGGCACGAAACTATGCAATGTATGCGAACGCGAGCGGCGAATTTAACGATCTGGCCGAGTACATACAGCAGAACAAGATCTGAATTCCCGCCGGTCCAATGCAAAGTCGCGATGATGCATTAAAGCAGCTACTGCAACGTGGAGACTATCTCCTCGATCTCAAACGGCCGACTGACGCGCTGCAGGAATTTTCGCGTGCGCTTGCGATAGCGCCGGAAGACTATGAAGTTCTGTGTCAGCTGGCGCGTGCCCACGCCATGCTGGGTGATTCCGAGCGCGCCATTGACTTCGTTCAAAAGGCGATTGCGGCAGATCCGAACCACCAATGGGCATTTCGCATCAAGGCACATGTACACCTGCTGCAGGGTCAGCTCTCGAGCGCGTACAAGGCCGCGACTACGGCGGTATACCTGGAACCCGAAAACATCGAGTGCCTCAATATGCTCGCAAACTGCGCCCTGGCCAGGCAACGCCTGGAAGAGGCGAAAATGATTGCGGAAATGCTGCTGAAACAGGCGCCGGAGTCGACTTATGGGCACGCAATACTCGCCGAAGTGGCCAGGGTTCGTGACGAATTGCCCGATGCAGCGCAACATTACGAAAAAGTGCTTTCGCTCGACCCCAATGACGCACACTCGCTCGAGTCGCTGGCCAGCATTCGCAATGCGCACAACAAGTACGGCGAATCAGTCTCATTGCTCCGCGGCGCCTTGAGCGTCGATCCAAACCCGGAGCTGCGGCGAAATTCGTTCAAGGATTCAATGAATCGATTTGCATTGTTCGGTCAGGCGAACGAACGTCGTAAATCGGTCGCCGGTCTGTTGGTCATGGTTTTTATTGGCTATCTCTTCCTGGGAATCGTGTTGGCCACCTACGTCAAATCCTGGGATTCGTTTACAAGTTATTACCTGTCAGGTCTCGGCGCCATTGTTTTACTCGGAATTCCTTTCTTGCGTCGCCGATTTTTCGCGTCCCAGTCGGCGCAAATGCAGGCCCTGTACCAGAATTTTTCGCAACAGCGCCGAAAACGAACCCTGTGGGCAATCGCCGCCGTTGTTGGATGCGCCTATGGCATCGCCGCCCTGATTTACCTGGATGTTGGCGATGCGACGATTTTTGCTTTCCCGTTCGGAATTCTTGTCACCGCACTGTGGGTCTATATGCTCGCGATCACCGTGCGCCTGGTGCTGCTGTGGACGTCGGATACGTGGACACGTTTGATCGGCAGCGATGTTCCCACGGACCAGAGAAAGCTATCAGTGTCGGCTGTGGCATTGCCCGTTATAACGTTTGGCGTGCTCGTTACAGTTATCCTTACGGATAGTGGCGTGGCCGGAGTGTTTTTTCTCATCGGATCGGCGTTAACGGCGATCGTATATTTTCGTCACTATCCAACCGGGACCGGGGTCATTATGGCGCTCCTCGGCGCAGGCCTCTATGCGTTCGATGTCATTACCAAAGCTGACGGCGCGGAGCTGTCTTCCGGCGTAATCGGCCTGGTGATCGGTGGCATCGGCATCATCGGGATTTTCGCTCAGGGTTTTGTCCGTCTGCAGCGCTACTGGCAACGACGCCGCGTGAGCAAGATAGTGGGCGCGCGGGAGCTCGTTGAGGGGGGGTCTAAGTCAACCCGCTAGATAATCCGATAATACGCAAGACCTGTGAATACGCCGATCGTCACAGCAAGTGCCAATACGATGATGATCGTGCCGAGGATCCAGCGTTTCCACGCCGGTATAGAATCCCATCCGGCAGACAACTCGACGATCTTTTTGCCGCTTGCGAATTCGATTAGCCCGATAAGAGCCAGCACGCCCGGCATGGCCACGACGATCGCCGGACCAACGGGTCCGCGAAGTCCACCAAAACCGGGCCGCTGTCCATACTCCAGGATAAACCAGAAACCGGCAGCGAAACCTGCGCAGCCGGCGGCGAGCTTTAACAGCGCAAATACGCTTAATTTGTCAAACGTCATCGGCTTACGGTAGCAAGATCACAGGGCCGCGAGTGTGATTGGCATCGCCGAAATGTACGGATAAAGGCTTGCCGCATGGCGCGCCCGACGGGATCGGTTCACGCAGCACCGGCGGAATTGCGTCACAGAATCAGCGCGAAAAACTGAGACTCAGTTCGCATAAGCCCGATCGTGCTGGCGGCCCGAAAGCCAATTGTGATGCGGTGCCCGTCCTTACGCGGGCGAAAAAAATAGTATCAGCCAGCCTTCGGTCGTATGAGCAACGACGTCTTTCGCACGGGTCTCCTCGCATGATCGTGTTCGTGTTCCTGCGATTGCCTGGCAGTGGCGGTACGCACCCGCATGACCAACGACAGGTATGGACTTTAATCGAATACGGGGTGATGCAATGCACGTTCGAAAATTCCTGGCTTTAGGGTTACTGGCATTGAGCCTGCCGGCTGCCGCGGAACTCAGAACGATCACGGAAGTGTACGAAGTTGACATGCCTGACCTGCGTTTGCCATCGATCGAGGGCGGGACAGTGTCCTTCAAAACCTGCAGCGAATGCGAGTTTCGCACTTTGCGCGTGCGTAGCGGCGCACGTTTCGTACTGAATGGAAAAGACGTGACGCTGAAGAAATTTACAATGGCTGTCAGCAACGTCGCGAATCGGGAAGACCTGATTATCGATGTATTTCATCACCTCGAATCAAACACGGTCACCGCATTGATGGTCAGGGTTTGACCGTTGTCAGGGACGAAGCTGAGGACTGAAATGAGTAATCACGGTCGAAACAAGGTTGCAGGCGTGTGTGTCGGGTTGCTGTCGACGTTGCTGGCGGCTGCACCGGCCGCTGCTGACGACACGGAACTGCTGTTGGTGGCGCCAACCGGCACTGACCAGCAAAAACCCAACATCATGTTCATCATCGATACTTCGACCAGCATGAACGCCGAGGAAGAAACGCCGGCACCGTACGATCGGACAGAGAACTATTCCGGCGATTGCGATTCGAACCGCAATTACTGGATGGAAATCGAAGGCGTCGAACCGGACTGTAGCTCGACGACTCAGTACATCGACAAAGACAATTTCTACTGCGACGCGGCAGTCAACCAGATGAACGGCCTCGGTAGCTATTCGAGCACGTTCGTGCAATACCGGGATGGCGGCCAGGACGGTACAGGCCCGGGACCGAGCAAGTGGCAAAGCCTCGCGGCCGGTTACGACACCGCGCCGGTCGAGTGCCAGGCGGACTCCGGGGAACACGGCGACGGCCGCGCGACCTATCTCTGGGCAAGAACCGGCTCCAGCCTGGCTGACCTTTATACCGATCAATCCAGCGAGGAGATCGCCTGGTACGGTGTTGGAGCGCAGACGTACACGATCTACGACGGCAATTACCTCAACTACAAGGCCAACCCCGACATCGTAGACGAGACCCGGATCAATATCGTGAAGCAGGTGCTTACGACGCTTTTCGAATCGATCAGCAACGTCAACGTGGGCGTGGAGCGCTTTAACGATGACGAGGGAGGGACGATCATTCAAGGCCTGATCGACCTCGATGAGAATCGCGCGACCGCTCTCGCAGCAGTCGATAGCCTCGGCCCGCACGACCACACCACGATCGCAGAGTCCCTGTATGAATCAGCGTTGTACTGGCGCGGTTTGCCGGCCGAGTTTGCTGACATCGACGGTGACCCGGAGAACGTGACCGACCCGGCAATTCTCGCAGGCACGAACCCCAAGGTATACGCGCAGCCGGAGTTGAACGTCTGCGCCAAGAACTTCAACGTGCTGCTGTCCGATGGCGAGGCCACGAGCCGGGATAACCAGACGCCGGGACTGACGCCAACGCTCCCGTTCTTTCAGAGCGAGCTCGACCACACGGAGTGCGACCAATTGTACGGCTCCAACGGCAGGTGCATGGATGACATCTCCGAATACCTTGCGACGGTCGACATCGACCCGGTCTTGCCCGGCGACCAGCTCGTAACGACACACACGATCGGCTTCAATATCGATACGGACAACCTTCGCAGTGCGGCGGAGCGCTCCGGCGGCCAATACTTCCTGGCCCACGACGCCCCGACACTGGCGCTGGCGATGCAGAGCATCC
>JAHHOT010000094.1 GCA_018677555.1 Gammaproteobacteria bacterium | reverse complement strand
GCCCGGTTCCTGTCTTATACTCGACGATCTGATGGTCGAACCAATACACTGCTACCGCTGCGGCACATCGCTGGCCGTCTTGTCGCTGCCCTTGTCGCGGCAGGATCTCTGCCCCGATTGCGGCGTGCAACTGCATGTGTGCCGCATGTGCAGCTTCTATGATCCACAGGTGCCCCGGCAATGCCTCGAAGATGACGCTGATGACGTCTCCGAAAAGGAACGCGCCAATTTTTGCGACTGGTTCAAGCCGGCTTCGGGCCTTTTTGACGAGCAGCGATTTCGCGATGAGCAACAGGCGCGGGCAAAACTGTCATCGCTTTTCGGTGATGGGGATGCCGACGACCCGGATGCTGACCCGGCGCTCAAAGACGCCGAAGATCTGTTCAAGTAAGCCGGAAGGACAAGCTGCATGCCAGTAAATCGTCGCGACTTTGTACAATTTGCCGGTGCAGCGCTGGTAACGCCAATGGTTTCGTCATGCGGACCGGATCGCCGGCCCGCGCCGGGCGTCCCGCGCAGCGAGTTCGACGGGGGTTCGACCGCCGAGGAAGTGACGGCAGGCGTCGATCTCGACGGTAAGCTCGCCGTCGTAACGGGCTGTACCTCGGGGATCGGTTTCGAAACCATGCGCGTGCTGGCCAAGCGCGGCGCTTACGTCGTCGGCACCGGCCGTACGCTCGAAAAAGCGCAGGAGGCCTGCCTGCGGGTCGATGGCGTGACCACGCCGCTGCAACTGGAGCTGTCCGATTTCGATTCAGTCGTGGCCTGTGCGGATACGATCAACGCAATGCGAACACCGATCGATATCCTTGTCTGCAACGCTGGCATGCGCGGCCAAGAACGCGAGCTGGTGTACGGGCTCGAGAAACACTTCGTCGTCAATCATCTCGGTCATTTCATTCTGGTGTATCGACTGCTGGAGCGCATGTACCTGGCATGGCAGGGCCGGGTTGTCGTTGTCGGAAGCCGCGCCGCGTATCGCAGCGCGCCGCAGGACGGTATTCAGTTCGACGATTTGCAGGCAGCCGGCGGGTACAGCGTGAGCCGCGCTTATGCTCACTCGAAGCTTGCCAATGCACTGTTCTCGCTGGAGCTGGCAAAGCTGTTGAAGGGAACACGAATTACCTCGAATGCCCTGCACCCGGGCGTCATCGACACGCGGATTGCGCGTAATGAATCCGGCCTGCGCCGCACGGCATTCAGCCTGTACACGCGCCTGGCCGGCAAGTCGGTCGAGCAGGGCGCGGCGACGTCCTGCTACGTTGCAACAAGCCCGCTGCTGGGCAGCACCAGCGGGCGATTTTTCGAGGACTGCAATGCCGTGCAGATTTCCGGCGATCACCACCTCTATGACGCCGCTATGGCAGAGCGGCTATGGGCCGTATCGGAGGAGCTGGTGCGCGAATACCTGGTTGAGCTCAAGCGGCCGACGTGGGAGGACCTCGGCCAGCAAATCTCGCGGCCGAAGCCGCGGCAAGACTGAATGACCGTGGTCGAACGGAACGGGAATACCTGGCAGCGAGCAGCGCGCCTGCTGGTGGCGTTCGGCATCGGCATCGCAATCGCCCTGTACGCGTATATGCGGGTGGTCGATCCCGAGCCGCGCATGCAGCGTGCGCGCGAGGAGGCCGTGGTCAGGGAAGCACGCTCGATACTGCGGGAGTTTGTCGATGTATCCGGCGAACTGCAGATCGTCGATCCACTGGCGCCCGACCGCAAGATTGGCAAGGTGTTTATCTACCCGAGTGACGGCGGTTGGGAGGTTTCCGGCTACTACCGGCGAGACGATGCGGACAGCTGGCATCCGTGGCTGATGCAGCTGGACGGAAATGGCGTGTTGTCCGGCCTGCTGGTGCAGGACAGCAGCACGGAAATGGGACGCCGCGCTGCTGGCGACAAAAGACTCACGGTGAGGCAGTAGCGCGTTCCTGCTGCAGCGTTTCCTGGCGCCATTCGAAAACGTTCATCTCAATCGCCACGAACGCAAGAAGCCACAGAAATGCGTCCCAGAAATCCACGAAATCGCCCTTGAATCCCCAGTAGACGGCCGCCAGCAGCAGCAGGCTGTAGAGAATGTATTTACTGCCGTTACTCAGGTGGAGTGCGGTGCCATTCAGCCGGTTGCGTTCCTGCAACCTGACGTCGATCTCGAGGACCAGTACCACCAGCAGCCACACACCCGAATTGATCACGTCGACCCACGCCAGGCGCAGGATATCGGTATATCCCGCGGCATCGACCAGCGCGGTCATTCCTGCGAACTGCAGGAACGAGCCGGCCGTGGAAAACGACTGGCAGTTGCCAGCATCGATCCGTGAATATTCGTCGAGATCGATCGCATAGACCCAGTCACCGACCGGGAGGGCGCATAAATTGCTCACCTCGGCAGGTGCGGCGCCCAGCAGAAATGAAAGCTTCGTGACGTATCCGTAGAACGCGTAAACAATGAATGCGTAGCAGACGGCCCGCGTCACGTGCAGCGTGTAGGTAACGGCGCGGGTAAAGTGATGATCGGCAAGCAGGTCCGTTTCGAGTTCGAACATCAGTAACAAAACGACCCATGCCGCCGTGTCGATACTGGCGGCAAATCCCTCGATCACGTCCTTGAGCGCAACTCCATCGGCGAAACGGTATGCCGATGCCGCCCATTCTTCCGCGAAGAACAGGTATACGTTCAGCGTCAATAACGCGTAGACGGTATATTTGAACAGGCGGAACGCCCGCTGGTGGTCAATCTGCATGCGCGCTCCCTCGCTGCCTGCTTGCCTGCAGCTCAGGGGTCCCGGCGCAATTCATTGACAATCCAGCGCGTGTAATCCTGCTCCCAGTCCTCCATCGTCGAAAACGGACCGGGTTTGTAGAAGCGCGAGTTTATTCCCTTCCAGTTGTTCACGATAATTTTTTCGTCCAGGAGTGTTGTCGTGTCCCATAGCCACGTGAGCTCATCGAGGTCAAAGTCTTTGCCTTCGATCGCATCGCCTCGCACCAGCCAGAAAACCTCGCAGGCACAGTTGCGGCCATCCAGCGGCGTAAACACATACGCGACGATATGATCACTGTACGCCAGCAGGTAGGAAAACGGGCCGAAACAGAAATCGGAGGCGCCGCCGTCATAGTCACGCAGTTCGCCGAGCAGCGGTGCGACCGGTTCACCGTTGCGACTTCCGGTTTTGTAGCCTTCGAAGAGCGCGACGCGCCAGTAAGAATGAAAGCATTCGTCGGCATTCGCTTCGAGTGGGCCGCGGTCGACTTCGTACGGCTCGATGCCGCAATCGGCAAAGCGTTCCTGCATCCTGCCCTGGATTCGATCGCGGCGCTTCGGGTCCAGCATCAGGGTATGCATGCGGGCGTAGTCGGGGTGTGCGTTCGCGCAGTGATAACACTCCATGTAGTTTTCGACGGCCAGCTTCCAGTTTGCTGCAATCGGGTAATGTTTTCTTGCCGCGACCTTGAGGTTTTCGGTATCGAACATTTTCAGCGGTTTCGACAGGTTTTTCCTGGCCGGCTGCAATGAAGGCGGGTCCGGTGCAAATGCAACAAAGATAAAGCCGCCTGCAGTCTCGACGGACACGCGGTTCAGGGCATGGGCCGACTTGTCAAAATCGTCCGGCATCGAGCGTGCCGCAATCAGGTTTCCGTCAATATCGTAGGTCCAGCCGTGATACGGGCACTCGAATTTTCTGACGGAGCCCGATTGTTCGAGGCATATGAGAGAGCCCCGGTGCCGACACACATTGGCGAATGCGGACACGCCGCCATTCGGGCTGCGCACGACAATGGCCGTTTCGTTGGCTACTTTATGTAGCAGGAAATCGCCGGGTTGCCGAATCTCCGACTCGTGCCCGGCGAGGAACCAGCTTCGCATGACGATGCGCTCGAGTTCGAGTGCGTAGATGTCGGGATCTGTGTAAAAACGCCGATCGAGCGACCGGTCCGGATTGTGGAGTCGAAGCAGTTCAGCAATACCGTCGGCAGTTTGCATGGCAGTCACAAGCTACAGGGTTTAGCGCAACCAGGGTCGATAGCGCGGTCCATGGTTGCAACGGCGATGCCGTAATCTAGCACGATGACCTGATTTGCAAGGCGCGCTCGCCACGATCTGGAATTAACGCGATGCCTGTCGATTACGCGAAGAATAGCCCATAGCAAAACCTACGTGCGCGCGCACGCCGACGATCAACGCATCCTCGTTGGAATCGAACATCGGCGAATGATTGGCCGGACCTTGCCCGGGTTGCTGGCCGTCCTTTGCGACGCCGAGCATCAGGTACAACCCGGGTATGCGGATTTGAAATCGTGAGAAATCCTCCGCGCCCGTAATCAACGGGTGTTCGACGACGTTGTCAGCGCCTGCCGCCCATTCGAGCGCAGGCATCATTTCGCGCAGCAGCTGCGGATGATTGCCTGTTACGGGGGCATAAGCTTCCATCGTGAGTGTCGCCGTAGCGCCGCTCGCCTCCGCGATGTTGGTGATTGTCTTGCGCAACCTTGCGTGGAGCTTTTCGCGCACGCCGGCGTCGAAGGTTCGGATCGTGCCCAGCATGACGACGTCGTCCGGAATAATGTTGTGCCGCACACCCCCGTGGATGCTGCCGATCGTAATGACCGCGGGACCACGTGTTACATCGAGCTGCCGGCTTGGAATTGCCTGGGCGGCCGTCATGATCTGCGCTGCGACGAAAATTGGATCAACGCCGGACCAGGGCGCAGAACCGTGGGTTTGTCGCCCCCGGATATCAATCCGAAACGTGTCCGCCGCCGCCATGAACGGCCCGTACCGGTAGGCCAGGGTACCTGCCCGGACCGGCCAGGCATGAATCCCGAAAATCGCTTCGGGGGCCGCGGGCCCGTCGAGTACGCCTTCCTCGATCATCAATGCGGCGCCGCCTTCTTCACCGGCAGGCGCACCCTCTTCGGCCGGCTGGAAAATAAAATGGACTGTACCGGCGAGCTGCTCGCGGTTTTCGGCAAGTACCTGCGCGGCTCCCATCAGCATAGCCACGTGCGTGTCGTGACCACAGGCATGCATTACGTACACTTCCTCGCCGTTGTATTCGCCTTTCGCTTGTGAGGCAAACGGCAGTCCTGTCTGTTCGCGCACCGGCAATCCATCCATGTCGGCCCGTAATGCGATCACGGGTCCGGGCTTGCCGCCTTTGAGCACGCCTATGACGCCGGTGTGAGCAATGCCAGTGCGTACCTCGTCGACGCCGATTTTGCGCAGGTGATCGGCAACCAGCCCGGCCGTTCTGAATTCGCGATTCGACAGTTCCGGATGCTGGTGCAGGTCACGGCGCCATGCAATTACCTGCGGTTCGATTGCTGCTACCGCGTCGTGCAATGGTTCGAGATTATCCCGTGCCTGTGCAAATTGGATCAGACACAGAAAGAGAGCGGTAGTTGTGATGGTCGCGCGGCGCATGCGGCAGCCTCCGGCTGGAGTTGATGCCGCAATACTATACGAAATCAGGCAGCAAGCGATTTGTCAGGCAGCAGGAACTGTTGACGGGCGAGCGGGGACATCAGGCGTTCCTCGCTGTAGTGGCGCGTCAGGATCGCGGAGCCGCTGCCAAACAGGTCGCGGTTTGCGTCATAGAACGCTTGCCAATCGTCTGCGGCGCGTCCTCGACGCCGTTCCGCTATCAGTATCAGGAAAAACCAGGTGACCGTTTCATGGTATTTGTCCGGTACGCCGAGCTTTCGTGTCAACCGGATGAGAGCGCTGCGGAATCGCTCGACCGCGTGCAACAGGTCGAATTGCTGCAGGTAGCACCAACCGACGTAGACGTGCGCGTCATGGTTAAAGTCATTCGGGTCGATCTCCGCCGACTCGAGCAATTCGATGCTGACGCGGTCAGTATCGATGGTCGGTCGGCCGGCGCTCATTGGGCTGCCTCCCGCAGTTTGTGACTGTCCGCGGCGGTCAGTGGGCAATCGTAAACGGTCTTGAGCTTCTCGATGACTTTGGTGGTCTCGGGCGAAAACGGCGCTTTGCCTTCAAAAGCATGCAGGACGATGCCTTCGAGCAGATCACCGAGTGAGATTTCACAGTACTCGGCGAGCCCCTTTAGCACCTTGAGCAGGGATTTCTCGATACGCACGCCCGTTTGAGTGCGTTCTACCAGTCGGCCAGACATGTCTGAGCCTCCCATCTGAAAGTGAGGTACCATGTTACCGATGTACCAATTTGAGCGCAACCGGCGAATCTGCCGGGTCGCGGCGCTCAGTCCGGCTCGGGCCGCGCCCGCGTCGTCTTCAGCTGCCCGCGGCGGGTCTTGGCGTCCATGCGCTTTTTACGTGCCGCCTTGCCGGGCCGGGTCTTTTTACGGGGTTTCGCCTCCGTGAGGGCGGCAGCGACGATGTGCCGCAGCTTCTCGAGGGCATCACTACGATTCTGTTCCTGGCTGCGACGGCGCTGCGACTTGATGACGAGCACGCCATCCTGCGTAATCCGGCTATCCTGTGCGGCAAGCAAGCGGTCCTTGATCTTCTGCGGCATGCTGGGCGAGTTCGCGATATCGAAGCGGAGGTGGACCGCGCTCGACACCTTGTTGACGTTCTGGCCGCCGGCTCCCTGCGCGCGTATCGCCGAAATCGAGATTTCGCCCAGGGGGATGGCGAGTTCGTCGCTTACCTGCAGTGTTTTTTCGGTCGTCGTCATTGGCTGGCCAAAGCGGGATATCTGTGACAATGTGCGGCGATTCGTCCGTGGGCAGCCACCGTATGCCGTTTCGCAATATCTCTATTTTACTTGTCTGCCAGCTGATATCGGCGACCGGTTCGATAGTTCTGGTGACACTTGGCGGAATCATTGGCTCAGAGCTGACGACGATCCCCGCCATTGCAACGTTGCCCGTGTCGCTCATGATCGTAAGCGTTGCGGCAACTGCGATCCCGGCGACAATCCTGATGCGCCGGATCGGCCGCAAATACGGCTCGGCGCTGGCCTCGTTGTCGGCGATCGCCTCGATGCTGCTTGCGAGCTATGCACTGCACTTGCGAAGTTTTGCCGGATTCGCAGCAGCGGCGGCAATCTTCGGCATCAACATGGCTTTCACGCAGCAGTACCGCTATGCGGCTGCCGAGAGTGTGCCGCCGAAATATGCGGCGCGGGCAATATCGTTTGTGCTGCTGGGGGCCATCGGCGGCGCCATCGTGGGGCCGGTACTGGTCGACGTTGGACATTTCATCATCGACGGGGTGCCCTATGCGGGAACGCTGGTCGCCTGCGCGGTGCTGTATGTAGGACAGGCAGTGCTGTTTCTGTTTCTGGGGCCCCTGCGGGGAGAAGAACAGGTCGCGGGCCGGCGCGAGTCGCGGACGCTCCGCACGATCGTGGCGCAGCCGGTTTTCCTGGTCGCGGTGCTCGGCGGCACCGTTGCTTACGGTGTCATGTCACTGATCATGACCGCGACGCCGATCAGCATGCACATGAACGACGGATTTACGCTCACCGAGACTGCGAACGTCATTCGGTGGCACGTACTGGGGATGTATGTACCGTCACTCGTCTCCGGCTTTCTCATCGACTGGCAGGGCCCATCGCGAATCATGGCCGCGGGCGCGACCGGTCTTACCGTGGCGTCGGTTATCGGGCTCAGCGGGCACTCGCTGATGCATTACTGGTGGGCGCTGGTCCTTCTCGGGGTCGGCTGGAATTTCCTTTACGTCGGCGCTACGACTCTGTTGACCCGCACGTACTTCATGTCGGAACGGTTTCGCGCGCAGGCCGTGAATGAGTTCAGCGTATTCGGTGTCACGGCGGCTGCCTCACTGCTGGCCGGAACGTCGATGCATTTCTTCGGCTGGGACGTTGCGCTGCTGATGCCCCTGCCGCTGCTGGCGATGATTTTTATCGGTATTTTCATCGTGCGTCGCGTCTCGCCGGTGGTTCCGGCCTCCTAGCCGTCAATCGAGCATCGACATTAGGTCCAGCACGTCCTCGCGCACGACGTCAACCGCCGCTGAAATATTATTGAAGCTCGTCGCGGAGCGCTCGCCGAGTGCGCCGTTGTTGGACTCCCAGGTTCCAAGCAGTTCGGCAGACGATGAGTTTGCAGGGTCGCCAATCAGCGTCCCGAGGTCGCGAATGGTCAGGACCAGCGACCAGCCTGTACGTTCGTTGCCCAGTTGCAGTCCCTGGTCGTACTGCAGATGAAATACGGTGCGGTCGAATTCGCCGAGCAGCAGCAGCATCTCGATTCCGGCAGTACGAATATTGTTGTTCTCTTCGGTCTGCTCGTTGCGCCAGGTGTTGTAGGCCAGCCCGGACAGGGCGATGAACAGGCTGATAAGGGCGACGGAATGGCGCCGCAGTTGATCCGAGAAAGAGGCCATGGATGCAATGTTTACCGAGACGCCGCCGGTATCGCAAGGCCTGCGGCAGCTATTTTGTTTTTCCACGCGGCGCCTGTCACCATTGGGTTTGATCGAACCGGGATGATGACGGACAGGCCACGCATGTCGACGACTCGACTTTTCGACGACAACATGTACCGCTTCGGCGAGCCACAGCGATCGTACTGGGAGGCCAACAGCACTGACTTGCCGGACGTCGGCGAGCCCCTGCAGGGTGACGCGAGCTGCGAGGTTGCCGTCATCGGCGGCGGTTACACCGGTCTGTCCGCGGCCTATCACCTGGCGAAGAATCACCAGGTCGATGTTCGGGTTCTCGACGCCGGCCATATCGGCTGGGGTGCTTCGGGCCGCAATGGCGGTTTTTGCAGCATGGGTGGCAGCTTTTTCGATATCGAGGAGCTGATCAGCCGGTTCGGCGTCGACGCCGCCCGCGCGCACTATGGCGCCCAGCGCGATGCCGTCGAACTGGTGCGTGACCTGATCACGAATGAAAACATCGACGCTCGCATGCAGGGTGACGGTGAGCTCGAGTTGGCGCATTCAGCAGGAGCGTTTGCGCATGCAAGGCGCATGGGAAAAGTATTCCGCGAGCAGATCGGCGTCGCGACCGAAATTTATTCGGCAGACGAAGTGCGTGAGCGCTACTGTGATTCAGCCTTTCAGTACGGGGGCACGCTGCAGCGGCCGACGTTCGGATTGCATCCATTGCGTTTCGCGAAAGGCCTGGCGGCGGCGACTGCGCGTCGCGGCACGTCACTGCACCCACACAGCGAAGTCCTCGAATGGACGAAAGATGGTTCCCACCACAGACTTGCGACCACCTCGGGTACGCTGCGCGCGCGAATCGTTGTGTATGCGACCAACGGCTTCCTGCCGGAAAACCTGCACGGCGGGTTTGCAGGCGTTACCCTGCCATTGATTAGCGCCATCGTTGTCACCCGGCCATTAACCGACGACGAACTGGCCGTTCACCACTGGAAGACGGAAACGCCGGTCTTCAACACAAGACCGCTCATGAACTATTTTCGGCTGCTGCCCGACCGCCGCTTCATGTTCGGCGGGCGTGGACACTCGACCGGCGATCCTGCGGGTTCGGAGCGAAACTTCGACCGCCTGATCGCGGCATTCCAGCGCCAATGGCCGGGATGGCGCCGGGTCTCCATCGATTACAAATGGCACGGCTTTATTTGTGTCACGCGCCGCCTGACGCCCTGTATCGGGCGGCTCGATGACGACGACAGTGTCTTCTTCGGATTCGGCTATCACGGCAATGGCGTAAATAACTCGAACTGGACCGGCAAGCAGATCGCGGACTGGATAGGGAGTGGACAAAAGGACACCCCGGACAGCATACCGGTTTTGATGCGCGGCCTTGCCGAGCCGTTTCCGTTGCCCGGTCTGCGGCTGCGCTACCTGCAAACAGCGTTGACCTGGAAACGCGTGGTGGATCGCTTCAGCTGATCAGAAGAAGTTGAAGTTCACGCCGAGTGAAATAACCGGGTAGGCCTTGAGGTCGTCCATTTCGTTGGCCAGCTCCTGGCGTTCTGCTTCAAGCAACGACAGAAAAGTCGCGTCCGAAGAGAGCAGGCCGTCGGCGGTGAGTGTTACGTCCGGTTCGCCCTGCCAGAGCACGCCAAGATCCAGCGTCAAACCAAGCCGGTTTACAAGTTCGAAATCGAAACCAAGCCCGAAATACGGCGACGTGCTCGAGAAGGAGGTCGTGCTGGTAAGCGTGCCGACATCCGCCGGCGTAAAGGTGGTGCCGCCAATATCGAAACTCGTCGCGTCGGTGCTGACCAGGTCGATCCGATTCGAATTCTGGAATGCGCCGACCGTCAGGCGCAGCGGGCTCAGCGGAAAGCGCAGATTGCCCGTGAGGTAATAGGTTTCGAGATTGAAATCGCTGTTGTAGCCGACGCCGGCCTCGCGGCCGCTGTCGGATAAATCGTACAGATTCGCCCCGAGACGAAGGTCGACCCAGTCGATGGGGCGCCAGGTGGCCTCGGCGCCCAGTCCCAGGGTGCCGGCCTTGACGCCGAACCACAGATTGTCCTCAGCGGTGGCAGTCCCTGCCATTGCCAGTCCTGCCAGCAGGACCAGTGTCCTTGTGCGAAGGTAATTCATCGCCGTACTCCGCTATTGCCCGAACGAGTTGATCGCTCAGGTTAATCGCGATGCGTAGGCGGGGCTGTGAGTTTCATCACAGCGTGGCGGGTCGAAGATTATGTCGCGCTGCGCTGTTCAGTAACGAAATCTTCCTTATATATGACCGCGCAGTCCGGGCAGACAAAGTCTTCCGGCAGGTCCGAGAACTTCGTGCCGGGTGCATAACCCTCGTGGTCATCGCCACTTACCTCGTCATATTCGTAGCCGCATTCGGGGCAGCGATGCCGGGCCATCGACGTCAGGTCTCGTCAGTGGCCAACAGGTGGCGGTAGCGTGACTCGATCCGGGCGCGCTTGCCTGGCTGAATGTTCACGCGGTCGAGGTCACCAGCAACATGCGGCAGCGCGAGCAAGCGCCGATCCATCACGCGATACCACAGCCAGGGAACATAGGAGAGCAGGTACGCGCCAAAATATCCGCTTGGCAGTTGCGGCAGATCGTCGAAATGCCGCAGCGACTGGTAGCGCCGCACCGGGTGCGCGTGATGATCCGAATGCCGCTGCAAATGAAACAGGACCAGGTTGCTGATGATGTGATTGCTGTTCCAGGAGTGCTGCGGCTGACAACGTTCGTAACGACCGTTAGCCTCTTTTCTGCGCAACAGGCCGTAGTGTTCGATGTAATTTGCGCTGGTCAGTTGCCACCAGGCGAATACGTTGTGGACGACGAGGAACGGAATCATGCTCCAGCCGAACGCAATAACGATGCCCAGCTGCAGTGCGAGTGAGAGTATTCCGGACTGCAGAATCTGGTTGTCGCGGTGCCAGGCAGAGTGGCCGAGACGTTCGAGCCGCTCTTTTTCAATGTGCCAGGCGCGCAGAAACGCCCCGGGAATTTCGCGCAGCGCGAAGCGATAGATGGACTCTCCCATGCGAGAGCTTGCCGGATCTTCGGGAGTCGAGACGTCGCGATGATGTCCGCGGCTGTGTTCGATCCAGAAGTGACCATAAAAGGGCACAGCGAGCACGATCTTGGCGAGATTGCGTTCGAACGCGGACTTCTTGTGGCCCAGCTCATGACCGGTATTGATAGCGAGTCCGCTCGCGATACCGGCAACCATCGCCAGTCCGAAAAATGCCCACAACGGCAGCTCTCGGGTTGCAGCCCACCACGCAGCGCCGATCAGACTGGCGTAGTGCAGCGGCACCACCAGGTAGGTGAGGACACGGTAAAAACGGTCCTTCTCGAGTTGCGGTACGACAGCCTCCGGCGGGTTGTTTTCATCCTCGCCGACAAGCCAGTCGAGAATCGGCGCGATCACGTAGCCGCTCAGGAGCGGCAACAGCAGCCAGCCGGGCTGGCCGGTTCTCGCATGCAGCCACATTCCAAGGAATGGCTGCACCGGGTAGAGAACTGACAGCGTCCATAGCCAGCGCTTGCGATCTATGTAATAAATGGCCTCACCGGATTTTAGCGTTGCGGTATAGCCCTTCATAGATTGTTTTCCCGGGAATGGCGCCGAACCGTAGTCTATTTTATACAACAGGCGACGCATGAAAAAACGCATTTGTTCAATCACAGGCCACCCCGTGGGCTCCGCATGGCTGTGTATTGCCACGATCCTGTTGACGGCGGCGTGCCAGCCTGAGAGCGAACGGTCAGCGCCGCAGCTCCTGACCGCGGCCGAGCTGGGTGAGCAGACGATTACGGCGGTCGCCGATATTCGCAATGCGGCACCGTACGCGACGGCAGACCTGAAACGTGGCGAACGGCTGGCGATGCAGTGCCGGGCCTGTCACAGCTTCGACGCTGGCGGTCCGCAGTTGCTGGGCCCGAATCTGGCCGGCGTTTTCAATCGTGCTGCCGGCAGCGTTGCCGGATTCCCGTATTCAGGCGCAATGCTCGACGCCGACATCATCTGGACGGCACGTGCCATGGATGCGTTTCTCACGCAGCCCTTCGTATTCCTGCCTGGCACCCAGATGGCATACGTCGGAATGCCCGTTGCGACCGATCGAAATGCGCTGATTCTGTTCCTGCTTCACGAAACTGACATCCAAAGTCGCGTTATGGAAAGTTCGGAGTGATTTGTCACTGGAAACAGTGGCAACATCGCAGGGCACTTCCGAACGGAAGGGAGCCTTGCGGATGTCGGGGACGAATTTGGAATCGATCGAACAGACGGAATTGACGGCTGAAAACCGGGATCGCGACGATCGGCGCGAAACATCGTGGCGAACGGTCTTGTTCGGCTTCATGCGCTCGCGCCGGCGGAGCACGCGCCGCGAGCGGGAAGAAGAGCCATTGTTCACCGACTGGCACCATCCCTGGCTGTTTTTTCTCGCCACCGGGACAATGATCCTCAGCTGCATGGATGCATTTTTCACCCTGCAACTCCTCGATCGCGGGGCTATCGAGATAAACCCGGTGATGGATGCGGTTATCGGCCGGGGTACGGTTTCGTTCGCTGTGACCAAGATGCTGCTGACCGGCCTGGGCATCCTGACACTCGTTTTCCTGTCGCGTGCCCGGTTCATGAACCGCCTGCGCACCGGCATCATTCTCACGGTGTTTTTCAGCTTTTACGCCTGCCTCGTGTGTTACGAGTTCGTGTTCCTCCTGCGAACCAGCTGAGCCGACACTGAGCTGCCGAGCGCAGCGCATTTCCTTGCCGAGGGGCTTGATATAGACTAAGCCGCGCGTCGTGCTGCGGTTTCGTGCGGCTGGCGCATCCCCCTGCAGGCTGACAAGGGCGCTGCGACTGGCACCGCGATATGAGCAAATCGCTAAAAGAACAATATGCGTCCTCGGCGCTGTTTGGTAGCAATGCAACTGCCGTAGAGGCGATGTACGAGCGCTATCTCGAGGACCCGGACTCGGTTGCCGTTGGCTGGCGGCGTTATTTCAGAACGCTGCGCGACGGTCAGGCGGAGGTGGCGCATTCGCCCATTCGCGAGCGCTTGCTGGCAGGAATCTCGGCGCCGGCGGGCAATGGCCACGCCGTTCGCCGGGCGAGCGCCGGCCCGGTCGCCGCCAACGAAAAACAGGCAGCAGTGTCGCGACTCATCCAGGTCTACAGCCTGCGCGGCCACCAGATCGCCGACCTGGACCCGCTGGGGCTCATGGACCGACATACACCGGGAGTGCTCAAACTCGATTACCTCGGACTCACCGACGCCGACATGGAGACCGAGTTCTACACGGGCGGACTTGCTGGCACCGGCAACCGGCGGATGAAGCTCAGGGAAATCCGGGCACTGCTGCGGCAGATCTACAGCGGCAAGATAGGCGCGGAGTTCGCGCATGTGTCTCGTGCGCGGGAGCGCCTGTGGCTGCGCAAGCGCTTTGAGCAGGGGATGGTCGCCGGTGGACTGGCGGAAGAGGAACGTCACTGGATTCTCGAACAGCTGACCGCGGCAGAAGGCATCGAACGATACCTGCACACCCGCTTTGTCGGTCAAAAGCGGTTTTCCCTGGAGGGCGGCGAAAGTCTTATCCCGATGCTCGACGACCTCATTCAGCAGGGTGGGGCATCCGGCGTGCATGAGTTCGTGATCGGCATGGCACACCGCGGCCGCATCAACGTACTCGTCAATGTCCTGGGAAAGAATCCCGAGGAGCTGTTCGAAGAGTTCGAGGGCAAGGTTGACCCCGAAGAATTGAAAGGCTCGGGCGACGTCAAGTATCACAAGGGATTCTCGGCGGACATGAAAACGCCGGGCGGCAACGTGCACATCGCACTTGCCTTCAATCCGTCGCACCTCGAGATCGTCGATCCGGTCGTGGAAGGCTCGGTGCGAGCGCGGCAGCAGCGACGCGGCGACATGGAGCGACAGGAAGTAGTGCCGATCCTGGTGCATGGCGACGCGGCGTTTTCCGGCCAGGGCGTAGTCACGGAAACGTTCCAGATGTCACAGACCAACGGCTTCCGTACGGGTGGCACGATACACATAGTAGTGAACAATCAGATCGGGTTCACGACCAGCCGGCCGAGCGACGCGCGCTCAACCCCGTATTGCAGCGACGTCGGCAAAATGATCGAGGCGCCCGTGTTTCACGTGAACGGCGACGACCCGGAGAGCGCTATTTTCGCGACGCGCCTGGCGTTGCAATACCGACAAAAGTTTCGCAAGGACGTGATCATCGACCTTGTCTGTTACCGGCGCCACGGGCACAACGAGGCTGACGAGCCAACGGCAACGCAACCGGTCATGTATTCACGCATCCGCAAGCATCCGACGATCAGGAAGCTTTACGCCGATCGACTGGTGTCGGCGGGTGTGGTTGCCGCGGCACAGGTGCAGCAACTGCAGGATGACTACCGCGATCGGCTTGATCGCGGCGAGCCGGTGCCGAAGTCACTGCTCGGCATGATCGGCAATGAGTACACGATCGATTGGAGCCGGTTTTTCCGAAGCGACTGGGACGACGAGGTCGATACCACGCTGAGCCCGGCCAAGGTGGCCGAGCTCTCGGCCAGGATTGTCGAAATGCCACCGGGCCTGGTGCTGCACGGGCGTGTTCAACGAATCATCGACGAGCGTGCACGCATGGCTGCCGGCGAAGTCGGCATGGATTGGGGATTTGCGGAGACGATGGCGTATGCCGGGCTTATCGATGAGGGTTTCGATTGCAGGGTAACCGGTCAGGACAGCGGTCGCGGCACCTTTTTCCACCGTCACGCGGTATTGCACAACCAGGCAAACCGGCAGGAATACATCCCGCTTGAAACGATCTCCGATCGGCCGGACGCATTTCGGGTCATCGATTCGCTGTTGTCCGAAGAGGCGGTAATGGGTTTCGAATACGGCTACGCGACGACGGAGCCGGACACGCTGGTCATATGGGAGGGGCAGTTCGGCGATTTTGCGAACGGTGCCCAGGTCGTGATCGACCAGTTCATCAGCTCGGGGGAAGCGAAGTGGGGGCGCCTGTGCGGACTGACGCTCTTTTTGCCGCACGGCTACGAAGGGCAGGGGCCCGAACACTCGTCGGCGAGGCTCGAACGATTTTTGCAACTTTGCGCGGAACACAACATCCAGGTGTGTGTACCCTCGACGCCCGCGCAAATGTTTCACATGATCCGGCGGCAGATGATTCGGGATTATCGCAAGCCGCTCATTGTGATGACCCCGAAGAGCCTGCTGCGACACAAGCAGTCTGTGTCGCCGCTGTCCGCCCTGTCGGACGGTAAATTTCAACTGATAATTCCGGATCGTTCCGACAAGGATCACAGCCAGATCGATCGTGTTGTCTTCTGCAGCGGCAAGGTCTATTACGACCTGCTGGAGGACCGCGAGGTCAACAATCGCGACAACGTGGCGCTGGTGCGCATCGAGCAGCTGTATCCGTTCCCTATCGACGAATATGCCGATGTGATCAAGTCTTACCCGCAGGCCGACGATATCGTCTGGTGTCAGGAGGAGCCGCAGAACCAGGGTGCCTGGTATCAGATACGACATCGCTTGCAGGAACCGTTGTCTGACAAGCAACAGCTCTTCTATGCCGGCCGAGCGAGCGCAGCCGCGCCTGCATCGGGCATTTTCAAGCTACACGTTCAGCAACAGAAAGCTTTGGTCGATGCGGCACTGGATATCCAGGTCAAGGCGAAGAAAGCCAAGAAACCCGCCAAGCGTAAGAAAAAGACGGAAAAATAGATGACTATTGAAATCAAAGTACCGCCGTTACCTGAGTCTGTTACGGACGCAACGCTGGTTTCGTGGCACAAGAAGCCCGGCGATCCGGTCTCGCGCGACGAGAATCTTGTCGATCTCGAAACCGACAAGGTTGTCCTCGAGGTGCCGGCGCCGGCGTCCGGTACATTGACCGAGATCAAGATCGACGATGGCGCGACAGTATCAGCGGGTGACCTGCTCGCGATTCTCGAGGCCGGCGATGTCGCCGCTGCAGCTCCGCCGCAGGAGCAGGAGGAACCGGCCTCCGAGGCGGCTGACGACAAGGCAACGGCGGACGACGAAGAGGCCGAGCCCGTGCTGTACAAGCTGAGCCCGGCCGTGCGCAGGCTGCTGGACGAACACGATCTCGATGCCACCCTGGTGCCGGGTAGCGGCAAGGACGGCCGGATCACGAAGTCCGATGTCATGTCCTACCTGAAGAGCCACGACGACGAGAACGTCACTCCCGGGGATCCGGCGCCCGCGGTCGGCGATACTGCCGATACGTCCGGGTCGCGCACCGACGAGCGCGTCCCGATGACCCGTCTGCGGGCGCGCATTGCGGAGCGCATGGTCGACGCGCAGCAGACCGCTGCAATGTTGACCACATTCAACGAGGTCGACCTCACCAAGGTCATGTCATTGCGCAAGCGTTACAAGGAATCCTTCGAGCAGCAACATGGCACACGCCTCGGATTCATGTCGTTTTTCGCAAAAGCTTCGGTCGAGGCGCTCCGGAAATTTCCTGTCGTGAACGCATCGGTTGAGGAAAAAGATATCGTCTACCACAATTATTTCGACATCGGAATTGCCGTGTCGTCCGAACGTGGATTGATGGTTCCGGTGCTGCGCGATGTCGATCGAATGACCTTCGCCGAGATTGAAAGCACGATATCCGCGCTTGGCAAAAAAGCGCAGGAAGGCACGATGAGCATGGAAGACCTGACCGGGGGAACGTTTACGATTACGAACGGTGGCATTTTCGGTTCGATGATGTCCACGCCGATCCTGAATCCGCCGCAAAGCGCTATCCTGGGGATGCATGCGATTCAGCAGCGTCCGATGGCAGTTGATGGCGAGGTGCTTATTCGTCCGATGATGTATCTTGCGCTCACTTACGATCACCGCATAGTCGATGGGCGTGAGGCCGTGCAATTCCTTGTGAGCATCAAGCAGTCGCTCGAAGACCCCGGCAGGCTGCTGTTGCACATCTGAACCTCGTCCGCAAACCCGCTTTCGGAATACATTGAATGAGCAGACAATTTGACGTCGTCGTCATTGGCGCAGGCCCGGCCGGCTACATTGCAGCAATTCGTGCGAGACAACATGGTCTCAAGGTTGCCTGTATCGACGAATGGCAGAATCGCGACGGTAAAAACGCGTTTGGCGGAACCTGTCTGAACGCGGGCTGTATCCCGTCGAAGGCGCTCCTGGAATCCTCCGAGCTCTACCATCGCGCCGAGCATGAGTTTAAAAAGCACGGGATCGGGACCGGCGAACTGTCGATGGACATTGCGGCGATGCAAAAACGCAAAACCGGGATTGTGCGCCAGTTGACCGGTGGCATCGCAGGCTTGTTCAAAGCGGCTGGCGTGGATGGCCTGGCAGGACACGGGCGCCTGCTGTCGGGCCGTCGCGTCGAATACACGCCGACCGATGGCGAGCCTGAAGAGCTCGAGGCCAACAACGTCGTTCTTGCGAGCGGCTCCACGCCGATAGAGCTGGGCATTGCAGCGTTCGACGGCGAGCGCATTGT
>JAHHOT010000173.1 GCA_018677555.1 Gammaproteobacteria bacterium | reverse complement strand
GTTCCTGACCGGGGTTCGCGGTGATCAGGTAGTCGATGTCGTCCAGCCCGCTCGCCTTGCCCGCTGCGGCATCATGCGCCTCTGCGCGCACCACGAACCTGCCGCCAGGCATCCCGAGGTCAGCCATCGCGGCCGTTACCTGCTGCGACAGTTTGCTGGCTGCTGACTTGCGGGACTTGCTGAGCGAGCGTGCTGCCTTAGCGTAAACCGCGAACGCCGCCTCAGTAGCCTGTTCGATTTGCGCGCCTCGTTCCTCTGCCTGCTCCAGCGACGATCGCTGCTGCTCGAGCTCGGCGGCGAAGCGGGGCAGATTTTCCGGCTCGACGTGGTGTTTCCGGGCGACCGAGCGAATGGCATCCAGGCGATCTTCCACCTCCTCAGCGCGCAGCGGGTCCATGTCCAGTGAGGCGGCGTAGCGGCGCAACTCGTCTGTCGCCTCGCCCAGCTGGATGTCAGCGTCGCGCAATAGTTCGACGACCGGAGCCAGCCTGACGTCAAGGTCCGCAAGCGCTTCGACGCTCCGCAGTGCCTCGGCAATCATCGAGTTCGCATTGGCCGATTCGTTGTCGGACAGAACCTGCAGTGCACTCCCGATATTATCCGCGAGCTTGCCGCTATTGCGCAGTATCTCGCGCTCGGCTTTCAGTTCGGCAATCTCACCGTCCGCGATAGCGAGCGACTCGAGCTCCTGGCACTGGAACGTCAGTAATTCGAGGCGCGAGCTCCGGTCTGCATTGGCGGCACGCAATTCATCGTATTCCCGTGCTAACGATTGCCAGTTTGCGAAAGCGGCGGCCGTCTTGTCTCGTTGGCCGAGCAACTTGCCGAAGTGGTCGAGAAGATCGCGTTGTACGTCACGGCGGCTCAGGGATTGATGAAAATGCTGGCCGTGAATGTCGAGCAACATTTCACCCAGCGCCTTCAGGCTTTGCAGCGGCACCGCCGTAGAGTTTATGAAAGCGCGCGAGCGGCCGTCCGAATTGATCACGCGGCGCAGGACGCAATCATCGTCCATGTCCAGCGCGTTGTCCCTGAGCCACGTCCGCACGTTTTCCAGCCGGCCGATGTCAAAATCGGCAGAAAACTCCGCCCGCTGTGTGCCGCTGCGCACGAGCCCGGTGCCGCCGCGTTCGCCCAGCACGAGTCCGAGAGCGTCGACCAGGATCGATTTGCCCGCACCGGTTTCGCCGGTAAGCACGGTCATGCCGCTGGCGAAGTCGATCTCCGCCTCGTCGACGATCGCGAAATTGCGTACCTGCAGGCTGCGTAACATCGCGGCGGATCTGCTCAGGAACCGCGGTCGCGGCTGTCGCGACCCCAGTGCAGTTTCGAGCGCAGAATATCGTAGAAGTCATATCCCGGCGGGTGCACCAGCAACACCCGGTGTTCCGACTCGCCAATGGTCAACGTATCGTCTGGCAGCAGATCACAGGTCGGTCGACCATCGACCGTTATGGCAGCGTTGGTACCCTCACGTGGCAGAAGCACGATTTCGATGTCCTGAGTCGACGGAACGACGAGCGGCCGGTCACTCAGTGTATGCGGGCAAATCGGCACAACCACGACGGCATCGAGAATTGGCTCGATGATTGGCCCGCCACAGCTCAGTGCGTAGGCCGTCGAGCCAGTCGGTGTCGATACGATCAGGCCGTCGCCCGAGTGCGTATTGACGTAGCGACCGCCGATGCGCGTTTGCACATCCAGCATGCGCCCGGTGTCTCTGCGTTGCAGCACGACGTCATTGAGGGCCAGTGCGGTCGTGACATTGCCATCGGCGCTGCGCAATTGCGACTTGAGTACAAGGCGCGATTCAAGCGTGTAATTGCCCGACAGGATCTCGTCGACGCTGTTCAGCATTTCTGTCGGCGAGATATCGGAGAGAAAGCCGAGCCGGCCGCGGTTCACGCCAAGCAACGGAATATTCGCGGTCATCACGAGCTCCGCCGCGTACAGCAGGGTGCCGTCACCACCGACCGCGACCACGAGGTCGGCCTGCTCGCCGACGTCGTCCCGGTCGACCAGGCGGGCGGGAAAGCCGGCGCCCAGGTTTTCGCTGATGATCACGTCAGCGCCGGCTTTTGCCAGATGATGGGCAAGCGCAGTCATCGGATCGGCGACCCGCTTGTCGTCAAAACGACCAACTAGGGCAATTGTGCTGAATTCACTGGACATTCGGAGTTCCGCTCCCTGTGCGCGGTCGTACTGTCGGTCGCGGCTGCGTTATCCTGAATTGTTGCAAACCCTTGACCGACCGCCAACCCATTGTTAGCGTTTTGTTTTTGCAAATTGTCATTTCGCAGCGACTCGCGCAGTGATAACAGGTCCGACGCTCTAACATCCGATGACGCCAGAGACCACCACACCGGCACCGAATGAGCGTGCCCAATACCTGCTCAAAGTCCTCATCCAGCGGTTCATCCGCGACGGACAGCCAGTAGGGTCGCGAACATTGGCGCGCGACTCGGCGATCGAACTGAGTCCGGCGACCATTCGCAATGTCATGTCCGACCTCGAAGAGCTCGGGCTCGTTGCTGCTCCACATACCTCAGCCGGGCGGATTCCGACGCCACAGGGCTATCGCATGTTCGTCGATACCCTCGTGCGTTACAAAAAGCCGAAAGACGGCGAAGTGCGCAAATTGAGACAGCAACTCAAGGAGCAGCAGGACGATCCGGACGCGTTGATTGTATCCGCGTCGAACCTGCTTTCGAGCCTGACCAGTCTTGCAGGCGTAGTGAGCGTGCCACGGGGCCAGCAAGCGATTTTGCGGCAGATCGAATTTCTTGCGCTATCCGACAACCGCGTACTGGTGATACTGGTCTTCAATGACCGCGAAGTGCAAAACCGCATACTCCACACCGAGCAAAACTACACGCCTGACGAGCTGCAGAAGGCGGCGAATTTCATCAATGAGAATTACGTCGGCGTCGATCTGGCGGAAATTCGTGAGCGCCTGATCGCCGACCTCGAAAAGACGCGCGATTCCATGAATCGCGCAATGCACGACATTATCGCTGTCGCGCAGTCGGCGATGGAGGGTGCCGTCGAGCAGCCACGTGACGTGTCGCTCGCCGGCGAGACGAACCTGATGGACTTCGCCGAGCTCTCGGATATTGACACGCTGCGGCGCCTCTTCGAGGCGTTTTCGAAGAAGCGTTTCATGCTGGATCTTCTTGACCTGAGCATCAATGCCAAGGGCGTGCAGGTGTTCATCGGCCAGGAGTCCGGCTATCGTATCCTCGACGACTGCAGTGTTGTGACCGCACCGTATCGCGTCGATGACGACCAGATAGGCGTACTGGGTGTTATCGGCCCGACGCGCATGGCCTACGACCGCATTGTCCCGATCGTCGACCTCACCGCGCGCCTGCTCGAATCGACGCTGAAGCACGGCGATTAGCGGCGGCGTGCGCCACATTCCGTGTCATTTGGACGCGGTAAATGCAATAAGCCTTGATATTTGCCGCGGTATCCCCAAAATCCCAACAACTTTTTCGCGGCGGCGAAGTCATTCGGCCGCCTGAACAGATCTGGAGATTTCAGGAAATGACCGCTCAGCCCGATAGGCCGGAGAAGGACTCGGCGGAGCCCGCCGACAACAAGGAAGAGACCGGGGAGCCCGCCGACGTGGCGCCTGGCGTTGAGGAGCTCAAGGCGCTGGCGGAGGAGAACTGGAGCAAGTACGTTCGCGCTCGCGCCGAAGTCGACAACGTCCGAAAACGCGCCGCCCGCGATGTTGAAAACGCCCACAGGTTCGCGCTCGAGAAGTTCAGCAGCGAACTGCTGGCCGTTCGCGACAGCCTGGAGATGGGACTGGCGGCCGAAGACGCGAATGTCGATGCGCTGCGCGCGGGCAGCGAGGCCACGCTTAAGCTGTTGGCCTCGACCATGGAGCGCTTCGGCGTCGAAGAGGTCGACCCGGAGGGCGAGCCGTTCGACCCTAACCAACACGAGGCCATGACGACACAGCCTTGCGCCGATGTGGAGCCAGGCACGGTTCTGACCGTGTTCCAGAAGGGCTACGCACTGAACGGTCGCTTGCTGCGGCCAGCGCGAGTGGTCGTTGCCAAAGAGGCAGCCGGTGACGGGCCCGAAAGCTGAGGTTTTTTACCGCAAGCGGCTTCAAAAGTGCTTGAAAGTGCCGCGCCCGGCCCCACTTAAAAGCAAATTTTGACCACTTTCAGACAGAATTCGGAGATTAGCAATCATGGGTAAAGTCATCGGTATCGACCTTGGTACCACCAACTCCTGCGTTGCGGTGATGGAAGGCGATACGCCCAAAGTCATCGAGAACAGCGAGGGCGACCGCACCACGCCTTCAATCGTTGCCTTTGGCAAGGATGACGAGGTCCTCGTCGGCCAGTCGGCGAAGCGCCAGGCTGTCACCAACCCGAGCAACACGCTATTCGCGGTCAAGCGGCTCATTGGACGTCGCTTCGAGGACGACGTCGTGCAGCGCGACATCCACATGGTGCCGTACAAGATCGTGAAGGCAGAAAACGGCGACGCATGGGTAGAGGCGAACGGCAAGAGCATGGCGCCGCCGGAGATATCTGCGCGCGTGCTGATGAAAATGAAGAAGACCGCCGAGGACTATCTCGGTGAGTCAGTTACCGAGGCCGTGGTCACCGTGCCGGCTTACTTCAACGACTCGCAGCGGCAGGCGACGAAAGATGCCGGCAAGATCGCCGGCCTGGATGTAAAGCGCATCATCAACGAGCCGACAGCGGCAGCATTGGCTTACGGCATGGACAAGAAGCGCGGCGATGCCAAGATCGCCGTGTACGACCTCGGTGGCGGAACCTTTGACGTGTCCATCATCGAGATTGCCGAAGTCGATGGTGAGCACCAGTTCGAAGTGCTGGCAACCAACGGCGATACGTTCCTGGGTGGTGAAGACTTTGATTTGCGGGTCATTGAATACCTGACGTCGGAGTTCCAGCGCGAGTCCGGCGTGGACATCACGAAAGACCCGCTGGCCATGCAGCGTCTCAAGGAAGCGGCCGAAAAGGCCAAGATCGAGCTGTCGTCTGCGCAACAGACGGAAGTCAATCTGCCGTACATCACGGCGGACGCGAGCGGTCCGAAGCACCTGAATATCAAGCTGACACGCGCCAAGCTGGAATCGCTGGTCGAAGAGCTTGTGAACAAAACCATTGGTCCCTGCAAAACCGCGCTGAAGGATGCGGGGCTCAAGGTCAACGAAATTGACGACGTCATTCTCGTCGGCGGCCAGACGCGCATGCCGAAAGTGCAGGAAGAGGTGCAGAACTTCTTCGGCAAGGAACCGCGCCGCGACGTCAATCCGGACGAAGCTGTCGCGCTGGGCGCTGCTATTCAGGGTGGCGTTCTGTCGGGCGAGGTCAAGGACGTGCTGCTGCTCGACGTCACGCCATTGTCGCTCGGCATCGAAACGCTCGGTGGTGTGATGACAAAGCTGATCGAAAAGAACACCACGATCCCGGCCAACGCGGAGCAGGTGTTTTCAACCGCCGACGATCAACAGACGGCCGTAACGATTCACGTGCTGCAGGGTGAGCGCGAGCGCGCGCAGGACAACAAGTCACTGGGACGCTTCGACCTCAGCGATATTCCGCCCGCACCCCGCGGTATGCCGCAGATCGAGGTGCAGTTCGACATTGATGCAAACGGCATTCTCAACGTATCGGCGAAAGACAAGGCGACCGGCAAGAGCCAGAACATCGTGATCAAGGCCTCGAGCGGTCTGTCCGATGACGAAATCGAGCAGATGGTTTCCGATGCCGCGAGCCACGCGGAGGAAGACCGCAAGTTCCGTGAACTGGTGGACGTCAGGAATCAGGCAGACGGCCTGATTCACGCCGCCGAAAAGTCGCTGAACGAACTCGGCGAGAAAGCGACAAGCGAGGACCGGCTGGCCGTGGAAAACGCCGTTTCCGATCTCAAGGCCGTGCTCGAAAGCGGCGATAAAGACAAGATCGAGGCCAAAACGCAGGCGCTGGCCGAGGCCTCCGGGGCAATCGCGCAAAAGCTGTACGCCGATCAGGCAGAGCAGGGTGCGGATGCCACCGGCAATGCGGAGAGCGGCACGGACGACGTTGTTGATGCAGAATTTGAGGAAGTCGACAGCGACGACGATTCGGACAAGAAGTAAGGTTGATCAACGTTCCTGTACGAAACTGAAGGGGCGCCGGCAGCGGCGCCCGCTTTTTTGAAAGTGCTCTAGACATGGCGAAACGCGATTATTACGAAGTGCTCGGGGTGTCGAAGTCCGCATCGGCCGACGACGTCAAGAAGGCGTACCGTCGCCTCGCCATGAAGCATCACCCGGACCGCAACAAGGGTGAGACAGATTCCGAGAAGAGGTTCAAGGAAGCCAAAGAGGCGTACGAGGTCCTGAGTGACAGCGACAAACGCGCCGCTTACGACCAGTTTGGCCACGAAGGGCTGCAGGCCAGGCAAGGCGGCGGCGGCTTTAGCGCCGAGGGTTTCGGCGACATCTTCGGTGACGTATTCGGCGACATTTTTGGCGGTGGCCGGCGCGGCGGCGCGCAGGTTTTCCGTGGTGCTGACCTCGGCTACGAACTCAAGCTGGACCTGGAGCGGGCCGTCAGCGGCGACTCCGTCACCATCGAGGTTCCAACCCAGGTGTCATGCGAGCGCTGTAATGGCAGTGGCGCGCGCAAGGGCAGCGAACCCACGACGTGCTCGACCTGCGGTGGGGCAGGCCAGGTGCGCATGCAGCAGGGATTCTTCTCGATTCAGCAGACCTGCCCGGCCTGCAAGGGCGTTGGCACGGTCATTGCCGATCCCTGCGACGCCTGTCATGGCCGCGGCCGCGTCAGCAAAACCAAGAAACTGTCCGTAAAGGTGCCGGCCGGCGTCGAGGACGGCGACCGGATTCGCCTGTCAGGCGAAGGCGAGGCCGGGCGCAATGGCGGGCCACCCGGCGATTTGTACGTCGAGATTCGCGTTACGCCACACAAGATCTTTGAGCGCGAGGGCGCCGACCTGTCGTGCGAGGTGCCGATAGGCATCGCGGTCGCGACGCTCGGCGGGGAAGTCGAATTGCCGACGCTGGACGGGCACGTATCGCTGAAGATTCCGCCCGGAACGCAGTCGGGAAAGGTTTTTCGGCTGCGGGGTAAGGGCGTCAGCACGGTTCGCGACCGGCGGCAGGGTGACCTGTTCGCCCGCGTCGTCGTCGAGACGCCGGTCAATCTGACGGACGAGCAAATCCGCCTGCTGCGAAAATTCGATGAAATGGTCAAGGCAGGCGGTGACAAGCATAACCCGCGCGCCGATGGCTGGCTGGACACCGTCAAACGCTTCTTCGACCGCATCAGCTAAGCACGTCACGGGCCCGCTTGCGGTTGTTGTTTGTTGCGTTCGGCCCGCCCGGTAGAATTCCCCGCATGTCTTGGCCTCGGAGCGGCCGCGCATGATGAAGCTTGGTGTACTGGGCGCGGGTCGTATGGGCCGTGAGATTGTCGCGCAAATCGCCGCGGCCGCTGACTGTGAGCTTGCAGGCCTGTGGATTCGTGAGAGCCGGACCGGCACCGACGGTGCGCTCGGCGCGCTCGCTGGCGGGAAGCTGGGGAGCGATCTGGATGAATTGGCGCGCAGGTCGGACGTATTGCTCGATTTCACCCTGCCGGGGCCAACCGCCGCCATTGCTCTGGCCGCAGCGCGGCATGAAGCGCGGCTGGTCTGCGGCGTCAGCGGCCTCGATACAACGGCCACAGATGCGCTGCAGGCCGCCGCCGGGTCGATAGCAGTCCTTTACGACCGCAATATAAGCGTTGGGGTGGCGGTATTGCGCGAACTCACGGCAATAGCCGGTGCCGCGCTGGACACGAGCTTTGCCTGTGAAATCCACGAAACCCACCATGTGCACAAGCTGGATGCGCCATCCGGCACCGCGCTGAAGCTCGGCGAGGCGCTCGCAGCCAGCCGCGGGCGCACGCTACAGGAGTTACGGCGAGATGAGCACGAGGCAGCCCGCCCGGGGGACATTCGTTTCGTGGTCCGGCGCGAGGGCGACGTGCCCGGAGAGCACACGGTGCGTTTCGCGGGCCGGAACGAAACCCTGCTGCTGCATCATGCTGTCAGCGATCGCGGCGTATTCGCAGAAGGCGCAATAAGCGCTGCGCGCTGGCTGGCTGGCAGACCGCCAGGGCTCTACTCCATGCGCGATGTGGTGCGGGTCCGAGCGGAATGAGTGTGGCGCGACAGACGCCGCTTGAGTAAACTACCGCGGGCCGCCGAATGGTTGGCGAATCCATGAGCGGAAGGCATCGTCCTTCCGCTTTTGTGCATCAGAGGTTCCCAATGCCACTTATGTGGATGCCGTGTCGATAATCGAGGATAGGTCTTGAGTACCCCTGCTGTTCTCGCACTGCAGGACGGGACTGTATTTCACGGTACGTCGGTCGGCGCCGAAGGCAAAACGATCGGTGAAGTGGTCTTCAACACGGCCATGACGGGCTACCAGGAGATCCTCACGGATCCCTCGTACTGCCGCCAGATCATCACGCTCACGTACCCGCATATCGGTAATACCGGCACCAACAGCGACGACATGGAGTCCGCAAAGGTGCATGCATCCGGGCTGGTGCTGCGCGACAGTTCGATGCTGGCCAGCAACTGGCGCGCCGAGCGCGATTTTTCGGAGTTTCTGCGCGGCGGAAACACGGTTGCCATTGCGGACATCGACACACGCAAGCTGGTACGCCTGATTCGGGAGAAAGGGGCACAATCCGGCTGCATCATGACCGGCAAGGTCGATCCGGCTGTTGCCATTGCACACGCCCGCAAATTTCCGGGTATTGCAGGCATGGACCTGGCCAGCTTTGTGTCGACGGATCGCAGCTACCAGTGGTGTCATGGCAACAGTTTCGATGGCCCCACGCGAATCATGAGCCGACGCATCGCCCCGTATCACGTCGTGGCCTACGACTTTGGCATCAAGCGCAATATCTTGCGCATCCTGTCCGACATGGACTGTCGCATGACGGTCGTCCCGGCCAAGACGGCGGCGCTCGAAGCCCTGTCGCTCAGCCCGGACGGCGTGTTCCTGTCCAACGGCCCGGGCGATCCCGAGCCCTGTGAATACGCGATCAGTACCATCCGCAAGCTGCTGGACACCCGGGTGCCGATGTTCGGCATCTGCCTGGGACATCAGCTTATGGCACTCGCTGCAGGTGCGCTGACGGTCAAGATGAAATGCGGGCACCACGGCGCGAACCATCCCGTGCAGGATCTGAAGACAGGGCGGGTAATGATCACGAGTCAGAACCACGGATTCACCGTGGACGAACAGACCCTGCCGGACAACGTCGAGGTTACCCACCGCTCATTGTTCGACGGCACGGTTCAGGGCATGGCGTTCAAGGACCGGCCGGCCTACGGCTTCCAGGGACATCCGGAGGCGAGCCCGGGGCCGCATGACATGAAACCGCTGTTCGAGCGCTTCGTCGCGGACATGGACGTGCTCAAGCGAAACGTCACGCAAGCCGTTTTAGCCAGTCAAAAAATGGCTAAATAACAATGAATTATGGGTAATATTTCAGGTGTTTTGCCGGCAATGTGCGGGCAAGCTAGAGCCGTTGAGGGATCGCCGTGCCGCGTCGCGATGACATTGAAAGCGTACTGATCATTGGCGCGGGGCCGATCGTCATCGGTCAGGCCTGCGAGTTCGACTACTCCGGCGCCCAGGCCTGCAAGGCGCTCAAGCAGGAGGGCTTTCGCGTCATCCTGGTCAATTCGAACCCGGCGACCATCATGACCGACCCGGAAACCGCGGACGCGGTTTACATCGAGCCGGTTCACTGGTCAGCGGTGGAGCGCATTATCGCGAAGGAGCGGCCGGATGCGCTGCTGCCGACCATGGGCGGCCAGACCGGACTGAATTGCGCGCTTGACCTCGTACGCGAGGGTGTCCTGGAAAAATACAATGTCGAGCTGATCGCGGCTTCCCGCGAAGCGATCGATATGGCGGAAGACCGTGAGCAGTTTCGCGAGGCAATGCGCGATATCGGGCTTGAAGTACCGCGCGCCTACATCGCTCATACGCTCGACGAGGCGCTGGAGAAACAGGCGGAAATCGGCTTTCCGACGATCATCCGACCGTCATTTACGCTCGGCGGCACCGGCGGGGGCATTGCCTATAACAAGGAAGAATTCGTCCGCATCGTCAAGCATGGCCTCGAAATGTCCCCGACCACGGAGGTGTTGCTCGAAGAATCAGTGGTTGGCTGGAAAGAATTCGAGATGGAGGTCGTTCGTGACCGGAACGACAACTGCATTATCGTCTGCTCGATCGAAAATTTCGACGCGATGGGCGTTCATACCGGCGATTCCATTACGGTGGCGCCGGCACAAACGCTGACGGATAAAGAGTATCAACGCATGCGCGACGCATCGATTGCGGTGCTCAGAAAGATTGGCGTGGAAACCGGTGGCTCCAACGTGCAGTTCGCCGTGTGCCCCGATACCGGCCGCCTGCTGGTGATCGAAATGAACCCCCGTGTCTCGCGCTCATCGGCGCTGGCGTCGAAGGCAACGGGATTTCCGATCGCCAAGGTGGCGGCAAAACTCGCCGTCGGGTACACGCTCGACGAATTGCGCAACGAGATTACCGGGGGCGCGACGCCAGCATCGTTCGAGCCGACCATCGACTACGTCGTTACGAAGATACCGCGCTTCACCTTCGAAAAATTTCCCGGCGCAAACGACCGCCTCACGACGCAAATGAAGTCGGTGGGCGAGGTCATGGCGATAGGGCGGAACTTCCAGGAATCGCTGCAAAAGGCGTTGCGCGGCCTCGAAACGGGTGTCACGGGGCTGGATGAGAAAGTCGGTCTCATTGGCGAGTCAAGCGACAAGGATCGGCTGCGACAGGAGCTGCGCACGCCGGGCGCCGAACGCATTCATTTCACCGCCGACGCGTTTCGTCACGGCTTTTCGACGCAGGATGTCGCCAGGCTCAGCGGTATCGATCCGTGGTTCCTGGTGCAGATCAAGAACCTCGTCGACGAAGAATCGGAGTTGCTCAACCAGGACGTGCAGGAGCTGAGCAACGAGCACCTGCGGCGTCTCAAACGCAAGGGATTCTCCGACGCGCGGCTCGCCAGGCTGATGCGGACCGACGAGCGCGTCGTTCGGGAGCGCCGTGTCGAGGCAGGTATTCGGCCGGTATTCAAACGCGTCGATACCTGCGCCGGTGAATTCGCGACGGCAACCGCTTATCTCTATTCCACCTACGAGGAAGAGTGTGAGTCGGAGCCTACGGACCGGCAAAAGATAATGATTCTCGGTGGCGGCCCGAACCGCATTGGCCAGGGCATCGAATTCGACTATTGCTGCGTGCACGCCGCGCTTGCGCTGAAGGATGCGGGCTACGAGACGATCATGGTCAACTGCAATCCGGAGACCGTATCGACGGACTACGACACTTCCGATCGCCTCTATTTTGAATCGCTCACCTTTGAAGACGTCATGGAAATCATCGACGTCGAAAAGCCGAAGGGTGTCATTGTGCAATACGGCGGACAGACGCCGCTGAAACTGGCGCGCAGTCTCGAAGCGGCCGGCGCACCGATCATAGGTACGTCGCCGAACTCGATCGATCTTGCCGAGGATCGCGAACGCTTTCAGCGTCTGGTCCAGCAACTCGGCCTGAAGCAGCCACCGAACCGTACCGTGACGGACCGTCAGCAGGCCAAGAAACTCGGGAGCGAGGTTGGATTTCCGCTGGTCGTTCGCCCGTCGTACGTGTTGGGCGGGCGTGCCATGGAAATTGTGCACGGTGAGGACGACCTGGCGGCCTACATGGACGAGGCGATCAATGTCTCGAACGACAGCCCGGTGCTGCTGGACCGGTTCCTCGACCTGGCCACCGAGGTCGATGTCGATATCGTATCGGACGGCAAGCGCGTGCTGGTCGGCGGCATCATGGAGCATATCGAGCAGGCCGGCGTGCACTCCGGCGATTCCGGCTGCTCCCTGCCGCCATTCAGCCTCGGAAAGGAAATTCAAAAGGCGCTGATCGAACAGGCGGTGAAGCTCGCGAGGGGTCTCAACGTCATCGGCCTCATGAATACCCAGTTCGCGATCCAAAACGACATCGTTTACCTGTTGGAAGTCAATCCGCGTGCCTCCCGCACGGTTCCTTTCGTTTCAAAAGCCACGGGCGTACCGTTGGCGAAAATCGCAGCGCGGGTCATGGTCGGCGAGTCGCTGGAGCAGCAAGGCTACGTCAATCAGCGGGTGCCGGAATATTTCTCGGTGAAAGAGTCGGTCTTCCCGTTCATCAAGTTCGCCGGCGCCGATCCGATTCTCGGTCCGGAAATGAAATCGACGGGCGAGGTCATGGGCGTTGGACGCTCCTTCGGCGAGGCCTATGCAAAAGCGCAGCTTGCTTCCGGGGTGGTGTTGCCGCGCCAGGGAGCTGCCCTGCTGAGCGTGCGCGACCGCGACAAGAAAGGGGCAATCGAACTGGCGCAAATCCTGGCCGAGCGCGGCTTCGACCTGGTAGCTACCCATGGCACTGCCAGGGCGCTCGCCGGCGCGGGCCTCGAATGTCGTCGGGCCAACAAGGTTCGCGAGGGCCGGCCGCATATCGTCGACATGATCAAAAACGGGGAAATTGCCCTGATCGTCAACACGACGGAGGGCAAGCGCGCCATCCAGGAATCGCGGTCTATCCGTGCAGAGGCGGTGCGGCGTAATGTAACCTACTACACGACACTGGGAGCGGCGGTGGCGACGTGCAGGGCAATCGAGCATCTCGATGACGGCGACGTCAATCGACTTCAGGACCTGCATCGGGAGGTAGCGGCTTGAACAAGGTACCCATGACGGTGCGTGGAGCAGAACTGCTTCGCGAAGAACTCAAGAATCTGAAATCGACGGAGCGCCCGCGCATCATCGCGGCCATCGCTGAGGCGCGCGCGCACGGCGATCTCAAGGAGAATGCGGAGTACCACGCCGCGAAAGAGCAGCAAGGTTTTCTCGAAGGCCGCATCAAGGAGATCGAGGGCAAGCTGGGCAATATCGAGATCATCGACGTCACGCGTATCGATGCGAAGGGAAAAATCGTATTCGGCAGCACCGTTGAGTTGCTCGATGAGCAAACCAACCAGGAGATCGTCTACAAGATTGTGGGCGAGGACGAGGCCGACATTAAAACGGGGCTCATCTCCTATACTTCACCAATTGCGCGCGCGCTCATCGGCAAACTCGAGGGCGACGAAGTCAGCTTTTCGGCACCGGGCGGCGAAAAACACTACGAGGTCATCGAGGTTCGCTACGAGTAGGCGCAGCCGCCCGGATTCAGCGGGGCAACCGAATGCGCGGTTTTTCCGGATTCGCGCGAAACAGCAAAGCAACATTGCCGATCCGGGCAATGAGCGACGCACCGCTGCGCTCACAAAGACTCGCGATGAGTTCGTCGCGGGCGGCGCGATCGCCAACGCGCACGCTAACCTTGATCAGCTCGTGATGCGCCAGGGTCGATTCAGCCTCCTGCAGGACGGACTCGGACAGACCGTTGTCAGCGATCATGACGGTCGGCTTGATCTTGTGACCGAGGCCGCGCAGGTACTTCTTTTGTTGTTCGGTAATCGCCATCACCGAATTGTAGCAGTCGCGGCGCGCAATCCCCGGCGGCAAGCGGATATCTGACGGTCATGGCGCGAGGTGGCAAGACGAACTGGCGCGAACGGCAGGAGCGCGATCCCTATGTGCAGCGGGCGCGTGCGGCGGGCTGGCGTTCCCGCGCGGTCTTCAAGCTCGAAGAGATCGACCAGAAACACCACCTGCTGCGGCCCGACATGCACTGTGTCGACCTCGGTGCGGCTCCTGGCGGCTGGAGCCAGTATGTGATCGATAAGCTGAAAGGCCGGGCCCGTGTTGTTGCCGTTGACCTGTTACCAATGGATACAATTCCCGGGGTTGAATTTATCCAGGGTGACTTCACTGCTGATACTGTATTAAAAGCCGTTCTGGCGGCACTGGGCGAACGCAAGGCGGACCTTGTAATGAGCGATATGGCACCCAATATCAGTGGCACCAAATCCGTCGATCAACCGCGCTCGATGTACCTGGCGGAGCTGGCGCTGGATCTGGCCGCGCAGACTTTGTCCCGCCGCGGCGATTTCGTCTGTAAATTGTTTCAGGGGCAGGGAACGGATGCGTTTATCGCCGACGCCAGGACGCGCTTCGGGCAGGTAAAAGTGATGAAACCCAAGGCCTCGAGGGCCGGCAGCAGTGAGGTTTACTTGGTAGCGAGAAACTACCAACTGTAGTAGTGTCTGAAGGTTAGACGCAGTCTAATCGCGCTTGGAGCTAGAATACCGTTGTGAATGATCTGACCAAAAATATCCTGGTTTTTATAGTCATCATCGTCGTGTTGCTGTCGGTGGTGCAGGGGCTGAGCAATGTCAACAGCCCGCCGCCACAGAAAACGCCGTACTCCGAGTTTCTGGACCAGGTCCGGTCCGGCAAAGTGAAGCAGGTCGAGTTTGACGGCACCCGCGTAAGTTACGGCAGTGGCTACCCCCTGAAGTACTACACGATCAGTCCGGAAACCGACAACAACACGATCATCAGCCTGCTGGAGGACAACAACGTCGAATTCGGCGCCAAGGAGCCGGAATCCCAGAGCCTGATCGGCCAGCTGCTGATCAGCTCGTTCCCGATCCTGCTGCTGATCGGGGTATGGATATACTTCATGCGCCAGATGCAGGGTGGCGGCAGCGGTCGTGGCGCCATGTCATTCGGCAAGAGCAAGGCGAGATTGCTGGGTGAGGATCAGGTCAGCGTATCGTTTGCCGACGTGGCCGGCATCGAAGAGGCGAAAGAAGAAGTTTCCGAGATCGTCGAGTTCCTGAAGGACCCGAGCAAGTTCCAGCGCCTCGGCGGCAAGATCCCCAAGGGCGTGTTGATGGTCGGGCCGCCCGGCACCGGCAAGACCCTGCTGGCCCGCGCAATTGCCGGCGAAGCCAAAGTGCCATTCTTTACAATCTCCGGTTCCGACTTCGTCGAGATGTTCGTCGGCGTCGGTGCATCGCGTGTGCGCGATATGTTCGACCAGGCGAAGAAGCAGGCGCCGTGCATCATCTTCATCGACGAGCTCGATGCCGTTGGACGTCATCGTGGTGCTGGTCTGGGCGGTGGTCACGATGAACGCGAGCAGACACTGAACCAGATGCTGGTGGAAATGGACGGTTTCGAGGGCAACGAGGGCATTATCGTCATTGCTGCCACCAACCGACCCGACGTCCTGGATCCCGCGTTGCTGCGGCCTGGCCGTTTCGACCGGCAGGTCGTCGTTCCGTTACCGGACATTCGCGGCCGTGAACTCATCCTGAAAGTCCATATGCGCAAAGTGCCGCTCGATGACGACGTCAAACCGTCTATCATCGCGCGCGGTACACCGGGTTTTTCCGGCGCCGACCTGGCCAATCTCGTGAACGAGGCGGCATTGTTCGCCGCACGCGAGAACAAACGCGTCGTCAGTATGGAAGAGTTCGAGAAAGCGAAAGACAAGATCATGATGGGCACGGAGCGTCGCTCCATGGTCATGAGCGAAAAGGAAAAGCTCAATACCGCGTACCATGAGGCAGGCCATGCCATCGTCGGTTACTGTGTGCCCGATCACGATCCGGTTTACAAGGTGACGATCATCCCGCGCGGGCGCGCACTCGGCGTCACGATGTACCTGCCAGAGGAAGACAAATACAGCGTGTCCAAGGAGCGTCTCGAAAGCATGATTTCGTCGCTGTTCGGCGGGCGACTCGCCGAGGAAATGACCCTCGGTAGCGAGGGCGTTACTACTGGTGCGGCAAACGACATCGAGCGCGCGACCGAGATTGCGCGCAACATGGTAACCAAGTGGGGCCTGTCCGAAAGGCTGGGACCGTTGACCTATAGCGAAGACGACGGCGAAGTTTTCCTGGGTCGCTCGGTGACCCAGCACAAGCAGGTTTCTGACGTCACAGTCCATACAATCGATGAGGAAGTGCGCAACATTATTGATCGCAATTACGAGCGGGCGAAGACCATCCTCGAAGAGAACGAGTCGAAACTGCACGTCATGGCGAAGGCGCTCATGAAATACGAAACGATCGACGATGAGCAGGTGAAGGCCATTATGGAAGGCCGCGAGCCCGGCCCGCCCAAGAACTGGGACGACACGGACGATCTGGAGCCGACCGGAACCGCACCGGATACCGGGTCCGAATCGCCCGGCCCGATAGGTGGCCCTGCGAGCGAGCACTAAAGACCCCGCTCTACGCCATCGAGCCGTTGGAACGTCGACGCGGAAGCCGTGGTTCTGCCGCAAAGCGGCCGCTAACGCCATGAGCGATCGAAACCCGATCTGCACTCCATGCCGATGAAGCTGAACCTTGGAACGACGCAACTCGATCTCGAGTTGCCCGTGATCATGGGGATCCTGAACGTCACGCCGGATTCGTTTTCCGATGGCGGGCAATTCTCGGAGCCGGATTCTGCACTCCGACATGCTGTGTCCATGGCCAATGCAGGTGCGACGTTTATCGACGTCGGTGGCGAGTCGACGCGGCCCGGCGCCGCTGACGTATCCGCAGACAGGGAACTCGAGCGCGTCATCCCGCTGATCGAAAAAATTCGTGGCGAAAGCGATGTGCTCGTGTCGATCGACACCAGCAAACCCGCGGTAATGGTGGAGGCGGTCAGGGCAGGGGCCACACTGATCAACGATGTCTACGGGCTGCGCCGGGAGGGTGCGCTGGAGGCAGCGGCCGGGCTGGGCACGGCTGTATGCGTGATGCATATGCAGGGTGAGCCGCGGACGATGCAGGAATCACCGCATTACGACGACGTGATCGCCGAGGTGAGCACTTTCCTGGCCGAGGCGCGCGATCGCTGTATCACGGGCGGAATTCGAGCTGACCGTATCGTCATCGACCCCGGCTTCGGGTTCGGCAAGAGTCCCAGGCACAATCTGGAATTGCTCGTGAATCTGCGCCGATTCACGGAGCTGGGTCTGCCATTGCTGGTAGGATTGTCGCGCAAGCAGACGCTGGGTCATCTGACTGGCCGCGGGGTCGGTGAGCGGCAGGCAGCCAGTCTGGCGGCCGCCGTCATGGCGTTCGAGCGCGGCGCGAACATCGTCAGGACTCACGATGTCGAGGATACGGTGGACGCGCTCAAGGTGGTTCAGGCTGTAATAGCTGCGGGAAATGAATGATGACTAGGAAATTCTTCGGTACGGACGGCGTTCGCGGGCTTGTTGGCAGCGACCCGATGAGCGCGGATTTTGCCCTGCGCCTGGCGAGCGCGGCCGCCCAGGTGCTGGTACCGAGTGGCGGTACGGTGCTGATCGGCAAGGACACGCGGCTGTCGGGCTACATGTTCGAGTCGGCCCTCGAGGCTGGCTTCGTCGCTGCTGGCGCCGACGTACTGCTGCTTGGCCCGCTGCCGACACCCGGTATCGCGCACCTGACGCAGGAATTCAACGCCAACCTGGGCGTGGTCATCAGCGCGTCACACAACGCGTATCACGATAACGGCATCAAGTTTTTCGACGGCAAAGGCTCAAAGCTGTCGGACGATGTCGAACTGGCCATAGAGCGCCATCTGGGTCAGCCGGCAATAACCGTGGAATCTCACAAGCTCGGTCGGGCGAAGCGGGTCGATACCGCACGAGACCGCTACCAGCAGTTCTGCGCGTCGACGTTTCCCGACGACATCGATCTTGACGGTGTCAAGATCGTATTTGACGGTGCCAATGGCGCGGGCTACAAGGTCGGCCCTCGTACTTATGGCGATCTCGGCGCCAACGTGATCCCGATCGGTTGTTCGCCGAACGGCAAGAATATCAACGATAGCTGTGGGTCGACCTATCCCGGGCTGTTACAGAAGACGGTGCCTGCCGTGCAGGCCGACGTGGGGATCGCCCTGGATGGTGACGGCGACCGCGTGGTCATGGTCGACGAGAACGGCGTCTTGCTCGACGGCGACCAGCTGCTGTACATCATTGCCAAGGCTCGCAAACAGGACGGCAGCCTGCGTGGGCCGGTCGTCGGGACGGTGATGAGTAATCTTGGCCTCGAGCACGCTCTGCGGCGGGAAAACATCGAGTTCCTGCGCGCCAGTGTCGGGGATCGATATGTCCTTGAAACGCTGCGCGAAAAGGGCGGGGTGATCGGCGGTGAGACGTCCGGCCACATGATTTGCCTGGACAAGACAACGACCGGTGACGGCCTGATTTCCAGCCTGCAGGTCCTGGCCATCATGAAGCGCAGCGGACGGTCGCTGTCGGATCTGGCGTCGGGGATGCCCAAGTACCCACAGCTGATGCTCAACGTGCGCACGGACAAGCGCATGGACCCGGCCGAATCCCCGAAGATCTGTCAGGCGGTTTCTGCGGCGGAGGGCGAATTGGCCAGCGCGGGTCGCGTGGTTTTGCGGGCGTCGGGTACGGAACCGGTAATTCGTGTCATGGTCGAAGGCGAAGACGCGAGCCAGGTGCAGTC
>JAHHOT010000268.1 GCA_018677555.1 Gammaproteobacteria bacterium | reverse complement strand
CTTCCCGACGTCAGTGCGTCGCGAGGGCGTCGAGACAGTTGCCGACGATCCTGCTATTCCGGAGGGCTGGATCGAATTCGTGCCACGCTCGGGTGGTGCGGTTTTTCGTGATGGCGACATGGTCTGGACCGACACCGGCGCCGCGTTCAATCATTACTCCGCCGACATCCAGCGCAACATGCCGGTCAGCGGAAAAATGACTGACAAGCAGCGCAAGCTGTATAACATCGCGCTCGACGTGCAGAAAACGGTGATCTCGATGGTCCGCCCCGGGGTGACCTGGTGGGAGTTGCACGACAAGGCCATCGAGATGCTGCGCGAGGCCGGTGGTTATGACGAGGACTACTACTACGGCATCGGACATTTTATCGGTATGGAAGTACACGACGAAGGCGACTATCTCGTGCCGCTCGAAGCGGGCATGGTATTGTCGATCGAACAAGGTGTCATGCCGCCGGAAGGCCCGCGCATTGCGTTCGAAGACGATGTGCTGGTTACTGACGACGGCCACGAATGGCTTAGCCGCATCATTCCGATCGAGCCGGACGAGGTTGAAAAACTCTCGTCCCAGGCCAGCGAGTTCGATGATTTCATAGAAGCACGCTAGCCGACCGAACACCCATCAGTGACCGGGCAATTCCAGCCCGGTTAATGCATTCGATTGCACCCGACAGGAGTCGTTAATGAGAATTGTGCTGATTACCGTCGCATTGCTGCTAAGCGCGTGCGACTCGCCGCAACCACCGGTTGCCGAGGAGCAGGATTCAGTCGCGACTGCCGACCTCGTGCTGCGCGGCGGCAAGGTCTACACAATGGATGCCGCGCGCAGCTGGGCCGAGGCAATCGCAATTAGTGGCGGCAACATCGTATTCGTCGGCCGCGACAGCGACGTTGCCCCGTACATCGGCGCCGCCACGCGCGTCGTCGAACTCGACGGACACATGGTCATGCCGTCGTTCCAGGACAGCCATATTCATCCGCTCTCCGCGGGCATGGAAGCAATCGCGATCGATCTGAACGACAGTGAATCGCTGGAGGAGTATATCGACAAGATTGCGGCGTACGCCGCGGCGAATCCCGACAAGCAGTGGCTGCTCGGCGGCGGCTGGTCCATGGCTGTATTCGGACCGGGCGCGATGGCCAGCCGCAGGCTGATCGACGAGGTCGTCCCGGATCGGCCGGTCTACCTTACTTCGAGGGACGGTCACACTGGCTGGGCGAACAGCAAAGCGCTCGAACTGGCGGGTATCGACCGCGACACCGCCGACCCGGCGAGCGGCCGCGTCGACCGCGACCCCGCGACCGGCGACCCGATCGGCAGCCTGCAGGAGGGTGCGATGGGCCTCGTGACGCGCCATATCCCGCCTGCCGACCTCGAGACGCGCACCGCGGGGCTGCAATACGCCATCAACTTGCTCAACAACTATGGCATTACCGCCATTCAGGACGCTTCCGTGGACCGCGAGTCGCTCGAGACGTATCGCGCGCTGGAACAGCGCGGCGAACTGTCGCTGCGCGTCGTTGGGTCGATCTGGTGGGAACGGGACGAGGGCCTCGAGCAGATCGCACAGATCGACGAACTGCGTGACGAGTTCAGCGCAGGCAGGCTGCGGGCGACGACGGTCAAGATCATGCAGGACGGGGTTATGGAGAACTTCACGGCGGCCGTGCTGGAACCCTACATCGGTCAGGGTGGTGTGAGGGGTATTCCAATGATCGAGCCGGAGTCGCTCAATGCGGCGGTCACGGCACTGGATGCCGCTGGTTACCAGGTACACTTTCATGCGATCGGCGATGCCGCCATTCGCCAGTGCCTGGACGCGGTACAGGCGGCGCGGAGCAGCAATGGCAATAACGGCCTGCGGCATCACATCTCGCATCTGCAGCTGATCGACCCGACGGACATCCCGCGATTTCGCCAACTCGGCGTGATCGCGAATTTTCAGCCGCTGTGGGCTTACGCCGACGAATACATCACCGATCTGACGCTGCCCTACATGAGCGCGGCCCGCGCCCGCTGGCTGTACCCGATCGCGAGTGTGCAGAAAAGCGGCGCGACCATTGCATTCGGCAGCGACTGGTCGGTATCGACCGCCAACCCGTTTCACCAGATCGAAACAGCGATAACGCGCATGGGTGCAACAGGCGACACGCAGACACCGTTCATCCCGATAGAGGCTATCGATTTGCCGACCGCTCTGGCCGCCTTCACCATCAACGCGGCATTCGTCAACAATCTTGACGCTGTCTCCGGATCGCTCGAAGCGGGCAAAGCGGCCGACCTCGTCGTCCTCGACCGCAACCTGTTCGACATACCTGCGGAGGAAATTTCCGAAACGAACGTACTAATGACTTTGCTGGATGGCGAGGCGGTGCACGGCAATCCGACCCTGCTGTAAGACTACGACGGTGGATGTTCCGCGGCGCCGTCGATGATGACTATATTGTCGCTGTAGTAGCCGTTGAAGTCCGTACGGCCGCTCAGGCTGTAGGCGCCGATGTGCCCGAATTCGAGGTGATCGCCGGGTCGCACATCGTTCGGCAGCTCGACCGCACCGGGTAGCGTATCCGTACCGTCGCAGGTCGGCCCGTTGAGCTGGAACGCTGCCGTTTCTCCGTCGTGGACCTGGCCATCGCGCCACGCCCGCACCGGGTAACGCTCGTGTCCCTCGTAGCGCAGCTCCCAGAAGATGCCGAACATGCCGTCGTTGATGAACAATCGCTGATCCTTGCGCAGAATGACCTCCACGATGGCCGACATTCCCGGCGCTGCAAGCGCGCGCCCGGGTTCGCCCAGTACCTCGGCGTCGTCCCTGAGCGGTAATGTGGCGAAACTGTCCGCGACCGCGCGAAAGTAGTGCTCGAGTTCCGGCACCTGGAACCCGGGATAGGACTTCGGGTAGCCGCCGCCGACGTCGATGAGACGCAGCCTGAACGGCAGGCCCTCGAGCACCTCCCGCGTGCGCTCGATGGCGTACTCGTAGGCAGACGGATCCAGCACGGACGAGCCGACGTTGAAAGCCAGCGCCGGTTCCGCGCCCAGGTTGCGAATGGCGTGCAGCAGCGCCGGCATGTCGTCCTGCTTTGCGCCGAAGCGAATCGACAGGTCAGCCAGTGCCGCTTCATGGTGTACGGCCATCCGCGCAAACACCACGGAGCGCGCCATGTCGATCTCGGCCGCCAGCTTGTCGAGGCCGGCCGGATGATCGATCACGAAATGACGTACGCCGTGTCGTTCCTGCGCGAAGCGCGCGGCGTCGCGAATACGCGTTGGCACCATGAAGTACTTTGTGCAGTTCTGGTCGATCCGGTCGACCAGTGCAACCTCCTCGAGCGACGCACAGTCGAAATGCCGCACACCAGCGTCGATCAACATCCGGATCACCGCGGGATGGTTATTGGCCTTCACGGCAAAAAGGACGCGCCCTGGAAAGCCGGCCACAAACGCCTCGGTCGATTCGCGGTAGACATGCGGAAAAATACAGTAAACCGGCTCGCGCGGACTCTCGGCCCGCAACAGCGCGGCAACGCTCGAATGGCGTGGTGGCGTGTCAGTGACTGCACCCGGCCGGGCGCTCACAAACCGTATCCGAATTTCTGTCGCCCCGCCTGCCGCGTTCCCGTCAGCTTTTTCATTGCGTCAATACCTGTTCGGCGGCGTGAGGCCGCGGTGTCCGGGCTGATAGAAAGGCTTTTCCGAGACATGGCAGCGCGCCCAGGCGGAGTGCCATTTCAGTTCTCGCTGATAATCGATACGCGCCCATAGTTCCCGCGGCAGTCTGCCGTTGTCAAATTCGATGTCGGCGAGAGCGAGATTCGCTTTCAGGATCGGCGACCACGCCGCGCACTTGATCTCCCCGACCTGGCGACCGTTCCTGCGGTCGTATATGAACGACGCCCCGACCGGCTTGTTGCCTTCGACGACGATCTTCATCAGCCGACGCTTTGCAGGTCGTGCCGATTCAGCCAGGAGCGCCCTGCGTCCGGTGAACTGTCCTTTATCCAGACTGACCGCCCAGCCCAGCCCCACTTCGTACGGCGAACGGTCGTAACCGGCCCGGATCGTCGACTCCGCGGTGTTGAAATCGAAGCCCGGCATCACGAATCCTGCCTCGATACGCACCATCTCGAGCGCCGACAAGCCGATCGCGTGAATATCGTAGCGGCCCTGGACGGCGAAGATCGCGTCCCACACCGGCAGTGCATCGTTCGGCTTCATCCACAACTCGTACCCGAGATCACCCGTGTAACCCGTGCGCGAAACCATAACCGGCAAGCCGCTGCACGCCGACTGCTGGAAACGAAACGGTTGCAGCGCCTGCAGATCGTCAAAACCTGCCTCGGCGAGAACCGAGCAGGCGGTCGGCCCCTGCACGGCGAGCGCGGCTACCTGCTGTGTCTCGACCTCGACTTGCACGTCGAATCCGATGGCTGACGTCCGCAGCCAGTCGAGCTGGTGATGTTGCGAACACAAACGGTAGTCGTTTTGACCTAATTGGAACAACGTGCCGTCGTCGATCAGCTTGCCTTCGTCATTGCACCAGATCACGTAGGTCACGCGACCTGCCGCAAGACCCGATATGTCCCGTGTCACGAGTCGATCCAGAAACGGACGCGCGTCGGAACCGCTGATACGGTATTTTTCCATCGGCGTCAGGTCCATTACGGAACACCCGCTGCGAACGGCGAAATACTCCGTGGACAGTTTGGCGACGACCCGCGGCGCCATGTAGCCGTTCCAGCTGGTCCATTCCTCCGACTGCGACAGCAAGGCAATTCGCGGATGAAACGGCGAGCGCCCCAGTGGCTGTCGAAAATGCGTTTTCTCGATCATCGTCATGTCGCGAGTTCCAGCACGCGCTTTGCCGCATTGTGTCCGGGGAGCCCTGTAATCCCTCCGCCGGGATGCGTGCCCGCGCCGCACAGAAACAGGCCGTCAACCGGCGTGTCATACTGGGCCGCACCGTACAGCGGCCGCATCATGAAGGATTGATGGATAGTCGTTTCCCCGTGATGCCAGTGTCCGCCACGCACGCGATACTCCTGTTCGATGCGCGGCGGCGTCAGGAACTCGTGACTGACGACCAGTAGCGACAGGTTCGGCGCGTACTGTCCGATCGTCGCGATGATCTCGTACGGCAGGGTCTGCGCAACGGCGTCCCAGCCAGACCCGAGTTCGTATGGCGCAATGCCGATGTTGACCGACATGACGTGGTGCCCTGCCGGGGCTAATGCCCCGTTGTGCGCACTGGGAAAGGTGATTTCGAGCAACGGTTTATCGCTCAGTTCAGCGTACTTCGAGTGATTGTAAGCCCGTTCGAGATATTGCATGGACGGCGCGATCAACAAGCGGTCGGCAAGAGCCTCGTTGTCGAGACCCTTGAAGTCGGGCGCCCCCGACAAAGCGACATGCAATTTTGCAATACCGCCGGCACCGCGAATCTGTGACACGCGCTGCGTAAACATCGCGTCGAGTTGCGACGCACCGACGTGGTCCAGAAAGGTCGTTCGCGGATCTGCACTCGACACGACCAGGGGCGCTTTCAGCACCGCACCGCCGTTCAGCCGAACGCCGGTCGTGCGGCCATTCTCTACCAGTATTTTTTCGACGGTGCTGCCGTATTGCAGCGATACGCCCAAACCGCTGGCCGCTGCCGCAAGCGCGTCGATGACCTGCGAACCGTTGCCGGCGACAACGTACATCGGTCCGCCAAGCTCGTTGAATCGGCGCATTAGATACGTGAGGACGGTACCGGGGGATCTTGGCCCGGCGTTATGGCCAATGACGGCGTCCGCCGCAATGAGTCCTTTCAATCGTTCGTCTTCGATGATTTCGTCGAGCACGTCGTAGATGTTCATCGCAACGACGCGCAAGAATTCGTACATCGACGCTTTGCCGAGTCCCATGCGAATTCGCCAGCCGAGCCTCGCGAGTGTCTTCTTGTCCGTAAAGTCCATGTCCTTCAGCCGCGGTGGACGAGTTGTCATGAGCGGCGTTAGCGCACGGGCGAAGCCGCCGTAGTCATCCGCAAAGCGGGCATACGCTGATCGATCTGCATCATGGAGATCGGCGCCGCTCACTTCGTGCCCCGTCAGTCGCAGGTGACGCCCGTCCGGCTGGAGCGAGATCGTCGCTGCAGGCGGGCCGGGCACGTAGCCGTGTCGGTCCAGCTCGAGGTCGTGGCGCACATGCTCTGCCAGCGGGAATGCCGTATGCGCAAGTGACGGAATATGATAGTCCCTGTCCAGGGAGCGGGGCCCGGCCATGCCACCACATTGCGCGGCACTTTCGAGGACCGTCACGTTGAGCCCCGCGCGCGCCAGGCAGCCCGCGCACACCAGCCCGTTGTGCCCGGCGCCAACGACGATCGCGTCGAGCGTCTCAGTCATCGCTGAACTCTTCGGGCGTGGAGTCACGTTTACCGTGGTCGCGCAGGATTTCGCGTGCGGCGTTGGCGCCGGGCGCACCCATGACACCGCCACCCGGGTGCGTCGACGAGCCACACAGGTACATTCCCTTGACGGGGCCTCGATACTGGGCATAGCCCGGGAACGGGCGATTGAACAGGAGCTGATCGAACGTCAGTTCACCGTGGAATATGTTCCCGTCGGTAAGTCCCACTTCGTCTTCGAGTTCGCGCGGTGTGCGGATCTCGGCATGCAGTATCAGATCCCTGAAGTTCGGGCTGTATTCGCCAATCTGGTCGATCACCGCCTGCCCGAACGCCGTGCGTTTCGCGTCGTCCCAGCCGCCGTCCGGTTCAACCGGGCAATACTGAACGAACACGGTCATCATGTGCTTGCCGGCTGGCGCAAGGCTCGGGTCGTACTGCGAGGGGATCAGCGTGTCGCAATACGGGTCCGCGGACCAGCGGTCTTCCTTCCAGTCGTCGTACGCCTTCTCCAGGCGGTGCAACGTGTCGGTGAAATGCATGTGGCCAAGCGTAAGCGGTGAGTCCGGCGGCAACGCGGGGAATCCGGGCATGCCGTCGAGCGCGATGTTCAGTTTTCCGGAGGAGCCGCGAATCTTGAAATTCTTCGCCCGCCGCAGGAGATCCGGCGGCAGATCAGTCTCGCTCATTATCCCCAGGAAAGTGCGTTTCGCATCCAGGTTCGAGACGACAACTTTCGCCGCGATCTTTTCGCCGGACGCCAGCTCCACGCCTTTCGTTCGTCTTCCCGCGACGTCGATATTCACGACCTCCGCATCGGTGCGTATCTCTCCACCGAACGACTGCAACGCAGAGCTCAGCGCAGTCGACACCGCACCCATGCCGCCGCGAGCGAATCCCCAGGCGCCAACGTTGCCGTCGACGTCGCCCATCGCATGATGCAGCAAAACATACGCGGTACCGGGCGAGTAAACGCCGAGCCCGGTGCCGATGATACTGCCACCGGAATAGTGCGCCACGATCGTCTCGTCCTCGAAGTAGTTCTCGAGATACTCTGCGATCGACATCGTGAAGAAGCGGATGAACTCGTATATCTGCGACTCACTCAGTTCGTGGAATTTCTTCAGCAGGTATGCAAACTCGAAAGCATCGCGCGGCCGCAGCGACCCGGGATCCGGCGGCGTACGCATGAGAAAACCGCGAATCAACCTGCACCAGCGAAGAATATCCGCGTCGAATCGCACCGCCGCATCGGCATCGCGCTCGTTGTGCCGCCGTAACTCGCGGCGGCGCGCGTTTGCTTCGTAGTAGCTGCCGAAATAGTCGCCGTTTTCCTTGAACGTCATGCTGCCGGCCAGTGGGATCACCATCAGTCCATGACGACCGAGGTCCAGCGCATTGTATATCTCCGGTCTGAACAGGCTGCAGACGTAAGAGCAGTTGGAGTACGTCCAGTCCTCGTGCAACTCCCGGCTGACGGTGGCACCGCCAATGTATGAATTTTTTTCGACAACGAGCACGTCAAGACCGGCTTTTGCCAGGAACGCCGCGTTGGTCAGCCCGTTGTGCCCGGCACCAATCACGATGGCATCGTATTCCTTCATGCACCCCCCGGTCCCGGCCGCTACCGTGTATTCGGCGATGGCTTACGGCGCCAAACTATCGGCTTTTCCGCCGTATTGCGAACCATTTTTCACAACCTGCGACAGTCGCGGTAAGCGCGATGACAAG
>JAHHOT010000204.1 GCA_018677555.1 Gammaproteobacteria bacterium | reverse complement strand
GCCACGCTGATGGAACACGTTGACGCGGAACCGCCCGAGCCCTGGCTCGGAAATCGCGAAATCGACTTCCAGCTCGCGGGTAAACGCATCCAGCAGTGCTTCGTCCATCAATTCGATGGCCGCCTGCTTGACCATTTTCGGGGTCATCTCGAGCTTGTTCACGGGCATGATCTTGCCGTCTATCTTTATCTTCGCCGGCGCGTAAGGTGCGAAGAAAAGGTCGGACGCCTTCTTTTCGACCATGAGTTTGAACAGCGGTTTAACGTTCATTGATGAGCTGATTCCCTTTGCTCAGAATGTTTGAGCGTTGTCTTCGTCCATGATCCGCAGGCTTTCCGCATGTTGATCGGAAATCGACGACTCGCGCTTGCTTTCGAGCTTGATTCGTAGCCGCAGCTCGTTTTTCGAGTCGGCGTTGCGCATCGCTTCCTCGTAGGAAATGACTCGGTCCTCGTACAGGTAGAACAGCGCCTGGTCGAAGGTCTGCATACCGAGCCTCGTCGATTTCGCCATGATCTCCTTGATGTGCGCGACCTCACCCTTGAAGATCAGATCCGCGATGAGCGGCGAGTTCAACATGATTTCCATTGCGGCGACTCGTCCAACGCCACTTTCGCGCGGGATGAGGCGCTGCGAAACAAATGCCTTGGCATTCAGCGACAGGTCCATCAACAACTGCGTACGACGTTCTTCCGGGAAAAAGTTGATTATCCGGTCAAGCGCCTGGTTAGCACTGTTCGCATGCAATGTCGCGAGACACAGGTGACCGGTTTCAGCGAACTGAATGCCATACTCCATGGTCTCACGATCGCGAATTTCACCGATCAGGATAACGTCCGGCGCCTGGCGCAGGGTGTTTTTCAGCGCTGCGTGCCAGCTATCCGTGTCGACGCCGACCTCACGCTGCGTGATGACGCAGCCTTGGTGCGGGTGTACGTATTCGACCGGATCTTCTATCGAAATGATGTGTCCGCGCGAATTCTCGTTGCGGTGACCGATCATGGCAGCGAGCGTCGTCGATTTACCGGACCCGGTACCGCCGACGACGATTACAAGTCCACGTTTGTTCATTACCACGTCTTTCAGAATCGGCGGCAATTCCAGATCGCCCAGCGTAGGAATCTCGGTGGTGATCGTCCTGAGGACAGCACCCGCCATGCCCTGCTGAATGAACGCGCTGACGCGGAATCGGCCGATTCCCTGCGGACTGATCGCGAAGTTGCATTCCTTGGTCGCGTCGAATTCCTTGATCTGCTTGTCGTTCATGATGGCCCGAACCATCATCGCGGCCTGATCCGCGCTCAGCGGAGTGTCGGTTGCCTTGTGAATCTGCCCGTCCACCTTGATTGCCGGCGGAAACCCGGTCGTCAAAAACAGGTCCGAGCCATTCTTCTCGACCATCTTTTTCAACAGGTTTTGTGTGAGCCTAACCGCCTGTTCGCGTTCCATTCCATTACTCCTGTCTTTTCACTTTCGCAGGTTCCTGTCCCTAAAAATTTTCTTTGTTTACGGCACGGAACCGGGCCTCTTCCTTGTTGATCAGGCCCTTTTGCATCAGCTCAGTCAGGTTCTGGTCGAGCGTTTGCATGCCCGAGCCTTGCCCCGTCTGGATAGCCGAATACATTTGTGCGATTTTACCCTCGCGAATCAGGTTTCGGATGGCTGGCGTGCCAATCATGATCTCATGCGCCGCGATTCGGCCGCCGCCAATTTTCTTCAACAATGTTTGCGAAACTACGGCGCGCAACGACTCGGACAGCATCGCCCGAACCATTTCCTTCTCGGCGGCGGGAAACACGTCGACGATACGGTCGATGGTTTTCGCAGCCGAGCTCGTGTGCAGTGTGCCGAAGACAAGGTGACCGGTTTCAGCAGCAGTCAGTGCCAGCCGGATAGTCTCGAGGTCGCGCAGCTCGCCGACGAGGATGACATCAGGGTCTTCACGCAGTGCCGAGCGCAGCGCTTCGTTGAAGCCCAGCGTGTCACGATGTACCTCGCGCTGATTGATCAGCGACTTCTTGCTTTCGTGCACAAACTCGATCGGATCTTCGATAGTCAGGATGTGGTCGGGTTTGTTGTCATTGATGTAGTCGACCATGGCCGCTAGCGTGGTCGATTTACCGGAGCCGGTCGGTCCTGTTACCAGGACGATACCGCGTGGATGCATGGAAACGTCCTTGAATATAGGCGGCGCGCCAAGATCATCCAGCGAGAGTATTTCCGAGGGAATGGTCCGGAAAACGGCGGCGGAGCCGCGATTCTGATTGAATGCGTTTACCCGAAAACGTGCGAGCTTGGGGATCTCGAACGAAAAGTCGGTTTCAAGGAACTCTTCGTAGTCCTTGCGCTGCTTGTCGTTCATGATGTCATAAACCATGCTGTTGACGTCTTTGTGCGTCAGCGCTGGCATATTGACTCGCTTGATGTCACCGTCCACGCGAATCATCGGCGGCACACCACCTGACAGGTGCAGGTCAGATGCATTGTTCTTTACCGTGAAGGACAATAGTTGGGCAACATCGACGGCCATATTTCTCCCTTTATGAGTGGTCGGCCGGACTTACCATAACCCGGACCTGAACAAAGACTAGTATAGCGAAGCAGGGTGAGCAAAACGTGATTGGAGTCACGGAAAACTTTCGAAAAATCCAAGATTTGCTGGCGAATGCCGCCATCGACGCCGGGCGGCGCCCGGAGGATGTGCAGCTCCTCGCGGTGACCAAGCGGCAACCCGCCGAGGCGCTGCTGGAGGCGGCCGCCACGGGGCACCGGGATTTCGGCGAAAACACCGTCCAGGAGGCATTGCCGAAGATTCGCGAGCTCGGGCGGGACGATCTGACCTGGCACTTCATCGGGCGCCTGCAGGCCAACAAGACACGGCAGGTGGCCGAGACCTTTGCCTGGGTCCATACGGTGGATCGATTGCGCATCGCGGAACGGCTGAGTCGGCAGCGTCCCGCGAACGCACAAGACCTCAACGTCTGCATTCAGGTCAACGTCGACAACGAAGCGCAGAAGTCAGGCGTGCCGGTAGACAGGCTGCTGCCGCTGGCGCAAGCGATCACGGATCTGCCGCGAATCCGTCTTCGTGGGCTGATGTGTCTCCCGGCAATACGCACGGGCTTCGAAGAGCAGCGCAAACCGTTCGCCCTGCTGCGCAAACTCAACGACGAATTGAAGACAGCCGGTCTGCCCGTCGATACCCTGTCAATGGGTATGACCGCGGATTTCAGGGCGGCGATATTCGAAGGTGCGACGATCGTGCGTATCGGCACAGCATTGTTTGGCGAGCGACAGTAAACGGGAACAGTTAACAATGGACAGAAACAAAGTCGGATTCATCGGCGGCGGCAACATGGCAAGAGCGATCGCCGGAGGACTGGTGCGCAGCGGCTTCGAGCCAGCGCACATACTGATTTCGGAACCCGCGGCAAAGCAGCGCCGGCTGCTGCGCAAGGAGTTCGATGGATCGGTCATAACGAAGAGCAATGCAGAAGTCGCAGAAGCTGCGGGCAACCTGGTGCTGGCGGTTAAACCACAGATACTCGGCGCAGTATGCAGGGAGTTGCAGCCAGTCGTGCAATCGCATATGCCGGTCGTCATTTCCATCGCTGCCGGCGCTCGCGTAGCGGACATCGATACCTGGCTCGGCGGCGGCCTGGAAATCGTTCGCGTGATGCCGAACCAGCCGGCCCTGATCGACATGGGGATTTCCGCCCTGTACGCCAACGAAACTGCCGACGAATTCGGCCGTATCCTCGCCGAAAAGATCATGTCGGCCGTCGGCCAGGTCGTCTGGCTCGAGGAAGAATCGCTGATGGATGCCGTTACGGCGGTATCCGGCACCGGCCCCGCCTACTTTTATCTGCTCATCGACGCGATGATCGAATCCGCGGTCAGACTGGGCATCGGGCACGATTCGGCGCGGGCGCTGGTTCTGCAGACGGCACGCGGCGCCACCGCGCTGGCATCTGCGGAACACGAACCGATGTCGGTTCTGATCGATCGCGTTCGCTCGCCGGGCGGCACAACCGCCGCTGCATTCGAGCACCTCGAGTCACTGGACGTTCGTGGTATCTTTGCGACCGCCATCAAGGCCGCGCGGGACCGCTCGGTCAGCCTGGCGGACGAGGCGGGAGCGGACTGAGAGCCGGATTTCCATGAACAAGGCATTAATTTTTATTATCGAGACGTTTGCCCAGCTGTACCTGCTGGTGCTGCTGCTGCGCTTCTGGCTGCCTATTCTGCGTGCCGACTTCCACAACCCGATTTCCCAGGGCATCCTGCGGCTGACCTCACCGATGGTCGTGCCGCTGCGGCGCCTGCTACCTGCGGTCGGCCGCATCGACACCGCGACTGTGCTGATCGCGCTGGCCGTCCAGTTCGCCGTTCTGCTGCTGATGCTCGCGTTGATGGGTCAGGCGAGCTACGGCGTGACCGATGGCCTTGTGCCCACGCTATTGACGGCCGTCATCAAGCTCGTTGTGCTGAGCAACAACCTGTTTTTCTTTGCGATCTTCATCAAGATTATCCTGAGCTGGGTTGCACCGCACAATGTCAACCCGATTACCACGCTGTTGCATACCCTGTCCGAACCGGTGCTGCGCCCGTTTCGCCGCATCATTCCGCCCATCGGCGGCCTCGATATTTCACCGATTTTTGCTATCGTCCTGCTGCAGGCCGTCAATATCGTATTGCGCGACCTGCGACCACTGCCGCTGTGAAGCTCGCGCCGCAGGGCGTTTTTATCGCTCTCTTACCGCCGTCAGGAATAGGACCGGCGGCGGCAATCGGCTATAGTGACGGTGGGGAGGGGTGTCAGGACCGGGAGTCAATCCACATGAGAAAAATAATTACAGCGGCCACGATGTTGTTGTTGATCGCAGGCTGCGGAGGTCCAGGCGAGGATGCGACAGTACCGGAGGCACAGCCGGCCGGGGCGACGCATGCCAACATCGGCAATCACACGGTGCATTTCAGCGCACAATCGACCGACCAGCTCCCGCCGGAAGTTGCCAGCGCCTACAACATCGTGCGCAGCAAGCAACGCGCAATGCTCAATGTGTCGGTGATTGACAACAGGACCAACACGCCGGTCACAGCGGACGTAACCGTCAAGACCGTCAATCTGACGGGCCAGTTGAAAAACGTGGTCATGCGCGAAATCCGTGAGCAGGAGGCGATCTACTACATCGGCGAAACAGCCGTCGCCAACCGGGAAACGCTGAACTTCGACATCAGCATTGTCCCCGCGGGCGAAGAGGACTCCGCATCTGTCCGTTTTCAGCGACAGTTTTACACGGATTGACCTGCGCCCGAAAATCAGCTAGAAGCGAAAAACTCTGTAAATAAAGCGAAAAACGCACTTTTTCGATTTACGACTTCATCGTTCTTATGCTATGGTCGCGTCGCTTTTCGACGGGCGGCCGATTGCCCGTTTTGTTTATTTCTCTTGGGAGTTAATTTTTCATGGCAGCTGCAAGCAAAAAAGACGGTGCGGGCAAGAAGGCACCAACCAAATCTGAAATTTACGCAAATATCGCTGACGAGACTGGTCTTACCAAGAAGGACGTCGCGGCCGTATTTGAATCTCTCGCTGGGCAAATCAAGAGGAACCTCGGTGGTCGGGGTGCACCTGGACTGTTTACGGTTCCCGGTCTGATGAAAATGCGCGTCGTGAAGAAACCCGCACGGAAAGCCAGAAAGGGCGTAAACCCGTTCACTGGTGAAGAGATGATGTTCAAGGCCAAGCCTGCATCCAAGGCGGTCAAGGTCGTTCCCCTGAAGGGCCTGAAAGACATGGTCTGATCCGTAACGGACAGTCATTGAAAACCGGGCCGCGTGCCCGGTTTTTTTTGCCGGGGTCGAACCGATTTTTCGGTCCCGGCAAACAGTCGCGCCAGGGGCGGCGCTTCTACGTCGACTCGCTGCGCGCGGCGATGAACGCTTCGGCGGCACTGCGCAGCGCAACGAGTTTGCCGTGAAAAAAATGTCCGGTATCGGGAAAAACCTGTAGCTCCGGACCCGGGTCGAGCGAGTTGAACCACTCGATCGTCTCGTCAAGATCAACCAGCTCGTCCTGATCTCCCTGCACAATAAGCCATGGGCAATGTGGCTGGGCGTCCAGACTGTTTGCGAAGCGGCTCACGGCGGGCGCAATACTGATCAGTCCGGCGGGTGCAACCTTTAACGCGGCGCGCACGGCGAGTGCCGCACCGAAAGAGAACCCGGCAAGCCACAGGGGCAAATGCGGAACTTTGCCGCGCAGCCACTCCACCGCTGCAACAATATCGTCGACCTCGCCATTGCCGTGGTCGAATTCACCTGCGCTTTTGCCGACGCCACGAAAATTGAAACGCAAGGCCGCCATGTTGCTGGTCACGAAACTCCGCGCCAGAGTATGCGTGACCTTGTTGTGCATCGTACCGCCGTGCGTCGGCAAAGGGTGACAAACGACCGCGCAACCTGTCAGTTCCCGATCTTGCGGCGCCTCGAACAAGCCTTCGATGTTACCCGCAGGTCCGTCAATTGTGATCGCTTCAGACCGGGGCAGTTTGCGCATCGCTGTCTACCTGCTCGCTCGCGGCTCGTTCCCGCGCGAAGTATACGATAGTGTCTCCGGGCTGCAGCTCCGAGGGACGATCCGCTGCTCGAAACTCAACCTGCCCTTCCGCACTCATCGTCAGGATTTCAAGCGCGTCGTCGGGGCGGTCTCGCAGAAATGTAGCCGTATCATAGGTTTCGGTGATTCGTGTTTTCGAGAAGGTCCAGCCGCGCACGTAGTTGCGCCAGAGCTTGTCAAAGTCGATGTCCGCGCTGAAGGCAACGCTGCCGCGGCGCGGCCGCGAAAATGCCTTGGGATCGTCATCCTGGTCCGGCATCGCCAGTTGCAGCACGCGCTGCTGGCCAATCTCAGGCGCGATCGCGGTACAGACCAGGGCGTTGTAAGCGTTGTTGCGCGTGGCCGCCAGCACCGTTCGTACGTGCGCGAGTTCTACCGACTCTTCGGCGAATTCAGAGAGGATCTCACCGTAAAACACGGGAATGCCAGCGAGCCGCGCGGAGCGCAGGTTGTTCCAGGTGGAATCCGCGAGCAAAACATTGATGCCCATGCTATTCAGGGTTTGTGCCAGCGCCACGGACCACGGCGACGCACCGACGATCAGTACACCGTCACGGTGCCGGCTTGCCAGGCCGAGTTTCGATGCCAGCCAATTGATGCTGAGACCGTGACTGAACACCGTCGCGAAAATGATGGCGAAAACCAGCGGCAGCAACACCTCGGCATCGTAGCCTGCATCCACCAGTCGCGGCCCCATCAGACCGGCCGTTGCCGCAGCCACGATGCCGCGCGGTGCAATCCAGCCGAGCAGAATGCGTTCATTGAATTTTACATCGGAACGGAGCGTTGCGAGCATGATTGCCGCCGGGCGCGCCACAAACATGATGGCGAGCACCAGCGCCATGCCGCGCCAGCCTATGTCACCCAGCGAGCGAACGTCGAGATCAGCGGTCAGGGAAACGAACACCACCGAAACCAGCATGATGGTGATGTACTCTTTGAATCGTTTCATGTCGTCGATGCCGGGGACGCGCATATTGCCCACGACGATACCCATTACCGTTACGGTCAACAGTCCGGCTTCGTGCTGGATGATTTCCGATAACAGGTAGGCAACCAGCACGACGCCCAACATGACCGGGCTCTTCAGGTATTCCGGCACCTGCCCGGCATGAAACGCACGGGCAATGCTCCAGCCACCGAGACCACCGAGGGCGATGCCGCAAACGATTGCGAGACCGATTCCCTGCAGCACTTCGACCCAGCCGGAGCCTTCGCCCTGGTAGATGAAAAACTGAAAAACCAGAACGGCAAGCAATGCACCGATCGGGTCGTTGACGATGCCTTCCCACTTAAGGTACGAGGCGGTGCGACGATTGAGCCCCGCCTGGCGCAACATCGGGATGATGACAGTGGGCCCGGTGACGACCATGATTGCACCGAACACCAGTGAAACCGGCCAGTCGAGACCACCAACATAGTGCGCGCACAGGCTCGAAAATGCCCATGCGAGCGGCGCACCGAGATACACGAGCCGTCTGACACCGGTCGCCGCATCCTTGAGCTCGCTCAGCTGCAGGCTGAGCCCGCCTTCGAACAGGATAATAGCGACGCAGAGACTCACGACCGGCCTGAGAAACTCGCCGAACGCCTCGCTGGGATGTATCAGATCGAGGCCCGGGCCCATCAGCAAACCCACCGCCGCCAGCAGCACGATCGCGGGTAGTTTCATGCGCCAGGCAAGCCATTGGGCGGCCACACCGAGCCCGGCGACCGTGACGATGGCAACGACGACGCTTTGTCCGCTCAAGAAACAGTAGCCGGGAGAAAACGCGAAGTCATGCGCGCAGACTGTAAAGAATCCGCCACCGGAGGCAAGTGGTGACTTGTTCGTATCGTCGACCGCGTCACAAACCTTGCTGGCCTGCCGGACCTTTATTACTGTAAAATTATGGCCTTATGTGGCGCATAGACGTCGCCGCAGCTCATCACGCTTTGGCAGGCCAGGCAATCCGATGACGTCCGAAATTGATCTCGAAGACCGCTATTGCGCGCGTAACTATCGCCCGCTGCCGGTCGTACTGACGCGCGGTCAAGGTGCCTATGTCTGGGATACTGCGGGCAAGAAGTACCTCGACATGATGAGCGCCTACTCGGCTGTCAGCCACGGCCATTCACACCCGCGACTGATCAAGGTACTGCAGCAACAGGCCGCAAACCTCAACATCGTGTCGCGTGCTTTTCACTCGGACAGGCTGGGCCCGTTTCTGCAGCGAGCTTGCGAGCTGACCGGTCAGGACATGGCGCTGCCGATGAACACAGGTGCCGAGGCGGTCGAGACCGCGCTCAAGGCAGCGCGCAAATGGGCGTACACCGTCAAGGGCGTGGCCGCGGACCAGGCGGAGATAATCGCCTGCACCGGTAATTTCCATGGCCGCACGATTGCCATCGTCGCAATGTCCGACGAGCCGCAGTATCGGCAGCACTTCGGCCCGTTTCCAGCGGGCTTCCGGACCGTCGAATATGGCGATGCGGAAGCACTGGCGCAGGCAATCACGGCAAACACCGCCGCCTTCCTGGTCGAACCCATCCAGGGCGAGGGTGGCATCGTCATACCCCCGCAGGGTTACCTCGAACGATGTGCGGAGCTATGCCGCGAACACAACGTGCTGCTGATCGCCGACGAGATCCAGACAGGCCTCGGGCGCACCGGCAAACTGCTCGCTTGTGAGCACGAGAACGTCGTACCGGACGGGCTTATCCTCGGCAAGGCATTGGGTGGCGGCATCATGCCGGTTTCCATGTTCCTTGCCAGGCGGGAAGTCATGGAAGTGTTCACGCCAGGTGACCATGGCAGCACATTCGGCGGCAACCCGCTGGCGGCTGCCATCGGCAAGGAAGCGCTGGACATTCTCGTCGAAGAAAATCTGGCTGCGGCGAGTGCCGAGAAAGGACACTACCTGACCCGGGAGTTACGCAAGTTGGGCAGTACTGCGATCACGGAGATTCGCGGTCGCGGCCTTTTCGTCGGGCTGGAAATCGATCCGGCGATCGCGAGCGCAAGACGGATCTGCGAGGAGTTGATGAAAAAAGGGCTGCTCAGCAAGGAGACGCATGAGACTGTAGTTCGATTGGCACCGCCTCTGATCATCACGCGCGAACAGATTGATTGGGCCGTTGCGCAGATTCGCGACGTGCTTGGCGATATCGATAAGGTCAGGCTCGCCTCCTGAACAACGTTGGTACACGAACAGTGCGACGATTTCCGAACGGAGCAATGCTAAATGCCTGATCTGGGCGCAATACACATCGGATTGCTCATCCTGATGCTGATCATTGGTGC
>JAHHOT010000256.1 GCA_018677555.1 Gammaproteobacteria bacterium | reverse complement strand
CAATAAAGGCAACCATCCAGGAGCTGCAGCAACCGGCCGAAGACCAGTCGCCAAACCTCAAATCCATCGTCGATCGCATCCGACCCTCCGTGCGCTCGCTGCTGCAGACCGATTTGAAGAACGACCTCGACAAGCTGGCCCAGCATGCGGTGCGCGCCAATGTCGCCATGTCCGTCGACCACCTGCGACATGGTTCTGCGTTACTGGAGCGGCTGATTGCCGAAGGTGGGCTGGCAATCGTAGGCGCCGAGTATTCGTTACAGACCGGCGAAGTCGAGTTCTTCGACGGTGTGCCGCTTTCCTGACCGGCTCACTGCGTGAGCAATATCGAGTTCCCCGCAGGCATCAACGGCCCGGCAGAAGCCACGTTTTCGACGGGCGAGAGGCGTGCGAGCGATGAGCGATAACCCTTATGAAACGCCGAAGGCCGAACTCGGCAATAGGGCGGAAACCGGCACGCGCCTTACGCATCTCAAGCAGGGCCAGCGGTTTATCATTTACGCATTCATCCTGTATTTCGTTGCAGTCATTGGCGCCGCGCTGCTGCCTCTTGTCGGGGTGGCGATTATCCTGATTGCCTTCATACTGGGAATCATCGGGGTATTTCGCGCGATGCTGGGCGTCGACTACCCGCTGCTGGCAAAAATTGTTCTCGGCGTGCTGATTTTCGTTCCACTACTCAATATTCTCGTGCTGCTTGCGCTGAACAGCCGCGTAACACAGCTGTTGCGCGATGCCGGCTATACGGTCGGATTTTTCGGCGTCCGCGATTGAACGACTGCGGCACATCCGATCGTCGCGCGCGCGCTGGCAGCCGCTTGCGCTATCGACCAGGGCAACGCAAACGACGATAATCGGGTATTCTGCCGCAGCGGCAGAAAGAGCCGGAACATCCGTATTTTCAAAGCATTACACTAACAAGCGATGTCGCCAAAAGTATTCTGTATCGGGTTCCACAAGACCGGCACGACGAGCCTGGCGAAGGCGCTCAGGAAGCTCGGCTACCGCGTCACCGGTCCCAATGGCACAAAGGATGCCGAAATCGCACAGAAAGTCTGGACGATGGCCGATGAGCTTGTTGCAAAATACGACGCCTTCCAGGACAACCCCTGGCCGGTCATATACAAGGAGATGGACCGGAAATACCCGGGCAGCAAGTTCATTTTCATGTCGCGCAACCCGCAGTCCTGGATAAACAGCCAGGTCAGGGACTTTGGCCGCAGCGAAACCCCCATGCGCAAGTGGATCTATGGTGTCGGCTGCCCCGAGGGTAACGAAGAGGTGTATATCGCCAGGTTCGAGCAGCATAACAGGGAAGTCGCAGAGTACTTCGCGGATCGGCCTGACGATTTGCTGACGATGGACCTTGCTGCCGGCGATGGCTGGGAAAAACTCTGCGGCTTTCTCGACCAGAACATTCCGGATGAGCCGTTTCCGCACGCGAACAAAGCCAGCCTGTCGCGGAAACTCAAGAACTGGCTCACTGCCCTGAATGAATGATGTACAACGGGAATAGCAGAAAACAGGATTTAACTGATGCAAGACGAAATCTATCGCCCGCCAGAAGCCGATCTGGTGCGACCCGTGGAACCCGGCCAGGTCGAGCTGGCATCGCGATGGCGCCGATTGTTCGGTGCTATTCTGGACGCCATAATCCTGTATTTCGTGATATTGCCGTTCATGTTCAGCACCGGCTATCTCGAGCGCGCCATGGAAAACCAGATGACCACGACGGAGCCGCTGTACTGGGCGCTGGCCGGCCTGGTCGCTTACTTCCTGGTCAATGGCTACACGCTACACACCCGCGGCCAGACGCTGGGCAAGATGATGGTTGCCACGCAAATCGTGTCGGCGACCGGCCATCAGCTTGTGCCCCTGTGGAAAATTCTGCTGTTGCGCTGGTTGCCCATCAGCATATTGTCCAGCGTGCCGTTTATCGGACCGCTGCTGGGCCTGATCAACGTGCTGATGATCTTTGCCAACGACAAGCGATGTGGACACGACCATATTGCGGGAACGATCGTGATTGACTACATCGCGCCGGAGAATCTCACCCGGGCGGGGCCTGCCTGAGCGCCTGGCGGACCGGTAGCAGCAAGTGGCGAACAGGACGGTAGCGGGCAACCCGATCGTTTTTCGCCGGTACTGTGCCGGTGACCGCGCCGCCTGCCTCGCCCTGTTTGACGCCAATTGCCCGCAGTTTTTTGCGCCTGATGAACGCAAGGACTTCGAAGCCTATCTTGCTGCCGAGGCGGCCGATTACCGTGTCGCGACGCAGGAAAGCAGTGTGGTCGGTGCTTTCGGCGTTGCAACGGACAACCGCAACGATGCGCGGCTGAACTGGATCATGATCGACCCCGCATGCCAGGGAGCTGGCGTCGGTGCCCGCATGATGCACGATGCGGTCGCCATCGCCGGGGAACTTGACAAACGGCGCCTTCACATCGCGGCAAGCCAGCATTCGGCCTCATTCTTTGCCACGTTCGGTGCGATCGAGGTGACGCGCAAGACCGATGGTTGGGGACCCGGCATGCATCGCATCGACATGGTGCTCAATTTGGCCGCCGCGGGAGCGTGACAATGGAGCTGTTACCTTCGCTGACCGAGATCGACGCTGCCGCGAACGAGCTATCCGGTTTGCTGCCGTGCACACCGCAGTATCGCTGGCCGCTCCTGTGCGACGCGCTTGGAACCGAGGTCTGGCTCAAGCATGAAAATCACACGTCTGTCGGCGCTTTCAAAGTGCGCGGCGGCCTCGTCTACTTTGCCGACCTCGCCCGCCGCGAAAAACCCGCGGGTGTGATCAGTGCAACACGCGGAAATCACGGCCAGTCGGTCGGGCTGGCAGCACGACAGCACGATATCAAGGCTACTGTGGTCGTGCCGCGCGGCAACAGCATCGAGAAAAACGCTACCATGCGCGCGCTCGGCGTCAGCCTGGTCGAGCATGGGAGCGACTTCCAGGAAGCGCGCGAGTTCGCTGAATCGCTGTCAACCACACACTCGCTGCACATGGTGGAATCTTTCCATCCACTGCTCGTGCGTGGCGTCGCAAGCTATGCGACGGAGTTTTTCCGCGCCGTACAGGGCATGGACGTGGTTTACGTGCCGATCGGCCTGGGGTCCGGCATCTGCGGCATGATCGCTGCGCGAAACGCACTGAATGAGAACACCAGCATTGTCGGCGTAGTGTCTTCGCACGCGCGCGCATATGCGCGCTCGCTTGCCGCCGGCACGCCGCTGGACTCACCGACCAGCACCATCCTCGGCGACGGCATGGCCTGCCGCACACCGCACCCGGAAGCACTGGACGTGCTGCGCGGAAACGTGGATCGTATTGTCGAAGTATCGGACGACGAGCTGGCCGCCGCGATGCGTACTATTTACGAATGCACACACAACGTCAGCGAGGGTGCCGGTGCTGCCGCAATTGCCGCAGCGCTGCAGGAACGACGGCGGGTCCGCGGCAAACGCGTTGGCGCCGTGCTCTCCGGCGGCAACGTAGACCGGGAGCTATTTTCCAGCGTCCTGGACGGTCGGTTCCGCTTTCCCGCACACGGGGATTCGGCAACCATTGCCCGTTCGAACGAGCGCGCGTGAAGCAGAGGGGCTGGCGCTGCCTGGCGGCAGCGGCGAGACAATCCCGGACCTGCGCCAGGGAGACCAATGATTCAAGCAGCAGCGATAATCGCTCGCAGGCACGAAGGAGAGAAACCACAGTGAGAGAGCATCGATGAATCCGTCATACGTTTTTCTTGCGGCAGCGATCGTCGCTGAAGTGATTGGCACGACCGCGCTCAAGGCATCGGAACAGCTGACTCGCCCGGTACCGACGATTATTACGATTGCCGGCATCGGCCTGGCATTTTTCCTGTTGTCCTATGCCATTCGGGTCATTCCGATCGGTATCGCCTATGCAGTCTGGTCCGGTGCCGGCATCATACTCATCACGCTCTCCGCCGCCGTGGTATACCGGCAGATTCCGGACGTCGCGGCAGTCCTCGGTATCGCGATGATTATTGGTGGCGTGCTGGTCATTCATCTTTATTCGAAATCTTTCGGGCACTGATGTCCGCAGGCGCACTACGCAGCATGCAGATACGCGACTATCGGCCCGCAACTGACTACGATGGCATCCGGCGCTGCCTTGTCGAATTGCAGGATTTCGAGCGCGATCTCGACGCGCGTCTGCCAGGCGGTGAAGACATTGTTGACGAATACATCCCGCAACTTTTGCGCCGCTGCGTCAGGTATGCAGGCAAAGTGATCGTTGCGGATCTGGACAGCGCGATAGCAGGCTATGTCAGCATCTGGACGCGCGTCACGAGCGGCGAGCTCGAGGACGGGGACCTGCTATACGGCTATGTGTCGGATATCGTGGTGCGGCAGGAATATCGCGGTGCCGGCGTCGGTCGACGCCTTCTGGAAGCGGCAGAGGACTTCGCCCGCGACAACGATGTGCGCTACCTGCGCATTGCGGTCCTGGCGGCGAACCGCATGGCACACGATTTGTATCGCGCGGCCGGCTTCGCCGACTATTCGGTTGAAATGGAGAAGACACTGTGACTCGCGCGGCAGTGCTTCAAGCCTGCGGGCATTGACGAACAGCCACCCGGTACCAATAATAATGCGCAGCCGTGTGGCGGGGAAATTCAGGAGCAATTCGTGTTTGATGATCCCGACATCAAGCTGTTTACATATGTATTCGTTATCGGTTCGATTGTCGTCGCACTCATATGGTTCCTTTTCGTGGCGCCGGCGGAGCGCCGTCATCACGAGCGCAAGCTGCAAGCGGTACAGGAACAGATTCGTCGTCGCCAGGAAAAGCTGAACGAACAGTCGGCCGGAGAAAAAACCGCAGATGAAAGCTAGAGCATTACTCCTCGCATCGGTCCTGACATGGGTCGCTGCCTGCTCGGTGGTACGGCCCACTGCTGCGCCGTCCCCTGTCCCCGATGATGCGCTGACTATTACGGTTATAGGAACCAACGACGTTCACGGCGCGTTCCTGGGCTCAGACAACAGCGGCGGCATGACGCTATTCGCCGGATACGTCAACAACCTGCGGGCGCAACGAGCGGCGCAGGGCGGGGCCGTACTACTGGTTGATGCGGGCGACATGTGGCAAGGCACGCTCGAGTCCAATCTGACCGAGGGTGCTTCGGTCGTGGCGGCTTACAACGCGATAGGCTACACAGCTGCCGCTCTCGGCAACCACGAATTCGACTTCGGCCCGGTCGGCGCTGCGACGGTGCCGGAATCGGACGATGACGACCCGCAGGGCGTCATCAAGGCACGGGCGCTGGAAGCGCAGTTCCCGATGCTGGCAGCCAACCTGATCGACCTGGATACCAATTTGCCGGTTGCCTGGCCGAACGTGCAGCCATCGGTCATCGTCGATGCCGCCGGCGTCAAAATCGGCATTATCGGCGTAATGACCGAAAACGCATTGCTTACGACGATTCTCGCGAACACTCGCGGCCTGCGCGTTGCGCCAATCGCGCAAACGATTCAGGTCGAAGCCGAGCGCCTGCGGCAATTCGGCGCCAGCGTGATAATCGTCACCGCACATGCCGGCTCGAGATGCACGGAGTTCGACGATCCCTATGATCTCTCTTCGTGCAGCCAGCAGGGTGAGATTTTTCGGGTAGCGAACGCGCTCGAGCCGGGCACGGTCGACGTCATCATCGGCGGCCACGCGCACGAGGGCATCGCCCATTTCGTCAACGGCATAGCAGTGGCCTCGGCGTTCTCGCGAAGCAGCGCCTTCGATCGCATCGATCTGTACGTCGATCCGTCAAGCGACTCGTTACTCGGTTCAAAGATTCACCCGCCACAGATGCTGTGTCGATATCTCAGCATCAAACCCGGCGTGTGTGCGATCCAGGAGCATGCTGACGTCCCGCTGGCGCCGGCCGTCTATGCCGGGCTCACGGTCATTCCCGACCTGGCGCTGGCTGAGACCATCGCTCCTGCGCTACAGATGGCCGAAGAGTTAAAGTCGGCGGAGCTTGGTGTGCATCTCGAGGAACCGTTCCGGCGGTCCGATATCCCGGAGACTTCGGTCGGCAACCTGCTTATGGACATTCTGCTGGAGTCGGCAGCGGATGCCGATTTTGCGATTCACAACTCACGCGGCGGAATTCGCGCCGACCTGCCGGCCGGCCCACTCAACTACGGCAAACTCTACGAAATGTTTCCGTTTGACAACCGCAGGGTGACGATCGAGCTCACGGGAGCGCAATTGCGGCAGGTCATGGCAAAACAGATGACGTCGGGGCGCTGGCGCGCCGGATTCAGCGGCGGCAAGGTCATAGCGACCTGCAACGACGACGCCCTGGACGTCCGCATCGTGAGGGCATCCGGCGAAGACGTGCAGGACGGCGATGCCGTCAGAATCGTAACCGCTGACTTCCTGACGACCGGCGGCGATGCTATTTTTTCCGACGTGATTCCGCCCGGCGGATTTCCGGTCGACCACGATGCGCCGCTGATCCGTGACGTTCTCGAGACTTATCTCCTGGAGCGCGGCGGCTCGCTGAGCCCGGACATGTTCTTCGACGAAGAAAACCGACGCTTCGTCTACGAGTCGCGCCCGCCCATTCGCTGCGACAGCTGAATACAGCCCTGCAGGAACGCCGTCCTCGCCGCAATCCGCATACCACCCCACAATCGCGCCGGGGGCGGCGCTCGTACATTGCTCCTAGAGGAAACTTTCCCCGTATTCCATCGGCGGCAAATCAAAGTACGATGCCAGGCTCTGGCCGATGTCGGCGAAACTCCTGCGGCGGCCGAGTGAGCCGGCCGGCACATTATTGCCGTACACCAGCACCGGGATATGTTCGCGCGTGTGGTCGGTTCCGCGCCACGTCGGGTCGCAACCATGGTCGGCGGTTATTACGAGAATATCGTCGTCGCGCATGATTTCCAGCAGTTCCGGTAGCCGCCGGTCGAAATACTCCAGCGCCTCGGCGTATCCGACTGCATCGCGGCGGTGGCCGTACAACATGTCGAAATCGACGAAATTCGTAAACACGATGGTTCGATCGCCGGCGGACTTCAGCGCGTCGAGCGTTGCATCGAACAGGGCCGCGTTGCCGGTAGCCTTGATTTTTTCCGTGATTCCCTGGTGTGCATAAATATCGGCGATCTTTCCGACGCTGATCACCTCCCCTCCGTCGTCGACCAGCTTGTCCAGAAGCGTTGGCGCTGGTGGGGGTGTGGTGAGGTCTCTCCGATTGCCGGTTCGCACAAAGTCATCCCTGTTTGTGCCTACAAACGGCCGCGCTATGACACGCCCGATGTTGTATTCATCGACCAGCTCGCGCGCAATGTCGCACAGATCGTACAGTCGCTCGAGTCCGAATGACTCTTCATGGCAAGCGATCTGAAACACGCTGTCCGCCGACGTGTAAACAATCGGCTTGCCGGTCGCCATGTGTTCCTCGCCGAGCTGCGCGATGATCGCCGTGCCGGAGGCGTGGCAATTGCCGAGTACGCCGGGCAATTTTGCCCGCTCAACGAGGCTGTCGAGCAACTCGGGAGGAAACGTGTCAGTTGCTCCGGTGAAGTAGCCCCAGTCGAACAACACCGGTACACCGGCGATTTCCCAGTGGCCGCTGGGTGTGTCCTTGCCGCTCGACAGCTCTTCGGCGAAGCCATACGCGCCAATCACCTCGACGTCGTCGGTCTGCCCCGCCGGGTATTGGCCCGCACTGTCACGTGCCGCACGCATCAAACCAAGTCGCGACAGGTTCGGCATTTGCAGCGGCTTCGATGGCGGACGCTCCCGGGCAATACTGCCCAGTGTGTTCGCGCCGGTATCGCCGAATCGCTCGGCATCGTCGGTTGATCCGATGCCGAAGGAATCCATGACCAGTATGATTGCTCTGCCCATCGTGTTTTTCCGAAAAGCCTCTCGGCGTGCGGCCGTTTTTCCTACTGCAGCGTGAAGAAAAATCCGGCCAGCGACGCACTCATCAGGTTGACCAGTGTACCCCCGATTACAGCCCGGAAGCCAAGCCGGGCGATGTCACGCCGGCGTGTTGGCACGATACTGCCAAGACCGCCCAGCAGGATCGCGATGGCAGCGAGATTGGCGAAGCCACAAAGCGCAAACGTAACAACCACTTGCGTATACGGTGACAGTGAGTCTCTCACCTCGACGAAACTGGCGTAGGCGTAGAATTCGTTGACGACGAATTTCTGCCCGATCAGGCTGCCGGCCTGTGCGGCCTCGCTCCAGGGGACACCCAGCAGGAACGCCAGCGGCGCCAGCAACTTGCCGAGCAGCCATTGCAGGGTCATGCCCTCCACGCCAAACCATTGACCGATGCCAACCAGCAGGCCGTTGACCAGGGCGATAATTGCAACGAACGCGAGCAGCATCGCACCGACATTAAGCGCCAGCGTCAGCCCGGTCGCAGCGCCGTTGCCGATCGCCTCGAAGATATTGACAGCCCGCACCTCGCCGCCGGTGTCCCCGGGATCGAATTCGCCGGTTGGCTTTACCGTTTCCGGCAACAGGATTTTCGCCATCATCAGACCGCCTGGCGCAGCCATAAAGCTGGCCGTTATCAGATACTTGAGATCGACACCCATCGTTGCGTAGCCTGCCATCACCGCTCCCGCAATGGTCGCCGTGCCGCCCGTCATTACAGCGAACAGCTCCGACTCCGACATGCGCGCGAGATAGGGCCGGACCACCAGTGGCGCTTCCGTGTGCCCGACGAAAATGTTGGAAACCGCGGACATCGACTCGATCTGGCTCGTGTGCAGCAGCTTGCGCAACGCGCCACCCAGAAGCGCCACGACGCGCTGCATGATGCCGAGGTAGTACAGCACAGACATCAGCGCGGAGAAAAATACGATAACCGGCAAGACGTTTATCGCAATTGTAAATCCCAGGCTCTCGGTCACTCTGGAGCCGAATACGAACTCGATGCCGGCATTTCCATAGTTGATGATGTACTGCACCCCATTGACGACTCCGCCCAGCAAATCGCGCCCCCAGGGAACATAAAGAATGAGCGCAGCAATCGACACCTGCAGTGCAAATGCGACGGCGACACTGCGGCGATTGATCGCGCTGCGATCTTTCGACAATAGAATCGCAATCGCGAACAGGACGACTGCACCAACGAGACTCATGAGTGTTTGCATGTTTCGGTTCCGGAGCAAAAAAAAAGCCCGAACCGACGGTTCGGGCTTTTGGATCAGGTTACGCGATGACTAGTGATGTGGCGACTGCGGCACGAAGTCACTTTCGCCAAAAAATTCGATACGCGTCAGGAACGTGTAATCTCCTTCCAGCGCCATCAACGCGATGAAAATGCAGATCGCGATCGGCGGCACCAAAATCGCCAGCTGCAGGGCCCTGCGCTCCCAGGTCATGTGCATGAATATCGCGATAATGAAACCTGCCTTGACGAACATGAACACGAGGATGAGCGTCCAGCGCCAGAAGCCCTGGAAATTAAGGTAGTCGACCATGTAGGAGAAGAAACTGACGACGAACAAAAGCCCCCAGATCCAGAAGTAGATGCCGAGTGGGTGTTGTTGTCCCTCTGAACTTGCCATATCCGAAAACTCCCCAGACCAACTACCAAAGATAGAAGAAAGCGAAAATGAATACCCAGACGAGGTCGACAAAGTGCCAGTAGAGCCCCGCGATTTCCACGATCTCGTAATTACTGCCGCGTTCCTCGTAGAAGCCGTTCTTGACCCTGAATGCCACCACCAGCAGGTAAATGACGCCCGCCGACACGTGCAGTCCGTGGAAGCCGGTAATCATGAAAAAGCTGGCACCGAACTGCGCGGCGCCCATCGGGTTGCCCCAGGGGCGCACACCCTCGTCCACGATCAGCTTGGTCCATTCGAAAGCCTGCATGCCGACGAACGATGCACCGAGTATCGCGGTCGCAAACATCAGCCAGAAAGTCTTTTTTCGATCCTTGCGATAGCCCATATTCACGGCTAACGCCATTGTACCGCTGGACGTGATCAGGATAAACGTCATGATCGCGATCAGTATGAGCGGTATCGGGTCACCGCCGAAACTCAGCGCAAATACTTCGCTCGGTATTGGCCACGGATCCGCGGCCGACATCCGAACCGTCATGTAGCTGATCAGAAAGCAGCTGAAGATAAACGTATCGCTGAGCAGGAAGATCCACATCATCGCCTTGCCCCAGGGCGTGTGGAACGACTGTTTGTCCGACGAGAAGTCGGAGACGACTCCCTTCATTCCGCCCGGCAGGACTCCCCCGGTACCAGTTACCACAGCTTCCGACATAAGACCCTACCCTTATTTATGTGTTTATCAGCATGGCGAACAGAATCGCCCAGACCAGCAACAGGTAATGCCAGTAAACGGCACACAATTCGACGCTGAGCCTGACAGTATCCGCTTCAGCACCGGACCAGACCTTGATGGTGGAGCGTGCCCACACCCACAGGCCGCCGAGCAGGTGCAGCGCATGCACGGCGGTGAGCATGTAGAAAAATGCATTGGCCGGATTGCCCGTGATATAGGCGCCCTCGGACATCAGCCTCTGCCAGGCAAGCATCTGCCCGACCAGGAAAAGCACCGTTAGCAGGCCAGCGATGGAGAGGCCGAAGCGCACCGCGCTCGTACGGCCCTCGATCGCCACGTTGCGCGCCCACTGGTAGGCAATACTCGCCAGCACCAGCATGGCCGTATTCACCCACAGCAGGTTCGGTTCCGCCAGCGGGCTCCAGTCCGGCATTTCCATGCGCAGCGAATAGGCACTGATGAACAGCCCGAACAGGGATGTTGCCACCGCGAGGAAGCCGGCAAGCAGGATGGTTTTCGAATTCGCGTCGAGCGAGGCGCCGGACACGGCGTTGTCCTCGGCAGTCGCAACCCATGGCTGGGTATTGAACGTCTGCCGCAACAACCAGCCGATGACCGTCACCATGATGCCAGCGATAAATATAAGCGTTATGTACATCAGTGATGCACTCCGTGGTCGCGGCCAACCGGTGCGTCACCAGACGCCGGCACGTTCTGCGGAATGAAGTCATCCTTGTAACCCGGCACGCTGTAGTCGTAAGCCCAGCGATGGCATTCCGGCAGATCGTGGCCCCAGTTTCCGTGCTTCGGCGGATTGTCCGGCGTCTGCCATTCGAGTGTCGTTGCGCCCCAGGGATTCGGGTCCGATTTCTTGCCACTGCGAAGGCTCATGATCATGTTCACGAAGAACAGGATCTGCGTCAGCGCCACGATGATCGCCGAAATGGTGATGGCGGTGTTCAAATCGTGCGCCGACTGCGGCATGAAGTCGGTGCTGCCCATCGCGAAATAGCGGCGCGGTACGCCAAGGAAGCCCAGGTAGTGCATCGGCAGATAAATCGCGTAAGTACCGAAAAAGGTCAGCCAGAAATGCCAGCGGCCGAGCGACTCGTTGTACATCTTGCCGGTGATCTTCGGGAACCAGTGGTAAATCGCCGCGAACACGACCAGCACCGGCGACACGCCCATCACCATGTGAAAATGCGCTACGACAAAGTAAGTGTCGGATAGCGGCAGGTCGATCGTCACGTTGCCGAGGAACAGCCCTGTCAGGCCGCCGTGAATAAACGTGAAGATGAACCCGATCGCGAACAGCATGGGAACCCGCAGGTGAATGTTGCCCTGCCACAACGTCAGCACCCAGTTGTAGACTTTCAGCGCCGTCGGCACCGCTATGATCAGTGTTGTCGTGGCGAAAAAGAAACCGAAGTACGGGTTCATGCCACTGACGTACATATGATGGGCCCAGACGACAAAGCTCAGGCCACCGATCGCGAGGATGGCCCACACCATCATGCGGTAGCCGAAGATATTCTTGCGCGCATGCGTGGCAAGGACGTCGGAGACGATACCGAAAGCAGGCAACGCTACGATGTATACCTCGGGATGCCCGAAGAACCAGAACAGGTGCTGGAACAGCACCGGGCTGCCGCCCGTGTGGCTCAGCTGTTCGCCGGCCGACAGCATCGCCGGCATGAAGAAGCTGGTCTGGATCGTCTTGTCGAGCAGCATCATGATTGCGCTGACCAGCAGCGCCGGGAACGCCAGCAGACCGAGGATTGTTGCGACAAAGATGCCCCACACCGACAGCGGCATGCGCATCAGGGTCATGCCGCGGCAGCGTGCCTGCAGCACCGTGGTGACGTAGTTCAGGCCGCCCATGGTGAAGGCGACGATGAACACCGCCAGCGACAGGAGCATCAGCAGGATGCCCCAGTCGACGCCGGGCGTGCCCTGTGCAATCGCCTGCGGCGGATAAAGCGTCCAGCCGGCGCCGGTAGCTCCGCCCGGCACGAAGAAACTGATCAGAAGTATGATGACCGACAGCAGATAGACCCAGAAACTCAACATGTTCAGGTACGGGAACACCATGTCCCGCGATCCACACATGAGGGGGATCAGGTAATTGCCGAAACCACCGAGGAACAGCGCTGTGAGCAGGTAAATCACCATGATCATGCCGTGCATCGTCACGAACTGGTAATAGCTTTCCGGCGTAATAAAGGAGAACGAATCGGGAAATCCCAGCTGCAGGCGCATCATGACGGACAGCATCAGGGCGATCACGCCAACGAAGATTGCGGTCATCCCGTACTGGATTGCAATAACCTTGTGGTCCTGGCTCCAGACGTACTTGGTGATAAATGTATCCGGCTCGTGATGGTCGTACTCCTGAGCATCACGATCGGCAATTGCAACGTAAGCCATCAGGCTCCCCTCTTCAGTATCTCTGTTTGGTCCGTCGTCAAACTCTCGGTCGCCTACAGGGTATTGATGTAAGCAACCAGGTCGTTGATGTCTTTCTCGCTTTGCAGCGTGCGGGCCATGAAGCCCATCTGCTTACCCTGAAAATCGTTCGGGTGTTTGCCACGAATGCCTTGCTTGAAATTGTGCAGCTGGCTGGCCAGGTACCAGTCGGTCATGCCTGCCATGCGCGGCGCGTTGAGCGCCTGGATGCCCTGTGCGTTGTCGCCGTGGCAATACGCGCAAACCGCGTAAAGACGGGCACCGTTCGCAAGGTCGCCGTCGATTGTCGACGGCGCCGGTTCGTCCGGCAGACTCTGGATATGCGCGATAACGTTCGAGATCGCGGCGTCGTTCGGCAGTGTCATCGCCATCGGTGCCATCTGTCGTCCGTAAACGTCGTCTTCGTGCGTACCGCGCCTCCCGGCTTTGTAGTTTTCGAGCTGACGGCGCAGATACCACTCGCCCTGGCCGGTAATTTTTGGCGCATTAAGCGCTTTGTTACCCTCGCCCTGCTGGCCATGACAAGCGGCGCAGACGGCGTATTGCGCAGCTCCGACCGCTGCATTGCCCGCCACCGCGGACTGCGTATCGGCGAAGGTCGGCCAGGTTGCCGCCCATTTTTCAAAGTCGTCCATTTCGTCGACGATAACCGCGCCGCGCATCGTGTGATGGGCTATGCCGCAAAGCTCCTCGCACAGCACCTCGAAGCGGCCGGTCTTCGTCGGCGTCAGCCAGAGGTAGGTCACCATGCCGGGCACGAGGTCCATCTTCACGCGGAATTCGGCGATCGCGAAATCATGAAGTACGTCTTTCGAGCGCAGGTTGAACTTGACCGGCACACCGATCGGAATATGCATCTCGCCGTCATAGATAAGTATGTCGTCCTGGCCCGCAGGATCGTCGGGATCCATGCCGAAAGGATTGTCAGAAGTAATGCGGGCGGTATCGACGTTGCCGAACTGGCCGTCATCGCCGGGCAAGCGGTAGGTCCAGTGCCATTGCTGGCCAACCGCTTCGACCTCCACGGCGTCTTCCGGAACATTGACGAACTTGGCCCATACGAACAGACCCGGAGTCAGCATCGCGGCAACGCCGACGGAGGTGACAATCGTCAGGATCCATTCGAGCTTCGAGTTTTCAGGGTCGTAGGTCGCTTTCTGCCCCTTTTTATAGCGGTACTTGATAATCGCGTAAGCCATGAACAGGTTCACTGCAACGAACACCAGCCCGGTTACCCAGAACGTGATATCGATGGTGAGGTCGATTTCCGACCAGTTCGAAGCAAGCGGGGTGAATGTCCAGGGACTGAGGAAGTGGAAAACAAGCGAACCCACCACCAAAAAAATCAAAGCAATTGCTAAAGGCATACGAATTGCATCCTTATTTCATGGCTTTTTCGGATTTTTCGGCCGGTATCTGATGAACCGCCCGTTTTATTCTGATCAGCACGTAGTCGTCTAACCGTATGTTATTGGGACCTGACGCTGACGTCCGTGTCCCCCCCCAATTGAGATACCACTATTGTCGCAGCCGACCGTCGTGCTGGCGATCTGATACCAGCGCGCAGGATAGTGGAAATAGGCTTTTATTTCCACTCGGGAAACGTATGATGGACCGCTGACGGCGCCGCTTAATTTTCTGATTGCATTGGACTTTTCGCAGCCCGTGCCAGTTGCCGGTGGCGGCGCTCGCAGAAAGCATCGACTGGAGCGGAAGCGGCGCCCTCGCCGCGACAAACAATCAGCACCGCAATCGCGACGGGGACGGCGCTCGTACATCCATCCTGTCGGCGCGGGAGCGGCGCCCTCGCCGCGACAGGCAAAAAGCACAACAATCGCGTCGGGGGCAGAGCTCGTGGCGGCGCTTTATCCGTCCCGCCGCGACGGGCTAGCGGTTCCTGGAAATGACGAAGACCTCGTCATTGAACCACAGCCCGCCGTACTTTCGCAGCACCGCCTCCGTGTGTTCGAGGTATTCGCCGGTCGAGAGCACCGACTCCAGCATTTCGTCCTCGACCTGCGCTACGTAAATGGCAGCGTTCCACGCAGCGAACAGTGTCGAGGTACCGATATTGGACTCCAGTTCGTCCGGTAGCGTGTGCATCTGGTAACTCTGAATTGCGTCGGAATCGGACACACCGTGGTACTGGTAGCCGTGATGGTCATCGCCCATGTATTGACGCATTGCCTCGACGAGTTCGTGCCGATCGACCGGGAACGGTTCGAGATCTTTCCAGATTCGTTGCACCAGTTCCTGTGCCGGGTCGTTACCCGCAGACTGCGCAACCAGCGCACGACCACCGGGCGCGAGACTGCGTACCATGGGCTCGAGTACTTTCTGCACCTTGAACTCAGCCGCCATGCGCGCCCGCCATGGCTGGCAAACCAGTACCAGGTCGTAGTCGCCGTTGTGATTGCCCGGCTTCGGCCGCACGGAATCGAGCATGAAGCGGTGATCTTCCCGGTAAAGAACGAGCACCGAGGGCTTTGCGTAAAGCGGATTACCGGTCTTTTCGCTGGCCTTGACCTGCCAGCCGTCGACCAGCCGCGCGTCGAGAGCACGTAATTGCTCGCCGTAATCGGCGGCAGTTTCGCCCTTCAATGGCACATCGATCCAATTGAGGTTCCTGGCTTTTTCGGGATTGGAGACTTTCAGCCAGGGTGCTTCCTTGTAGTAGAGGTTCGTGAACACGATTACGCTTGCCGGATGCTCGACAAAGCGATCCGGGAGCTTTTCCAGGCTCATGCGAATATCCTCGAGGCTGATTTCCTTGCCGACCACGTATAGCGGCACGGTTGGAAACTTCTTGTGCGTCGCACGCATGATGTGACTCAACAACGTGCCGTCGCCCATTCCGGCGTCGAACAGGCGCAGCGCGGGCGGCGTTGGTTCTATATGCTCGAGCTCCTGCACGGCTCTCTCGGCGATTTTCCATTTTTCGTTACAGGTCGTAACGAATTGCAGGTACTTCTGCCGGTTGTCGTAGAAGCGAAACGGACGATCGTTGGCGGCCATTGGCGTATTCCTCAGGTTGTACGGGCCAGACGGCGCGGCTACTGATCCCTGGCGTAGACGATGTCACCGTTCATGATGGTCATGTCAACCTGGACCTTGTGAATGTCGTGTGAGTCTACAGCGAACAGGTTCCGGTCTAGAACGACCAGGTCCGCTTTTTTGCCAACTTCGATGGAACCGATCTCGTCCTCCATACGCAGCTGCCATGCGCCATTGATGGTGTAACCCCGGATAAGAGTGTCGATATCGAGTCGCTCCGATTCGCGCGGCTGGATCGGGTACTTGTCTTCCTCGCCCGGCGCCTGCCGGGTATGCCCGATCTGAATGTTGAACAGCGGTGAGATGCCCAGCGTTCCTGCGCCGCTGGCGGGAAAATCACTGCCGAAGGTCAGCCTGGCGCCCGACTCCTTTAGGCTCATGTAGCGCCAGAAGCGGTTGAACTGATCGTCGCTGACGAACTGCTTGCCGTACTGGTCGTACGCAGCCCATAAGGGCGTACTTTGCGCGATGACGTCCAGCTCGGCGAATCGTGGCAGGTCCTCGTCGGTGATCACCTGGATGTGGCAGATCGTGAAGCGGCTGGGCGTGTCCGGCTTGTGGCGCCGGGCGGTCTCGATCGCGTTTAACGCTTCGTGTATCGCGCGCTCGCCGAGTGCATGAATGTGCACATCCGTACCCTGGGACGCAGCACCCAGCACCATGAACGCCAGTTGTGATTCGGTGAATACTGTCTCGCCGCTGTTTCCCGGCTCACCCTGGTAATCCTCGAACATCGCCGCCGTGCGCCCTTCGACGGTGCCATCGTCCATGATCTTCAGTACCCGAAAATGATAATCCTCGGTGTGCGTTTCCGCCTTGATCCTGATGATATCGTCCAGCGCAGCCTTGAACTGGTCAGCCTCTGCAACGGCGTGCGAACCAACATAGCGCACTGTCATCTCGCCGTCGGCGACAATCCGATCCAGCACGCGCGGTGCCAGCTCCGCCGCATTGAAGATGCCCGCATCGAATGCGGCCGTAATTCCATAGCTGTTCATGATGTCGAAAACAATCGCCGTACCTTCAACCAGTGTCTGCTCGTTGATAACGTCCAGGGATTCCATTGCCGCCGTTGCGGTACCTTCCAGCAGGTAACCCGTCGCGTCGCCGTTTGCGTCGCGTTTGTAGTAGCTGAAGCCGGGCACCGGATCTTGCGTATCCTGCGTTACTCCCAGCACATCAAGCGTCTTGCTATTGGCCCAGGCAGCGTGAAAACCCTCGTCCACGATGAGGACCGGCCGTTCGGACTCGATCGCATCGATGAGCTGACGCGTCGGCCCCTCCGGGCCGAAGGTCGTCGCGAGAAATCCGTAGCCGAACAATACTTCTGCGTCCGGATTGTCTTGTGCGTAGTCACCGATTGCCGCAACCCAGTCATCGACCGTGCCGAAGGTGTCGAGTGACAGGGCTTGCGCATAGCCGCCGCCCATGATCGGGTGCATGTGGCTGTCGATGAAACCCGGCAGCATCATCCTGCCGGCAAGATCGTGGCGCCTGGTATTTTCGCCGACAAGCGCCTCGGCGCCAACGCCGGTACCGACGTACACGATTTCGCCGTCCGTAACGGCCACCGCCTCGGCCCAGGGCATTTTCCCGTTGAGTGTGTATATTGCACCGTTGAGGTACAGTGAATCGACACCCTCGATCTGCGGTTTGCTGCAGGCAGCAATGCCAAGCAGTCCGGCAACGAGCAACAGCCGGCCAGGATTTCGCACAATCAATTCTCCTCTCAGGCTTCGTGGGTAGTGCGTCCGCCCATCACAGTACGCAACACCCTGATATTGACAATGTCATCCGGGTCGGCATCGTGCGGGTCTCTTTCGAGAAGGACGAAATCCGCCAGTTTGCCGGCCGTCAACGAACCCTTGATGTCCTCTTCGAACGAGGCGTACGCGCCGTGCATTGTGCAGATGCGCATTGCCTCTGTCACCGAGATACGCTGGCTGGGACCCCACACGCGGCCACGCACATCCTTGCGCGTGACCATGCTCTGGATGGCCATCATCGGCTCGAACGGGCCCGGCGTGTAATCCGAGGCCGGCGCTACCGGAATACCCGCATCGAGGAAGCTGCGATGCGCGAACATCGTTTCCATTTTTTCGAATCCGTAATCCACCCACTTGTTGCCATGAAAATGCGCGTAGGTATAAAAAGGCGTGGGCACCACGCCCGCTGCCTTGATACGTGCCAGCAATTCCGGGTTGATGAGCGAACAGTGCTCGATCCGGAAGCGTGGATTGCGCCCCTCCCAGCCATCCAAAACACGCTCGTAGGCCTTAAGCACCATGTCGATTGCGACGTCTCCATTCGCATGGATGCCAATGCGAAAGCCGTGCGCGACAGCATCGTCGACCGCGTCGTCGATCTGCTGCTGGTCCATCGTGAGAATACCGTAGTCGTCCGGCCGACCCTGGTACGGGGTGCTCATGCTCATGGTCCGTTCCGACGCAGAGCCATCGGCGGAAAACTTGACCGCGGCAATGTGCAGCATGTCGTCACCGAAACCGGAGGAAATGCCGGCCTCTTTGAGGCCACTGTATACCTCGCTGTTTCCGCCGGGCATGAACGCGACACGAAAGAACAACTCGCCGGCGGCGATCGCATCCTGGTAAGCAACCAGGTCGTCGCGGGCGCCATAGGCATCGGTCGTCGAGGTCAGACCGGCGGCAGCCATGTTGCGCGATGCGATACTGGCACTCTCCTGGCGCACCTTGCGATCCATCACCGGCCAGGTGCCGGCGGCGAAGAACGGGTCGACCGCGTGCTCCGCAACCTTGCCGGTAAACTCGCCGTTCTCACGATAGAACTTGCCGCCGACCGGATCCGGCGTGTCGATCGTTATGCCAGCTACCTCGAACGCCTTGGAATTAACCACCGCGGTGTGTCCGCCACGATGCGCTACGTAGACGGGGTGGTCCCTGACGGCTTCGTCGATGTCCTTGCGGTTGAGCGGGCGCTCGTCTTCGAATTTCGTGTCGTCGTACATGACGCCGCGAACCCAGTGACCGGGCGGCGTCTGCGCCGCCTTGCCCTTCAGTGCCTTTTTGACGTCTTCGATGCGCGGCAGGTTGACATTGACGCCTACGGCCTCCTCTGCAAGGAGCGGGTGACTGTGTGAATCGACGAACCCTGGGGTTACGGTCATGCCGCGCGCGTCTATGCGCGTGGTTTTTCGATCGGCCAGGCTCTCGATATCCTCGTTCCGGCCAACCGCGATTATGTGACTGCCGCGTATTGCCATTGCTTCTGCCGCGGGCATCGCTGCGTCCATCGTAATGAGATTGCCGCCCGTCACGATCGTGTCCGCGTGCCCCGGTGTCGTTCTTGCCTGCGCGACACTCGCGATGCCGACCAGGCCCAGGGGCGCCGCCGCCGCGGTGCCGATAAACCTGCGTCTCGATACCTGTTGCATTGTCCAGTCTCCCCGTTATTGCAAACCGGAACCATCTTCCGAGTAGATGACCCAGATCTTGGTATAACCGTTCGTATCCCACACTCCGGTCCATTCCTTCGGGATCGTGATCGCGTCGCCGGCGCGCACCTCGGTAACATGCCCGTCGCTCGACGTCAGCGTGACACCGCCCTCGAGAAAATACATGAATTCGTCGACAGCATACGGCTCATCGATTACGAAGCGAACTTTGCCCGACCTGTACATGCCCGTCGCAAACTTCTCGTCGCTGGACATCAGCGAGGTTACATCCAGCGTGGTATTGCCGTTGTTGGTGCTCTTCACCACGTCAGGCCGCTCGAAAATCGAGCCGGCCATTTCCTCTTTGCTCATCTTGGCCGGGTGAACCGGCTTTTCGTGATGTTCCGACATCACGATTCCGGCGGCAGCTATGAGGATGATCAATACGGTGAGTTTCTTCATGGTTCTCCCTATTCTATGAGTAGCCCAATAGTAAATATCCGATCACGGCAATGACTGCCGCGATCGACGCATACGGAATCTGCGTGATGGCATGCTGGAATGACGTGCATCCGCTGGCCTGCGCCGTCAGCACGGTCGCATCGGAATAGAAGCAGGCGTGGCTGCCGAATGTGCTCGCGGACAGCGTTGCGCCAATCGTCAAAATCATGTCTGCCTGCAGGTTGCTGGCCAGCGCGACGACGATGGGTAACACGATGACAAACACACCCCAGTTCGAGCCGGTTGCGAAAGATACCAGCGCCATCGTGACAAAAATAATCGCCGGCAGCGTTTCGGCGGACATGTACGGCTGAATTGTCTGTATCACGTAGGGCGTCATGCCGAGTTGATCGTTGACGTCTTTGAGAATGAACGCTGCCACCAGCACGCCCAACGGTTCGATCATCGTCTTGAAACCGTCGATCACGGTGTCAAACGTGTCGTGCATGGCGAGCGTTCTGCTGCCGATGATGTAAATCGCGGTAGCGCCCAGGCTCACGTAGATACCGCGCAGGAAGTCTAGGTCGAAATACAGGGTAAAGACGATCAGCGATAACATCGCCAGCACGAACACGGAGACATGCGGTGTCACGCCTTCCTTTGGCTGCACGGACTGGTTTGCCTGTTCGATGTGCTCCGCGTCGGGCGGCACGGTCTGGCCGGTTTGCGAGGCTCTCTGCTCCGCCTTGCGCATGGCGCCGACGGCCGGCACGACTCCGCTGATCGTCAGGGGCACGAGCAACACAGCGGCCCAGGCATAAAGCATGTACGGGATCGCTTTGATGTAAGTGCTGATGCCTTCGCCCTCGGGCGCAACGCCGTTGGCGACCAGGAGACCGCCGAAAAAAACCGCCCAGGTGGATAGCGGGATAATTACGCTGACCGGTGCAGCGGTCGAATCCACCACGTAGGCAAGCATTTCCCGCGATACCTTGTATTTGTCCGTCAGATTTCGCATGGCCGACCCGACGGCCAGGGAGTTCAGATAGTCGTCGACGAACATCGTCAATCCGAGAAACCAGGTCAGAAACAGCGCGCTCTTCCTGGATCGCACGTAACGGGTCATCGTGTCGGTGAATGCCCGCGTGGCGCCGGTTCGCACCAGCAGCGCGATCAGGCTACCCATGAATCCGCAAACGAGAATCACCCAGGCCACGGTCTCGTCCATCATTACGCGCAGCGAGGCGTCGGCGAAGCCCGCAATGAGGCCGGTGCCGTGCACCATACCCATGCCGACGAGCGAACCGATGACCAACGATTCGATCGGCCGATGCGTAACGACGGCGAGAATCAATACAATTAATGTGGGCAACAAAATCGTTGCGCCGGGATCGGCCATCAACAGGGCCCCTCGTCCTTTATTGCCTCAGGTTTCTTTTTGTTCGTTTACAGCGCGCTCTGCCGCGTCAATAGCACCATCGACGTAGGCATACGCCGATGCATCCGAATTGGCAATTGAAATACGACCAATTTGCGCACGGCCTGCGATATGCGGACCATTGTCCGGGCCAAAACCGGGATCGTCCGAAAGGTCGTTGTACTCGTAGGCGTAGCCGTGCGGCCAGCGATTGACGGTGATCGCAGCCACATCGCGCTCAACGTCGAAGCCACCGCCCTTGAGCGACCCTTCGAGTTGCCGCAGCGCCTTCGCTTCCAGGTCGGCGTAGCTCATTTCATAGAGATCCCGCCGCCCCGCGACGTGCTGTTCCTTCGCCGTCATCCCGCAATCCGGTCGCGTCGGCACGAACGAGCCGTGCAGCACCACCGGCTGGTCCGGATTTTGCGTGTACCGGTAGCTGCCCATGCTCACCGGGAAATCCATGCTGAATGAATGCATCAATATCGGCTGCGGAATGCTGATTCGGCCGACGCCGAGCTCGGCAAAGCATTGCCAGTTGCGCAATGCGATGTTGATGTAGGCCAGCGGCACCTTCGTGGCATAGCGAATGGCCTCGACCTGTTTTTCCGGCACTTCAGCGCAAAGGTGCGGCAGCATGAGGCTGTAGCCCGCGTAAATGCAATGCTTGCCGCGCGTGCGCTCGACTTTCCCGTGACGCACGTAGGTAACGTCCACGAGTTTCTGGTCGGCCGTGTGTGCGACGTTAACCGCGGTGCTGTTCAGGCGGATGCGCGTTCGCGAGCCGGGCAGATCAAGTGTTTCGTAATCGACGCGCGAGGTCACCAGGTCCTCCATCGTGTTGCCCGGCACCGCCTCGGGCAGCAGTTTGCGTACCAGGGCCCGTGCCACGCCTGCATTGCCGTCCGGGAAGTGGTGTATGTAAGGCTCGTCGTGCCCGTCGTCGTATCCGAAGTTACCGAGATCGATCTCATCCACGCCAGGCATGTCCGAGCGCCACCCCTCCAGCGCCGACAGCGCATCCCAGCCGACACCCCACAGGCCGCGGATGCTGTCACGCAGCATGTCGGTGACTTCTTTGGGCATGTCGAAGTATCGCTGCAGGAAACGGGTGTACGACATGCCGCGCATAATCGCGACTTTCTCATCGAGGCTCTTGCCATCGAGCACGTCCCTGCTTGTGCCGATCAACCTGATATAGGCGCGTTTTGCTTCCTCGGAAACCGGATATCGTTCCATGATCCCGGCGATCTTCGCGGGGTCCGGCTGACCGAAGAACCCGCGGAATGCACTTTCGGCGAGTACATCCTTGCCGTAGGCCTCGCGGCTGAAGTAGACGCCGGAACCCAGGTCACGACTCGAAAAAAACTCCATGTCGAAATAATCGTAAAACTTGTCGACCTCTATGCCGATATCAATCAGCAGTTTTTTAGACGCTGCCGAGTAATTCGACGGGCCGTCGATGGTCATGCTGCCGCCGTATCCGATCAGATGTTCACCGTCGACAGTGAATTCGTTGCGCTTTGCATGACCACCAAAATCATCATGGTTGTCCAGCACCAGGATTCTTGCGCTTTCGTTGACACGCTGCCGGTACAGGAACGCCGCCGCCAGCCCGGAAATACCTCCGCCGACGATTACCAGGTCGTAGGTTTTGTCCGTCTGCGCATCCGGCCGCGGAAATCTCTGCCCGGCCCAGGCCAGCGCGTGCGCGATTTCGAAGGAACCCGGATGGGCGCCACGCAGGCCGGTCAGCGCAGGCGGGTAGTAGTCAGACTTTGCCGCATCCGCGAGAATCTCGACTGGCGACAGCGTGCCGCCGGCAGCAACGCCAAGCGCGACACCGTTCAGAAAATCGCGGCGTGAAATCTCGAGCCTGCCTGCCATCCCTCCCCCTGAATTCTGCGCTGGCGCTTCCGCCCGTGAGAGCGCTGACCCCACCGCGGCCGAGCACCCGTAGCAGCGGCGCCCTCGCCGCGACCGAGCACCCCGTAGGAGCGGCGCCCTCGCCGCGACCCTCGCTGATAGTATGCTATATCACGCTCATTGCGTGCCCCGGGGAGCAACATGCCATTGACTGCCACCATTCGTTTCACCATGTGGATTGCCGTCCTCGCCGTGATGCTTGACGTCGCTCCCACCGCTGCAAGCGACGGCGGCGATCGATACACCGGTGAGGTTTTCAGCAGCCGCAGCCCCGTGCTGGCACGCAACGGCATGGCCGCAACCTCACACCCGATTGCATCGTCTATTGCGGTCGACGTGCTCAGGAATGGCGGCAGCGCAGTCGATGCCGCAATCGCAGCAAACGCGATGCTGGCACTGGTCGAACCGCATGCCTGCGGCATAGGCGGCGATCTGTTTGCGATCGTGTGGGACCCGGAATCCGCGCAACTTCACGGCTACAACGGTAGTGGCCGTTCGCCGGCCGGGTTCAGCTACGCGGAGATGAAAGATGCCATCGGCGATGCGCGCGACATCCCGCGATTCGGGCCGCTTTCTATCAGCGTTCCCGGTGCGGTGGACGGCTGGTTTGCCTTGCACGAGCGCTTCGGCCGCCTGCCGATTGCAGACCTGCTCAAACCCGCCGTCGAGTACGCGCGTGAGGGTATTGCGGTAACGGAAGTGGACGCCGCGTTGTGGCAGGAAGCGATGAGTGATTTTGCCAATCTCGGCCTGCCCGAAGAGGTGCTGGCGGAATTGCGCCGGGTGTATACCGTTGACGGCCGCACCCCGCAGCCCGGCGAGATTTTTAGCAACCGGGACCTCGCCGGAAGCTACGCACGCATCGCCGACGGTGGCCGCGAGAGCTTTTACCAGGGAGAGATTGCGCGACAGATCGTTGCCGCGATTACGAGGACCGGCGGGGCGCTCACCGCGGAAGACCTGCGGCGGCACAAGGGCGAATGGGTGGACCCGATGTCAGTCAACTATCGAGGCTTCGATGTGTTCGAGCTGCCGCCGAACAGCCAGGGCATCGCGGCGCTGCAGATCCTGAACCTGATCGAAGCATATCCGCTCGGCGACTGGGGCCGCGACAACGCCGACTACTGGCACGTGATGATAGAAGCGTCGAAGATCGCGTACGAAGATCGTGCCCGGTATTACGCCGATCAGCATTTCGCGCAGCAGCCGACAGACTGGCTGATTTCGAAGGACTATGCGGAAAAACGCCGTCGCTTGATCGACATGTCACGATCGTCGGCCGTTGTCGCTGCCGGCTCACCGCCCGACCGGGGAGACACGACTTAT
>JAHHOT010000153.1 GCA_018677555.1 Gammaproteobacteria bacterium | reverse complement strand
GTCGAGATCGATCCCTGGGATGGCCGCAAGAAGCCGGTAAAGCGCACCGCATTGGGTCGCATCAAGCACGAGGGCGTTGCCGTAGGTGTGGGCAAAGGCGGCCGCATCGTCTGTTACATGGGTGATGACCAGCGCTTCGACTACATCTACAAGTACGTCTCGGCTTACAACTGGAAGGCGATGATGCGCCACGGCATCAGCCCGCTCGACAAGGGCAAGCTGTACGTCGCGCGTTTCAACGACGACGGCACGGGCGACTGGCTCGAGCTCAGCATCTACAACCCGGTGCTGCAGGCGCGCTTCAACGACCAGGCCGAAGTGCTGACCTACGCTCGCATCGCGGCCGATCTCCTTGGCGCGACGCCGATGGATCGTCCGGAGTGGACGAGCATTGCGCCCGACGACTATGTCTATTGCACGCTGACGAACAATAGCCGACGCACGGAGCCGAACGCGGCCAACCCGCTTGCGCCCAACAGCGACGGCCACATTATTCGCTGGCGTGACACCGACAAGTACACGGGCACGAAATTCAAGTGGGATATCTTCATCTTCGCGAAGGATACGCACGGCACCGAGGAATCGTTCGCCGACCCGGATGGCATCTGGGCGGACGAAGATGGTCGCCTGTTCATCCAGACGGACGGTGGCCAGAAAGATAATCTCAACAACCAGATGCTGGTGGCCAACCTGCACACAGGCGAGGTCAAACGCATCTTTGAAGGAGTTAGCGGCGACGAAATTACCGGAGTTGCGTTGACGCCTGACCGCCGCACGATGTTCATCAACACCCAACACCCCGGGAACGGCGACCCCAGCCGAACCAACTTCCCGGTTATGAACGAGGTTCCCGATCCCAACGGGCCCGTGCCGCGTGATGCCACATTCGTCATTACCAAGAGGGATGGCGGCATCATCGGATCGTAGTATCGGCCTCCCCCCAGGCCGAAGGCGGTACCAGAAGGACAAGCCCCGCTCTGCGGGGTTTGTTCTTATTGGGGAAGCGGTCTGTAGCAGCGGCGCTTCCGCCGCGACCCACGCGGTTTCAGATGTACGAGCGCCGCCCCCGGCGCGACAACGACAACCACCATGGCTTGCAGGCGACGACAGCATAGCGACGTACCAGCGTTGCGCCGTGCACTGAAACGCGGGCGCGGGCGGTCATTGAACGGATTCTCGGGCACCTTGGCCGTGATGCCGGATCCGTCGAACAACCCAATTTCGACCGATACCCGATGCTGCGCATCAATCAGATGCCCGACGTCGACGTGCACATCGTGTCGTCCTGCGAGCCACCGTCCGGCGTCGGCGAACTCGCCCCAATGGCGGTCGGCGCTGCGGTCGCGAACGCCCTTAGCTCGGTAACGGGCAGGCGTTATCGGTCGCTGCCTGTTCGACACGCCTGGCACTTCGCGGCCGAATTTCTCGGCAAGCAGAAAACGGCATCGACTTCGTGCTTCTTATCCTGCCCCCGGACTTCCGTCGACCAGAACCCACGCCGCCCAATTGAACGGATGTTCGAATCGTGGATCGGCACGGAGCTCAGCTTGTGCCCGCTCCAAGGCGGCCGATGCCGGTAACCTTTCATCCCAGAGCGCCGAATAGAATTTCTGCATGAGTTCGCTTGTGGCCAGGTCCGGCACCTCCCACAGTGACATCAGAATGCTTCCGGCCCCCGCGGCGCTGAGCGCCGACCGCAATCCGATTACTCCCTGACCATTGGTTTCGATGCCGCGGCCGGTATTGCACGCCGAAAGCACTATGAGGTCAGTCTGCCCGAGGTCGAGATCGATAATTTCCTCGGCCGTCAGAAATCCGTCCATTCGGCTGCCTTCAATCGAGTTTATGTCGGCAAGTGCCAGCCCCGAGGCGAGCATCGGATTGCGCGGGCCATTCAGAATTTGGTCAGGTGCGGCAGATTGTGCCGTGCTGCTGACAACAGCAAAGCCTCGCGTACTCGCTCGGGTACCCTCGGTCTCAAGGAACAAGCCGTGCGTGGCGACGTGCGCCCAGCGAGCGCTGCCCAGCTCTTGCTTGATGCGCTGCTCGGTTGCCGCATTCTGGCCGACCGCTACGGCATCGATGTCAGCATCATTCGCAATAGACTGAAGTGCTAATACTTCGGCGCCCGTGCCGGGCAGCGGCGTAACCCCGAGTCTGCCACTACCGAAGTCGACGTCGCCTACGAACAGAGCACTTCCTCCCTGCTGTGTGCGTCGGCTTCTGCTCGCGATGAAAGCGCGGGCTGAATCGACCTGCGTGAGTCGTTCACCGGCAAACTGACGCCACGGTATGCGCGCAAGTTCCTGGTCCGGGGACAGATAGACCCGAGCGCTACCCACGCCCGCGTTGCGCAGCGGTGCCCACAGCATGGACTCGAGACGATCCCACATTCCTTCTGCCTCGTCAGCTGACGCCGGCGTGCCGCGTATCACGGCGGCTCGCCAATCAGCAATCGCATCGTGAATTGACTCCGCTTCGCCGAGATCGATGAATTGTACGTCGCCGCCTGCGTACACGATCGCAGCTGCATAATTGGTTGCAGCAAACCGTGTGTCCTGCCAGAGATCGTATCGATACAGATCGACAAACACCGCGCCATTGCTCAGGTGGGCCGAGAGGTCATTCATGTAAATTGGTTCGATATGCGGCACGTTTGCGGCGAATGCCTCATTCAGGCTTCGCTCGATCGACTCCTTTTCCTCAGTCAGTGCGGCCATCGAGTCTTCGTTCGGGTTACGCGAAATGAAGTGAGCCGACAGTTGCGAGCGGATCTGAATCAATCTTTCGGCCGACGCCCGATGCGATGGTGAATCGATCGCCGCCCGAACAATGCGTCCCTGGCGTCGGGTTGCCTCAATCAACAAACCCTTCCAACCTACTATGTCGGCATATGCGTCCTGAACGTCCAGCTCATCCGCGCCGAGAGACAGGACCATAGACGTGTGGAATGGGATGACCTGATCCAGGAATGCCTGCTGCTCGGCGAACGAGAGATAAGGCATGCTTTCGTTCGTGGCGCCGCTGATGTTTGCCGACACCGCATTCAGCGCAACGTCCAGATCGCTGTCATAGCGCAACATCCACAGCGCGAGTACGCGACGGTAGAATGCGGGCAGATCATATATGTTCGTAAGGTCTTCGAGTACGTTCTCGAATCTGCCCGGCTCGATCGCCATCGCCCAAAGGTGATCCATGTAGTAGGCAACTGCCTCACGCCGATCATCCGGCTCGAATTTCGGTGCCGCGGCCGGATCCTGGCGATCCTGCAGATCGAACATATCTTGCTGGATTGCGGCGATTTGAGCCTGCGCCTCTGGCTGAGCTAACATCCCTTCCACGCCACCCGAAAGATCCTCATCGCCCGTTATTCTGCCGACGAGCTTAAGTATCGGGCTCAGGCCCTGCATTTCTTGCGCCAGTTGCTCGTTGGTGTTTTCCTGCACCGAGGAAACCATCTCTTCGCGAGTCTGTGGTTCAACCGGTTCCTGAATCTCGGGCAATGGCACATCGTCGGGCCAGAGCCCCGCAACGAGGGTTTCCGCACCCTCTACAAAGGGCCACGCGCCTGGCAAGTCGTTAATCAGCATGCGGTGCATAGCCATCTGCTGCTGTAACCAGGCACTCCACAATGGATCGAGATCCTGCCCGGCGCGCACCCAAAAATCCTCTGTAATTCGGCGTGCAGCGACCGAATCATTGAGCATTTGGTGATACATCGATGCTAGCGATGCTGTTTCGGCAACGAGGGGGTCTGATATTGGAACTGTTACAACGGCTTCCTCATATATGTCTTCGATCGCCTGCAGCATCGCTCGATTCATCATCTGCATCATCTGTGCCGGATTGCGGTAGGCATCCATCGGATTGATGTTCAATTGCTGCATCATTTTCCGAGGATCACCGCAGAAAATTTCATTGGTTCGAGCCGCAAGCAGATCCCTCTGCGACGGAGCATCTTTTTTCGCGCGCTCCAGCTGTTTGGCTGCGGCCTCCCGATCCTGAAGTGCGCACTTCACGATTGCTCGCTGATTTGCGGCATAGGCAGACAGAGCGGATTTACCTTTGACTTTCTTTTGGGCCTTGCCGAGGCTCTTATCGATCTTTTGCAGCCTGCGCTTTTCATCGCGCGAGATCGCCGAGTCAGACTCATCACCCGAGCCGATCATTAGGCTTATCACCATAAATGGCGCTTCTTCATCGGCAGCAATTCGCGCCGCACTGCCCTCCAGATCTGTAAATCTCGCCTGGCTCGTGAGGTGCCGAACCTGCAAGCCGAGGCGCTGCAAACGAGGCTCCAGGTTTTTCATAGCCTCGACTTCCTCCGCTTTGGTTCCACCCAGGTCGGACACAAACGCCCGTACGTCTCCGGAGTCGATTTCCGCGATCCGGGCTACAGCAGCACGAAAGCGATTCCGCTCACGATCCAGATCAGACTCGTCCAGATTATTGAGAAAAGTTTCCTGCCACGCAGCATATGCCGGATCCTGGAGATGCGACTTGATCCGCTCAATTTCCTCCCCTGAAGACGACATTGCGGCCAATTCCGGGAAGGAACTCATCATCTCAAGCGACACCAAACGCGCTTCCAGCGGGTTTCGGGCTTCGCGCATGGAATTCTGCATTTCCAACAGCGCTTCCGCTCGCTGATCCATTTCTTCGTCGCTCATTTGCGTACCGATGTCGTCTGCGCTGGACAGAACTGGCATCAGCAACGCAACCATGAACGCAACCAAGCCGATTCTCATTGGGTACTCCTTATCCTTGTAAGGATGTTCTATTCGTTATTGACCTCTTAGTTAAGTGTAGTAAACGGTTTGGGCGAGAGGGCAATCCGGTGTGACTTTACGCCTGTCAGGCAGAGGGCCAGAGGGTGTCCACGCTACAAACGCTGCCCGTCGCGCCGGGTGCGCCGCGGCCGGAGGTCGCCGAGAGCTCAGGCTTTCCGCTACACACGGGCATCGCGGCAAAGGAGTCGCAACGAGACAAGGTGGAACGCCTGGCGCGTTACGTCTCAAGACCGCCGGTCGCCACCGATCGCTTGGCCTGACCGCTTCGCCCTGTTCGTCACCACCCGGGCCACCGTGTAGGGACTGGCGGGTGTTGGCTTGCGCTGTGATGCGCTGGCATTTCCGGGTGAAATGGGAAGATTCAGGCGCCTGAACGACGAGGAGTCGGGCCGGCTCCGCCGGATGGCGGCCTCGATCTGCGCTCAGCGGCCCGGTTTAAGCTCGCTGCGACGGTTTCGATACTGACGTAAGGCCCCTTATACGTGCTATCCGCATTGGCGACGACCACACGTAGCGCTTTGCGGCGATTCAGCTCGGCGAGTATTGACATGACCTTTTTTCTCACTTGCTTGGGGGAGAAAGTCCGAGATTGGCCATGGTTCCTCGATTTCGGCCAATTCAATGTGGATAGCAAACAATGCCAAGGCTCGAAAAATACAGCAGACGAAAGAAAATGCCGCGGTTCTAACCCGAATTTGGCGGTATTTCGGCGCCTTTTCGATCTTAGGAGTAGGAGCACCAGTTCGCCAGTGGCGAAGAGGCTCTGTTCACCAAGGTCTGAGGAGGACTCGAACGATGAAAACAACACTTCCTTTCTTAGCGCTCGCAGGGTTTGCGCTAGCCAGCTCAGTTACAATCGCCGATGACAGCAGTACGACAACTGAAGCGCTGGCAACACCAGTGCAGCATCACCTGGGATCATCCGGGCACCGGCGCTTTCACACGGCAAACGTTTTCGATGCTGCACTGGGGCCGGGCCACCGCAAGGGCGCTGCCTGGTTGATCCGATCCAGGAACCATATCAAAGGGCGCATCGCGAGCTACGTACCAACGGCGGGTGACCCTTACACACTTTGGGTCATTGTGTTCAACAACCCTTCCGCCTGTGCGGGTCCCATTTGTGGCGAGGCCGATCTCGCAAATCCGGACGTAAAGGGATCTGTCTTCTACGGAAACGGCGCAATCAGCGCGGACAACGGCAAGGGCAACGGCGTTGTTAACATGGACGTCGATATCGTCGGAGGTAGTCTTGCCAACGACCAATTCGTGCTTCTCGGCGACGGCAACGGTATGCGGCGTAACAAGGGCTTCAAGGCGCAGCTGACGCTGATCGTTGATCAACATCCATCGATCATGCCAGGCACGGATTCGTGGATCGGCGATCTAACCACCACGAATTTTCCAGGCGCCGGACCGGCGATGAACAATGCCATTGCCGTTTTTGATTCCTGCAAGACACACTCATGCCCGGATTCAGTTCTGTAAGATAAGTATTGCCGACGTGCAAACAGTGCCGAGTCATCTCTCTTTTCTGAGCGCAACCGTATGGTTTGGTTAAGCGCAGACAGCGAGGTGGCCCGGCACGCTTGCTATGATGGATGTAGCAACGCCACGGAGCTTGCTTTGGCAACAGACGTAACAACCTTGCTCAATGCCCATCGAAACGGTGATGCATCGGCACTAAATCAGCTGGCGGATCTTCTTTACCCCGAGCTGAAGGCCATGGCACGAAACCGATCTCGGAGCGGGGCTGGCCTCGGGGCGACGACGCTGGTCAACGAGACATTTCTGAAACTCTTGTCGGGCGGTGAGCTGCGTACAGACGATAGACGTCAGTTTTTCGCGTTGATGGCGACCATCATGCGGCAAATCATCGTGGATGAAATTCGCTACGTCACTGCGGACAAGCGTGCGCGCCGGGATGTCACATTCGTCGATACCGTGATGGGCGACGACGCACATGAGAAGGCAGAGCTTCTACTACAGGTCGATGAGGCTCTGAACGTCGTCGCCGCGCAAGACGAGCAGCTGGCCGTGGTATTCGAATGTCGCTACTTCGCCGGAATGACGACGGCGGAGACAGCCGAGGCATTATCTGTTTCCCCACGAACCGCAGAGCGTCTTTGGGCAGAGGCGCGAGCACGCGTCGGTGAACTTATCGACGATCGCACTGAATGATAGCCGGAGTTACAGAGGACAGTTCAGCGTGTCGCCTGCACGCGTGCGACAGCGGCCTCAATCCGGCGTCGATAATCGTGTTCTGCCGGAAGGAGGGTGCTGACTTTTCGGCTGATATTGATGATAGTGCTGCGCGCATTGTCCGCATCATCGCTTTCAAGTCGCGCTTCGGCCAATAAGCCCTGCGAGACCCAGATTTTCCAATGGTCGTCCCTCAAACGTTGGTTGATGTCGAGCGCTTTCTCGGCCTCGATCGCTGCTTGTTTCGGCAGTTGCACATCGATCAACAGCGCGGAGGAGGCCAGGTGCATATCCGCCGCGATCCGCTGATCTTGCTTGCCAAGTTCGGAAACGGCGCGGCGCAATGCCTGCAGCTGTGAGTCGGCTTCTGCAGTCTGACCGGTTGCAAGATAACTGCGCGCAAGCAGCTCGATCGATGGCAGCAGTGACGTACTCGCCTCCGCGTACGCAGCTACGGGCACCAGAATCGAGACTGCCGCGTGCGGATTTCCCTGCACCAGCCGGAGCCGCGCGATCTCCACCAACGCCGGCATGCGCTCGGTACCGGCGCCGTACAACTCGATCAAACGCGCGTCTGCCGCCATCAACAGTTTCTCTGCGAACTCCTGGTCGCCGTATAGCGTATGGAAGTTGCCTAGCGACAGCTCGCGCTGGATCAACTCTAGCTGAGACCCCACTCCCTGGCCGAGTTCATAGGCTTCCGTCATTTGTTCCAGCGCTGCCGTATGTCGGCCCGATCGCTCCAGCTGGGCTGCGTAGAATCGTTGCACCACGAAAACGTCCGGGTGAGCTTTGCCTTGCATTTTCCGACGCATCTCGATGCTTCTTTCATAAGCGGCAACGGATTCTTCGTGACGGCCGAGATAGCCAAGGGCTCCAGCGTAGTTCATCAGGTCCGTTGCGACCCAGGGATGATCCTCGGGAAGCTGCACGCCGTTCCATTTCATCACTTCTTCCAGAAGCTCGGCGGCTCTGGCGTAGTTGCCAGCATCAATGTTTGCAGCCGCCAGATTGTTGATCGCGGTCGTAACGCTCGTATGGTTCTCGCCATGAATTGCGCGAAGCCCCTCGAGCACTCGCCGGTTGACATCAATAGCTTCACTCGTGCGTTTCATTCCTGACAAGATGTAGCCTACTGCGCTAAGTGTCTGCAGCGTATCCTCGTGATGCTCACCCAAAGCGATTGTTCGTAAGTCCAGCGCTCGCTGGGCAGTTGCGAGCGCTTCGCTGTTTTGGCCATGGCGCTTTTGCAGCCTGGACAACAATTCGAGTGTCGATGCCATTTCGACGGGCTGATCGCGATAGGTTCGTTCCTTGATTTCGAGCGCTTCGCTCACGAGAGCGATCGCATTCTCGAAATCCCCGAGATTTCGATAGACACCGCCGATCGCCTCGAGAAGATCGGCTTTTAATTCCGGCTGGCCTTCGAGCTCGTCAAGCTGACGTTGGCCTCGCTCAAGAATGTCGCGAGCGGTAAGGTCCTCGCCCAATGCTTCATCGGACCTGTTCGCGTCAAACAGATCGATAAGAAATTCCGTCGTCTGCTCGGCGCGTGCCTTTTGACGCTCGGCAATATCGCGAGCCTCTTCAGTCATCGCCTGTTGCCTCAGGGTGCTTACCAGGAACACCAGCAGAGAGACCCCCGCCAAAGCGACCGCGCCACTGGTCAACCAGTTGCGCCGCAAGAATTTTGTTGCTCGCCGAAACGGTCCGGGATTCCGCGCGGACACAGGAAAACCATTAAGATAGTTGCGAAGATCGCTGACAAGCTCGGTTGCAGATCCGTACCGTTCACCGGGTTCTGCCCGAAGGCACTTGTTAAGGATAGCGACGAGTTCAAGCGGCAGCGTTGTCGCAATTTGCGAATCGACAGTGAGCGATGTTTTTTGCATCGCTCGTTTCAGAACGGATGCCGGCGTATCTTCATCCAGTTCGGCGCGGCGCTTGAACAACGAAAGAAACAGCAATCCAAACTGATAGATATCGCTGGCGACCGATACTGGCTCGTTGAGTAGTTGCTCGGGGCTAGCATAGCGTGGCGTCATCGGTCGTGCGTCGACCGTTTCCTCGTTCGATGGCTCAACGATCTTGGCGATCCCGAAATCCAGGAGTTTCAGGCTGCCATCGACGGTTACCAGTACGTTCGACGGCTTGAGGTCGCGGTGCACAACGAGCCGCGAGTGCGCGAAAGCCAACGCTTCGCCGAGGTTCAGCATCAGCCGGGTTTTTGCTGCAGTGCCCAAAGTGTGGTCAGAAGCATAGGCGTCGATCGGCTGGCCATCGATCAGTTCCATAACCAGGAACAAGTTGCCGCTGGGGGAGACGCCAGCATCGTAGAGTTGAGCGATATAGTTGTGGGAAAGGCTCGCCAGGATCTTTCTTTCAATCTCAAATCGCCTGGCATACTCCTGGCTCAGGCCCGACGGCAAAATCTTGATCGCAACCTCGCGTTCGAAGCTGCCGTCAATGCGCTCTGCGCGGTAAACGCGCGCCATTCCGCCCTTCGCGAGGAGCGACAAAACCCGGTAGTTACCGAGTTGCTGGTCTATGAATGGATCTGTGTCAGCATGCTCGCTCAATGCTTCCCGGAAAAAATCAAGACCGCCACTGGTGCGGAATCGGTCGTCATTCGACATGGCTTGGCTATCCTATTGTTTTCATTTTATTGCGCACGGACACCATCATGAATCTAAACGGTATGCGACCAGAATGCATCCTCCCCTGATGAGGCGGACTCTGCGACTGGAAGTTGGTGTGTGACCTGACAGTCGGGTCGTCGAGATCCTTCTCCAGCGCGTCACAGGGGATCTTGAGAACCTAGCTTCTGAGGATAGTGGCAGCGGCGGAGCGAATCACGACGCACGAAGTGTGCCCCGAAGGGGTAAGGATCGGCATAGACCGATCCGAATCAATCGAACCTCCGACACCCGGGCCACCGTGCAGGGACGGGCGGGTGTTGGCTTGCGCCGTGACGCGCCTGTTTGCCGGCGGCACCCCGGGAGGAATTCGGCTGGTCGCCACAAAGCGTCGCTGATACGGCATTCTACCGGCAGTGAGCGGGCTCCAGCACCGGCGCGAGATGCCGGACGAACTGCTCGGTCGATCTGGACCAGCTGTTGTCCAGAGCGAACTGCCTGCAAGGCCCCGCGCTCAGATTCGCTGCAGCGTGACAGGCGCGGGCGAGGTCGTCGTCGAGCACACCGGTGCTCCCGTCCGTAACGACATCGATAGGCCCGGTGACCGGCATGGCTGCAACCGGAATTCCGCAAGCCATCGCTTCGAGCATTACCAGGCCGAACGTATCGGTGATACTCGGAAACACGAACACGTCCGCTCCGGCGATGTGCCGAGCAAGATCCTTGCCGAATTTATAGCCCAGAAAGTGACAATCGGGATACCTGTTTTTTAGTCGCTTCAAATCCGGTCCATCGCCGATGACGATCTTGCTTCCCGGCAAGTCGAGGTTCAGAAACTTCTCGATGTTCTTCTCGACGGCGACTCGTCCGACATTGACCCAAATCGGTCGCGGCAGATCGAAATCCACCCTGGTATCGGGGCTGAATACGTCTGTATCGACGCCACGGGACCAGATTACAACGTGCTCAAACCCCCGATCTTGCAGCAATTGTTGCATCGCAGGAGTTGCGACGAGCGTGCGATGCGCAGGTCGGTGGAACCAGCGCAGCATTGCATACGTCCATGCCACCGGAATCGGGAAGCGCGCTCGCACATACTCCGGAAACTGCGTGTGATACGCCGTTGTGAACGGTAGTTCGCGTTTCCTGCAATAGCGGCGTACCGAGTATCCGATCGTGCCTTCCGTCGCTACATGAATGCAGTTCGGCCGAAATGCGTCGAGTTCGCGAGCGATACCCCTGCCCTGGAACAGGGCCAACCGTATTTCCGGGTAAGTGGGACAGGGGAACGTGCGGCGACCTTCAGGCGTGATCATCAGCACTTCGTGACCTTGGGCAATCAGCGCATCGCGCGTCTGAATGAGTGTGTTGACGACACCATTGACCTGCGGCAACCAGGCATCTGTCGCTATGGCTATGCGCATACGCGCAGATCGTGTGCCAGTCCTGTTACGCAGAAATTACCGGTCCGTGTCCACAGGATGACAATCGTTGCCCCCTGGTCACAAAAGATTCAAGCCGGTGTCAACTTACTGACTCGATTTCGGCAGAGACTTGCCCCGGTCAACTTCCGGGTGTTGCTAATGAACTCTGTCATGCAAATTCTGGACGAAGCCGAGATCGCGTACTGCCTGCGCATCAACAAGTTCGGCCGTCGCCGCTGGGTTCGGCAATTCTTCTCCTGCATCAGCAAGCTTGGCGATGGAGGGATTTATGCCGTGCTCGCTCTACTGATGTTGCTCATTTACGGAACGAGTGCCTATGATGAGGTTGCGGTCATGGCCGTGACCGCGGTTACCGGGATTATGATTTATTCGGCATTGAAGAAGACGCTTATGCGTGAACGCCCGTATATATCGAACGGGCATATTCTCCCCGGCACCGCGCCTCTCGATCGTTACAGCTTTCCGTCCGGCCATACGCTGCATGCCGTCAGCTTCTCCGTCATGCTGAGCCACTTCGCACCGTTCTTCGTGCCGTTTGTTCTGCCGTTTGCGGCGTTGGTGGCACTGTCACGAATAGTGCTCGGGCTGCACTATCCGAGCGATGTGCTGGCGGGCGTATTGATGGGATTCGCGCTCGGCAGCGCTGCGATCAGCGTGCACGCGAGCGTTTTCTGACCAGCGACTCCGTCTCGAAAGGCTGAGATCAGGCAGCCAGCGTATCGGGTCTGCTGAGCGTGCCGGTCACGACGGTACCGCCCTTCCAGTGCAACAACTGCAGCGAGCCGTCTTGCAGTTCGGCGAGCGCTGTGCGGTGCTCCACCCAGTCACCATCGTTGGCGTAGATGACGCCGTCGATCTCGCGAATACAGGGGCGATGAATATGCCCGCAGACGATGCCATCGAAGCCACGTTCGGCGGCCAGTTCGGCCGCGCAGGACTCATAGCGCCGAATGTATTCGTACGCCAGCCTTACCTTGTTCTTTATCGCCGAGCTGATGGATACATAGTCCTGGCCCAGAAAGCCTCTGACCTGGTTGACCGTAACGTCCACCCGCATGATCAGCCGATAGGCGGTTGCGCCCAGCGAATGTTGGGCAGAGCCCTTGTTGACCACGCCATCGAGCACGTCACCGTGCACGACCAGCAGCGACTTTCCATTCGCAGTCTGGTGTTCCGCCTCCATCATTACCGGTATGCCACAAATGTCACGACCGACGAGACTCCTCATCGGATGGTCGTGATTTCCCGGGATGTATCGGACGTCGATTCCGGAATCGGCGAGCTGCACCAACCGGGCTATCACCTGCCCATGTGATTGAGGAAACAGCGGGCGATTCTGGAGGCGTTCAATGTCGACGATATCACCGACAAGATAAATCCTGTCAGCCGACACCGTATCGAGAAAATCGAGAAAGTCGCTTGCGCGGGATTCTTCCGCGCCCAGATGCAAGTCGGATACGAATATCGTTCGGTAGCGCGCTTCCACTCGATGGCCCCATAATGAAGCGTGGCCAGGCCGGGTGCGGCAGAGGCGGCACCAACCACGGCGCAGGCAGAGCAAAGGGTCACCGAAAAAGGTGACAGTCGGCTTAAGCCCCGATGAAAATTTCGTGTCGCTTCAGGCGCTGAAGGTGACCGGGCCGGCTCCGCCGAATGGCAGCCTCGATCTGCCCGCAGCGGCCCGGTTTCAGCTCGCTCCGACGTTTTCGATGCTGACATAAGGCCCCTTATACGTACACACAATCCGCCTGTTCATCGTGCGCGAGATCCGAGAAAGTACAGGCTTTTCGCAGGAGAGGTTTGCAGGTCTATTCCATATATCTGTTGGGACACTTCGAAATTGGGAACAAGGACTACGTCGGCCAGACGGTCCGGAACATGTTGTTGCGGCCGTGCATTCGGCCGCCCAGGTCATTGATTGAATCGCAGCAGTTCCGGCAAATGTCCGACATCAGTTTTGCGTAGTGGTGCAATGTACTGAATGTTGGGCAACGAGCGCCGTCTTTCAGGCCGTATTTTTCATTTAGTGACCTGGTTACAAGCATGTGGAGAAGGTCGCCCGCAGTAACCGGGCGACCGTAGATTCCGCTGATCAGTGTTGTGCGTACCATTCAATTCAGGCGCGAAGAACCCAAGTATGCGGCTCCGATGATTTGAACGAGGAGAACGGCGGGCAACGGTACACCCGCGCCGACTGCTGCAAGAAGCTCTTCCGCAAGGCCCGACCGTGTTGAGGTTGCACGTGGATGAAGGTTAGCATGGCCCGCAGATTAGTAACCTTATAAACTAAAAATTGGCGGGCAAGCGGAGAATTCTTCTGGGCGATCATCCGAAAACCGTGCTTATCACTGGTGCTGGTTCCGGTATCGGCAAAGCATGCGCCCTGCGTTTTGCGAGCGCCGGTATGCGGGTCGCTCTACTCGACATTTGTGCAGATTCGCTGGACGCAGTTGCAGCGCGTCTTGCAGAGCACGGAGCAGAATCAATCGGCATCGTTACCGATGTCTCCGATCCGGAGGCTTGCGAATATGCAGTCAGGAAAGTGCTCGCATCATGGGAATCTGTCGACGTGCTGGTGGCCAATGCAGGTGTCCAGATCGGCGGAAACATATGCGAGACCAATCCGGACGATTGGCAGAAGATTCTCGATGTCAATCTCAACGGCGCAGCGTATTCCTGCAGAGCTGTCATCCCGCCGATGCTTTCACAAGGTGAAGGCAGCATTGCTATAGTGTCTTCGGTGAACGCCATCGTTGGCTCGCCCGGTATGACCGTCTATGACATGAGCAAAGCTGGCGTGCTCGCGCTGATGCGAAGTCTGGCCGCCGAATATGGCGCGCAGAACATCAGGGTCAATGCTGTGAGCCCGGGCAACACGATAACGGACTTCCACATCGACCGCATGGCCGAGCAGGGTGTCTCCGTCGAACAGATCCGCGAGATGACCAGCAGCTATGGTTTGCTCGGTCGTGCGGCCGAGCCGGAAGAGATCGCCAATGCCATCTATTTCGTTTCCAGTGACGAAGCAACGTTCATCACCGGCCACAACCTGGTCGTCGACGGCGGCTATTCCATTTCGGGGAAAGCGTAACATTGGGCACGCAGGACAGACTGCGCATCGGCATTCTCGGCACTGGTCGCATGGCTCACGCGTTCGCAACGGGCCTCCGTGAAACGCAACAGGCAACGCTGGTGGCCACAGGCTCGAGAGCTGCCGACACGGCGAAGCAGTTCGCCGACGAATTTGGTATCCACCGGGCTCATGCCAGCTACGACGCGCTCGCTGAAGATCCAGATGTCGATCTCATCTACATTTCATCGCCACATTCGCTGCACAGCGAGCACTGCCTGTTGTGCCTCGACGCCGGCAAGGCCGTGCTCTGCGAAAAACCGTTTGCGATAAACGCCATTGAGGCGCGCGCCGTGATCGAAAGCGCGAAAAAGAAACAGCTCTTTATGATGGAAGCGATGTGGACGCGCTTTATTCCTGCAGTTTGTAAGCTTAGGGAGCTAATTGCCAGGGAGACTATTGGTGATGCGAAGTTGCTCGTTGCTGGTGGCGCGTACATGCCGGAGTTTGATCCAGCCGTCTATCTTTTCAGACCAGATCTCGGTGGCGGCGTGTTGCTCGATGCCGGGGTCTACCTCGTATCCATGGCGTCGATGATCTTCGGGTCGCCACATGTCACACTTGCCACAGGAACGATCGGCGATCACCGCGTAGACGATCACGATGGGATTTTGCTACGACATGCCAACGGCGCAATCTCGAGCCTGTATGTTTCCCTCAAGGCGAAAGCCTCGCCGGAAGCTACGATATTCGGAAGTCGTGGTCGTATCCACGTGCATCCGCCATTATTCGCACCGGCAGCGCTCACCGTTTCCATCGACGGCGAGGCGGATGAGACTATTGAATTGCCGGTCGCGGGCAACGGTTATCACTACCAGGTCGAAGAGGTCGTGCGGTGCATGGCTGCGGGCAATATGGAGAGCACCGTCATGCCGCTGGCCGAGACGCTGGAGATCATGGAGACCATGGATACTGTACGCCAGCAAGTCGGGCTCAGCTATCCGATGGAGGGCTAAACGGCAGTTGTAGCCATTACAGGTTCTCACCGTGATTCGGCAGGTAATGTCATCAAATCGATATTGCATGGAATCGTGCTCGCTGTAGCGTCTTTCGTTACGGCTCATCGTGCTTTCATGAAATATTCAGCTGCAATACCAGGTTGCATCCTCTGCGTGATGTCTGGAACTGAGAATCACGTTGATCGGCGCCCTACGCCCCCAGGGTCAGAAAGTAGCATTCGAGCTGAGAGGGCCAGTAGGCGTCAAAATCGTTCCGGTTAGAATGCGCCGCCGGTCAATTGTAGGAGCGCCGCCCCCGGCGCGACAACCACGCGAGGCGCCAGTCGCGGCGAAGGCGCCGCTCGTACCGATGTACAGCGCAATTGTTTGACGGCAAGGAATAATACGAACCGACAAAATTTGGGGGAAATGGGGACATTCTGCTTTTTCCGCGAAAAGCAGAATGTCCCCATTTTCTTTCCGCAAAAAGCAGAATGTCCCCATTTTCTGAGATTCAAGTCGTTCTAATGAGCCCTGTCGGGGCGCGCATTGTGGAAAGCCACTACTGCAATGCGGCCCGTGACAGAATAGCGTGAAAAACGGGTAATACTGACCATAGGCCACGCCCGGCGACGCGTTGGCCGCGGCAATCAGGAGTTTTCGTGCCGAAATCAACTGCCAAACCCGAGCGGGAACCCATGGACCTGTCGCTGGCACAGGTCCCGCGAGGGCTTGTGCACGTGATTGCCGAACGCTGCAAGGAGTGCAATTTCTGCATCAACTACTGCCCGACTGACGTCCTCGAGTACTCGACGGAAATCAACGCCAAGGGGTACCACTATCCGGTGGTTGCGGAGGGCAAGGAGGACGCCTGTATCCAATGCCGGTTCTGCGACCTGATCTGCCCGGAGCTCGCGATATACACCACCGACGCCAGCGCTACGCAAAGTAAGGAACGGGATGCCGGATAACACAGCCGCAAAAACGGCGCAGCCAGGCGCAGCAGCGAGGGTGCTAAGCGGCACGCATTTCATGCTCGGCGATCATGCGTGTGCGGAAGGCGCGCTGGCAGCCGGCGTCGATTTCTTTGCCGGCTATCCGATAACGCCCTCTACCGAGATCGCGGAGCACCTGGCGAGGCGCTTGCCTGACGTCGGCGGCCGCTTCGTGCAGATGGAAGATGAGCTCGGCAGCATGGCCGCCATCATCGGCGCCTCGGCGGCCGGGGCGCGGAGCCTTACCGCCACTTCGGGACCGGGTTTCAGCCTGATGATGGAGAGCATCGGCCTTGCCGCAATGATGGAGATCCCCTGCGTCGTTGCCAACGTCCAGCGGGCATCGCCTTCGACCGGCCTGCCGACCATGGTCGGACAGTCCGACATCCTGCAAGCACGGTGGGGCTCGCACGGGGACTACGGCGTAATCGCTTACTGTCCGGAATCGCCGCAGGAGTGCTTCGACCTGACCGTCCGCGCCTTCAATGCGGCAGATCAGTACCGGGTACCGGTATTCATCCTGATGGACGAGGTGGTCGGCCACATGGCCGAGCGCGTGGTCATCCCGGATGCCACGGATGTGCCGTTCGTGCCGCGGAAAGGTCCGGAGTCGGCCCCCGATGGCGACCCGTTTTACTGCTACGCGGCAGATGAAGATCTCGTGCCTCGGATCGCACACGCCGGCGACGGTTACAAGGTTCATATGACCGGCCTCACGCACGACGAGCGAGGCTACCCGGCCCTGGATGCAGAAACTCACGATCAACTGATCAACCGGCTCGTGGACAAGATCCGCATGAATGCTGCGGATATCGAAATGCATGATGAAATCGACCTCGATGACGCGGAAACGGTGGTCATTTCGCTCGGCTGCACGGCCCGGTCCGCACGCCATGCCGTCAATGAGGCCCGCGCGGATGGCATCAGTTGCGGTTTTCTTCGCCTGATCACCGTGTGGCCGTTCCCGGAAAAGCGCATTCGGGAGCTGGTGGCCAAAGGGAATGTAAAGCGCTTCGTGGTTCCCGAGATCAATCTGGGACAGCTGCGTCGCGAGGTCGAGCGCCTGACACAGCTACCGGTGCTGCGGCTTAACCACGCCGGCGGCGCCATGCCGGAGCCCGAGAAAATACTGGAGTTGATCAGAATATGAGTGTCACCGAACAGACTGTACATCCGACCGCAGATGTTCACCCGATCGACCACTTGCTGCGTGCCGACCGGCTGCCGCACATCCTCTGCCCCGGCTGCGGAATCGGCATCGTCATTCATTCCTATGCACAAGCCATCGCCGAGTCCGGTATGCCCGAAAACGACCACGTATGCGTGTCCGGAATAGGCTGCAGCGGACGGGCCGCCGGCTACGTCAATGTCGATTCCTATCACACGACCCACGGGCGGGCACTGCCCTTCGCGCTGGGCATTGCCGTGCACAAACCGGACCTCAATGTCACTGTCATCAGCGGCGACGGGGATCTGACCGCCATCGGTGGCAATCACCTGATCCATGCAGCCAGACGCAACGCGAACCTGAATGTTATCTGTATCAATAACTTCAACTACGGTATGACCGGTGGCCAGGTCGGCCCCACGACGCCGATCGGTGCGCGGGGCTCAACGGCACCACGCGGCACGACGGAGCGTCCATTCAACCTGCCTTACCTGGCCAAGGCGACCGGCGCCGTCTTTGTCGCGCGCTGGACCATTCTCCATGTGCGCGAATTCCAACAGGCGATTCTTCGTTCGATGCAGAAGAAGGGCTTCTGTTTTATCGAGGTGCTCGCACCGTGTCCGACGAGCTTCGGCCGCGCCAACAAGATCGGTGATGGCTTGCACGAAATGGAGATCTACCGCGAGCGCTGCCGTATCGAACACGGAGCATCCAACTTCGAAGATCTCGATATCGACCTGATCGACGACAAAAAATCGATTACCGTCGGCAATTTCGTCGATATCGAACGGGAGGCGTTCCTCTCGTGAGGACAGAAGTACGCTTCAGCGGTGTCGGCGGGCAGGGCATCGTGCTCGCGGGCCGGCTGCTCGGCAAGGCCGCCGCGCTTTTTGATGGCAAGCATGCCGTTTGCACGCAATCCTATGGGCCGGAAGCGCGGGGAGGCGCATCGCGGGCGGACGTTGTCATTTCAGATGCGCCGGTGGACTACCCATTCGTGAGGGACACCGACGTACTGGTCGTGTTTTTCCAGGAGGCTTATGCCAAATTCCAGCCAAGTCTCAAGCCAGGAAGCATGCTGATTCTGGAAAGCGACCTGGTGCAACATGTCGATGGTGAAGAGAATTACTTTGGCCTGCCGGCCACCCGAATTGCCGGGGAGCTCGGCAGCCAGCTTGCAACCAACGTCGTGATGCTCGGTTATCTGATCGGCAAGACCAACATCGTCAGCCGAGAATCGGCGGAGGAATCCATTCGCGCTACCGTCAAGGAAAGTGCTGTCGACCTCGACCTGCAGGCGCTGGCTGCCGGCATTCAGAGGGCGAAGGATGATGAAGCCTGATGACCGATTCGGTTTTGATCATTGGCAGTGGCGTCGCCGGGTTGAATGCAGCGATTGAATGCGCAAACGCCGGCGCAAAAGTCATCGTTGTGGAGAGAAACCCGATCGTCGGCGGAAAGCTGGCGGCACCAATGACCGATGCGACGGCGATCGGCGATCGTGCCGAAGGTGAAAAGATCCCGTTGTTCGATGCGCTGGCGGAAAACAATAACATCGAGATTTTCACCATGGCCTCCCTCGAAAGCATCGATGGCGGACCCGGCAACTTCACCGCAACGATTCACGAGCGTGCCCGATTTGTCACGGATGCCTGCACGCGCTGCAAGCTGTGTAGGGCCGTGTGCCCCGTAGTACTCGGTAACGAGTACGACGCGGGACTTACTTTTCGCAAGGCGATTTACACACCGATGTCGGAGACACTGCCGGAGGCATATGTCATCGACATCGAAAATTGCCTGAATACGCCACCCAACTACCTGCCCTGTAACCGCTGCGTCGAAGTGTGCGACGACGATGCCATTCACTTCGATATGGCGTTCGACACGCTGCATGAACGGCACGTCGGCGCGGTGATCCTGGCACCCGGATTCCAGGTTGAGGGCGGCGCAGGATTTGCGGAACTGGGCTACGGCGAGCATCCGGATATCGTCACCTCGGCCGAGCTGCAGCGGCTGCTCGAATCGCCAGGCCCGACTGGCGGCTATGCATCGAAGCCGTCAAACGAGGAGTACCCGGATAAGGTTCTGCTCGTGCTGGACTACTTGTCGCGCTTCGGACTCTACATCGCCGCCAGCCAGGCACACCAGCTGATCAAGCAGGACGTCGGTACCGTCGCCGTGCTGGTGCTGGCGCAGCCCGACACATCGGTTGGCCCCGACGAGATAACACGGATCGCAGCGGAAACGGGTATGGAGGTCCGCTGGGGCATGATGTTCCGAGCCGAAGCATCGACCGACGATCAACTGCAGGTTTCGTACGAGGACCGAGTAGCCAGGAAGTACGTCCAAGATTTCTTCGACATGGTCGTCCTGTGCACCGACGTCAGTCCGCCGGACGGACTGGCAGAGGTCGCGGAGACGGTCGGGATCGAACTGAACGACGATGGCTATCTGGCGACCGACGGGACTAACGGCGACGGCATCGCCACGTCGAAACCCGCAATCTTGGTCGCCGGCTGCGCAAGCGGGCCGAAGACGATCAGGGAAAGCATTGATGAGGCCCGGGCGGCGGCGTCAAGTGCTATCGAACGGCTTGACCCTCGGGTGTTGAGCGGTGACGCTCCCGATACCGCGGGGGCGCCGGCCGTAGAACCGAAAACGGAGCGCCCACCCGATGACATGCAACAGCAGATCGAGAAGCTGCTTTACGCCCTGATCGGCGATGCGCGTTGAAAAGCCCAAGGAACCCGACGTCTACGACCGCGAGAAACGCAGGACGATTGATCGAGAGATTACAGACCTGGCGATTGACTTCGTTAAGCGAAAAGCCGACGCCAGGCAGCCGTTCTTTGCCTTTCTCTCTTACACGCAAACACTCGTCGCTTTTCGCCGCCACTCGTTAGTCAACCAGCGAGTAACGAGTGTTAGGATACCGCCATGGCGAGACCGATTCGCAATCGTGGAGCGTTTGCAACAAAGCCTTCGGTGTACGGGCATTCGGTCGCAAATGCCCCACTCCAGGTCTGGCGGCCTGCGAGCAGCGCTGTTGATATTCTGATTTTTGCCGGCATCCATGGCGAAGAGCCTGATTCGACAGTGCTCCTTTCCCGGGCGTTGCGCTCATTGAGCAAACGACCCACTTCATGCGCTGTCGTGTTGTGCGCCAATCCGGACGGCATGCAATGTGGTACTCGGGGCAACTCGAATGGCGTGGACCTGAATCGCAATTTTCCGAGCTCAAACTGGTCGGCCGAACCCGTGGCGCATCAATGGGGAGTTGACTCCGACAGGACAGTGCTCCTTTCGCCAGGGGAGGCCCCATGTTCGGAACCAGAAGTGGAAGCGCTGCTTGAATTGATTGCTGACCTTGATCCAAAGTGCGTCATTTCGATTCACTCGCCGCTTGGAGTAATAGACGATCCGAACGGTACCGAGCTTGGCCGGGAACTCGCCGCCAGAACCGGGCTGCCGAGAACGACGCTGCCCTATGAAGATACGCCGGGTTCGTTCGGTTCGTGGGCGAACGACACCGGGCTGGCATCGATAACTTACGAGCTTCCCGATTCGAGTATATGGAGCATGCTCCCTGTTCACGTGCCAATTCTGCAGGAGTTGCTGGAAAAGGGTCTAGCGGTCGTTCCGGCGAATTCTCGGGGTGGCGGCTGCTGAGTCAGGCGCGGCAACAACCAAAAGAACAATAAATCACGTTGGTCGGAATGTACTATATTCGGACAAACAGCGATCGATTGGAACCACGGAGATTTCCAGTGCCAGACACATTTCGTATAGCCAGTTTCAATGTTGAAAACCTTTTTGCCAGGCCGAAGGTCTTCAACTTCCGCGACAAGAGCATTGGTGATGCCATTCTTCGCCGCATTGATGAATTTCGGACGATTATCAAGAAGAAAACCTACTCGGCCACCGACAAGAGAACGCTCGTCAGGGAATACACGAAGGGCACCGGGGGTGAGCCACCGCTCAAGGAGTACATAAATATACGGGAGGACCGCGGAAAGCTCTGGAAAAAACGGGGCTGGGCAATCGACGGCGTAAAAGCCAGCGGCGAGGGCGATTGGGACGGCACTATCGAGTTCAAGAAGGCGAAGTTCTCGGAAATCGGGCGCAAAAACACCGGCAAAGTGATCAACAGCGTCAAGGCCGACATCGCCTGCATCGTCGAGGCCGACAACCGGCCATGCTTGAAACGCTTTGATGCTGACGTGCTGGGATACAAGTACAAATATGAAATGCTTCTCGACGGAAACGACCAGCGAGGAATTGACGTTGGTCTATACAGCAAGTTTCCACTGGGCGGCATCTGGACTCACATGTTCGATGGAACGTCTGCGAGCAAGACATTCAGCCGGGACTGCCCCGAATACGAGATTTTCCTGCCAAACGGCAAGCGCCTCTACATTCTCTGTAACCACTTGAAGAGCAAGGGCTACGGCGCCACATCGAAATCGAATGCTCGGCGAAAAGCGCAAGCAACCGCTATTGCGGATATGCTCAAGAGCTACAAGCTCAGCCAGGAATACGTGGTAGTCGCCGGTGACCTGAACGATACGCCAGACAGCGCGCCGTTGAAGCCTCTGCTGGACACCTACATGCTTTACGACGTTCTCGAGCTGCAATACCCGAACGATCCGAACAAGCGCTGGACATATCACTACCGGAAGTTCGAGCAGATTGACTACATTCTCGTATCGAAGCCGCTGAAGGAACGGCTCATCGAGGCTGGCGTGCAACGGAAAGGTATGTACAACCTCGAAACGCTTACTTCCGGCAATCCCGCTATAGACACAGAAAAGGAGTTTGACTCAGTGACCCACTGGACGAATGCCGGTTCGGATCACGGGGCTGTGTGGGCAGAGTTCAAGCTCTGACAAGGCTATATCGGTTAACCGTTTTACACGTAACTTCAAGGAAAATGGGTTCGATCCTGATCGACAAAGCGGGAAGGGTGAATGAAATGAAAGATATGCTCGTCAGCAACGCTGTCATTTACACGGGAATCGTCATCGGCGGCTTAACGATGTTGAGCGCTGTTTGGGTATGGGCCACGAAACAACAGTTTGGATTAGGAGGCAGTATGCTCTCGTTCTTTGGCACCGTTCTTATCGGGCTTTCAGTATTCTCAAAAGCGCAGATCACCATCGGAGATACAACCATTATCCTCGAATCGCTAGAACAGAAAGTCGCAAGCCTGGAGCAAGACAAAGCTGAGATTGCAGCGGAGGTTTTCAAGATTTCCAGAAACGTCGAGATCCAGCGCGATCAGTTTGTCGCGCTTGGAGAGTCGCTCAAGGTGGCTAATCCGGACTTGGCGCGACCTGTAGAAGGCGTCCTGAAACCTTTGGATAGAATGAATTCGGTTGACTACTCTACCCTAGAGAATTTGGCGGATCCAACGTTCATCAGGCGGAAACAAAAAGCTAAATGAACGACGGGATTTGCTGATGCAGACAGCCTGGCTGCGTCGCGAGAGGAAAAAGAGGGTGATGTCTGCCCTTGTAGAGAGCGGTTGTTCAATCGACCTTAAAGACCATGCAAACACGGGCCGAGAACGGCCGAAAGCAATAAAACACCACCCACAGTATTCACGAGCCCGGCGGAATATCAGGCTTACACCTCGACAAACGTCGTGTTTGGCAGATTTCCTTTTCGGTGCCGTTTGAATCGCACAAGTATACCTTCTGTGACTCGCATATGTATTCGTATTCGATTCGTGCCTGCGACATTGTTGACTCCATTTCATCATAGATAACCTTAACCTCGCGGTTGGTCTCGATAGCCAGACGCATAGTCCTTGCAAGTCGCACGTTTTTTGTTCTTACTGGCGTATTTTTGATTCCATCGTAAACAAAGAATTGCCAGATTGTCTGGTCTGGATCTCCAGTAGCGCCGTCAGACGATTCATAGACCGTCACGTATCCTTCAATTTCTGCCATTGTCTGCACTCCTAACTTTGTCAAGAATTCAAAAACGAACGCGAATCCGCTGTGAGTCACAAGCTGTCATTTTGCCTCGGACTGGCTGACTCATTGTCTCCTGCCGTTTGCAGTCCTTCGCCCCATCAGTAATCCTGCGTTTTTCAGATCAATTTTGGGAAAGGGATATGCCTCGCAAACTCGTTTCTTCCGGGTCGCCTCTCGAGCCAGAGATCGGCTTTAGTCGAGCTGTCAGGATCGGCCCGCTTGTTTCCGTATCCGGGACTGCGCCCATCAAAGACGATGGTAAAACAGCAAGCGTCGGTGATTTGTACGGACAGACGTTGCACTGCCTGGAAATCGTCAAGGCTGCTATCGAGGATGCTGGTGCTTCGCTTGATGATGTGATCCGCACGCGCGTGATGCTGACCGATATATCCGCTTGGAGGGAGGCGGCACGAGCTCACGGAGACTATTTCCGCAATACCCGTCCGGCCTGTACCTTTTTCGAGGTGTCACGTTTTATCGATGAGTCGTGGCTCGTTGAGGTTGAAGCGGATGCTGTTATCGAGTAGCGGATTGGCCATGTCGCCGTTCGGACACTAACGCGAGTTTGCCAGTGAGTCGCCCGACCGGATGTTTGCGTCCATCCGCCGCCATTCGCATCGACAGCAAGACCTCGCCTCAATGCAAACTATGATCGACCGTCCTCGGCGCGATCGTGCGAACTTCGCGGCCATGCAGTTCGCCGTCGCGAACGTCCTGGAACGTTTTCTCGATCACCTGCCGGCCCCCGTCACCTGCATGGTAAATGTTGGATAGAAAATACAGCGTCCGCACCGCCTGCTCGGTAAACACGAAAACCGAGTCGATGAACTCGTTGTCAGAGAACGTCGGAGAGCGATGGCCGTCGAAAACCAGCTCGCAATTTCGGAACGTACAGTTGTGAAATCGGTCCTCACCGAGCTCGATGCGCTCGTTTTCGAAGGTCTTGTCATTGTGGTTCATGGGCTGTTCTCCTCGTTGCTACGCAGAGCATACCGCGACGCGTGAATTCGTCCAGTTCCAATTTGTTAAAGGTGTCGTGTTAAAGGTGCCGGATTTATTTTTCTAAATGCTGCCACGCAGATACGCAGTTATTTCGTCATGCTGCGGCAAATAAAACCGGCACCTTTATTGTTCTGCGACTTCGCTGCCACCCTGTCGAATCTTCTGTTATGTTAAGCAATTGAATTACATAATGTTTTTACATAATACAAAAAACCAGGGGTCGCTTCATGAACGTTTCAGGCCTGATTCGATCGCCGGCCGCAAGTTTGCTGGCCATAGTTTGCTTGCTCTTCACATCCCGGCCCGCGCTGGCGCAGTCGGATGGCTACGTGCTGTACCTGAATGAATACCTGACAGGAGACTACTATTACGCCTCATTGTGGGGCCTCGACTCGGAGAGCCCGCCGCTGGTCAACCCGCGCCAGCTGCGCCTGCCGCGCGGATTCAGACGCAATGTCGAGCTCGGCAACGCCGATGTCTCCATTGACGGCACGACCATCGTATTCGCGGCGCGGTCGATCGCCGATCTCGACTGGGATATCTATACGGGCACCATTGACCGGTTTCGCAGGCGCATTCGCAACGTGCAGGGACTCATTCAGACCTCCGGCGGGCGGGACGAGGATCCCCGGATCTCCTGGGACGGCGCATCAGTGGTGTACAAGTGCGATGGGAATATCTGCATCTACCCGGAGGTTTACCCGAATCCGGTCGTCGAATCATGGTGCGAACTGTGGGCACCGTCGTTCGCACCGTCCGGCTACGCGGTTTCCTATACGAAACGATGCGGCGACGGTGGCAGCGACCGCATCTGGGAATACGATCTCCTGACCGGCGAAGAAGCGCCTGTCCCCAACATCGGCGGCGGCGCGGACCGCTTTGCGTACTACCTGGACGACGGCAGGCTGGTCTATTCCCACATCGACAGCGAAAGTGGAACGTCGAGCCTGTGGGAGCACGATACGGGCAGCGTATCGTTGCTCCACGATCGCACGTCGTCCGACGACGATCCGTATCCCGACAAGCACGATCGCGACCGCATAGCATTCATCGGTTGGAATGACGACAGCGGCCACTACGATTTGTACTTGTACAGGCGCTCTCACGGCGATTCCGTACGGCTGACCGGGAACCGACCGGTTCTGGGGCCAGTTTTGTTCCGCTAACGGCGATAAAGGTGCCCGATAAAGGTGCCGGGTTTATTTTCCGTGGCTTGAGGAAAATAAACCCGGCACCTTTATCTTTTCTCTATGGCACCTTTTCTAAATCGATGTTGCCACCGGAAACGATACAGACGATCTTCTTACCTTTCACTTCGTGATTTAACGCCGCAGCGACCGGGACAGCGCCAGCCCCTTCCGCGACTACGCAGTTTCGCTGCATCAGCAGCCGTATGGCCGATGCCGTTTCCTCAACGGACACCGTCAACGAACCATGCAGCAGCTCGCTCGCCAGTGGCCACATCTCCGGCAGCAGCATGGGCGAGCCGATTCCGTCGATAAAAGTCTGCGCCATTTCAACCTCGACTGGCTGGCCCGCCTTCAGTGAGGCAGCGAGCGGCGCCGCCGTCTCAACCTCGCAGGCATAAATAATCGCCGCCGAGCCCGCACCCTTCATGGCCGATGCGATGCCGCAACTGAGCCCGCCACCGCCATAGGGGACGATAACCGCGTCAACGTCCGGTAGATCTTCCAGGATTTCCAATCCAATCGTTCCGTTGCCCGCGATGACGTCCCGGTTCGCGACCGGATGAACAAAAAAACCGTCAAGGCCATCGAACTCATGCGTTGTCATTACATGCCACCAGTCGTCGAAAGGAACCTTGACGATGTCGGCACCGAGACGTTGGATGGCGGCCACCTTCGCGTTCGATGCGTGTTCCGGTATGACCACGCTGCAAGGAATGTTTCTTTGTTTGGCACACCAGGCGACGCCTTGCGCCATGTTTCCTGCGCTCGCGGTAAATACGCCGTTTTTCAGTTCGTCGGGATCCGCCGCGTTAATGGCGTTGCCCGCACCGCGAAGCTTGAATGAGCGGATTGGCTGAAGATTTTCCAGCTTGAGATAGATCTCGGGTGACGCGCTGCCCGCATTTAGCCTGACCATCGGCGTACGAATCGCAAGGCCCTCAATTCGCGCCCGCGCAGCACGTATTTCTTCGATAGAAACCTGTGATTGTTGATGTTCCAACATCGTCTTACCGTCCGCGGCTATGCAGTGCAGCATCGAAACCGTCGTTTATGGCGCTGACGCTATTCTGCACGAAAGCGAGAAAGGTAGGGAAAAAGGTGCCGGATTTATTTTTCGAGCTGCTGCCATGCAAGAACCAACATTTTTCATGATCCCACGGAAAATAAATCCGGCACCTTTTTCCCACGGAAAATAAATCCGGCACCTTTTTCCCCGGAAAATAAATCCGGCACCTTTAAAGGCCGATGGCGAAATATCCAGGCACAGGCTAATCTCAGCAAATGCAGCCGTTTCGCTGGAACATCACACGTCGTGAGCAGCTGGGTCGCCTCGTGGAGCGCGCGCCGGGCAACGTCTATGCGAGCTTTGCTGAGGACATCCGGCTGGCGTCAGCGAGAGTCATCGCCGCAGCGGGTGATGCTGGCCTGTTATTCGTCGGGCGATCGCCGGAAACGCTGTTCGATTATCTGAGCGGTATCCTGGCGGAGACGTCCTGGTTCGATCGACTCCTTCTGCTCAATATCTCGATGCGCTATATGTCACCCGACGATATTGAGCGCGAAAACCCGGCATCGATCAGCGCTTTCGCCGAGCATCTCGCGGCGCTGGGCATCGCGCCCGAGCAGATTGCATCAGCCCCCCAGCCACTTGCCCTTGTCGACCTCGTTTCGTCCGGCTCGACCTTCAAACACGTAACGGAGCTGATCCTCGGACTCGCGAAGCAAGACGGCATCGATCGCAACGCCGTGCGCCGCCGGATGCGTTTTGTGGGCCTTACCTGGCGCAGAAAGAACAGCCCTAACACCTATCGCTGGCAGCAGCACGCCGACTGGCTGGAAAAGTTTCCCGGGACGGTTGTCAGGAATGTTTCGATACCGGGAAGGCTTTGGGATTACCTCGGCAACCGGCAGGAGAAAGTCATTCCAACGAATCCGCCCTGGCGCTGGGCCGATGCTGCGATCGCCGGGCCGCCACGGGAGGAAGAGCATTTGCTGGCCCTTCGTCGAGCACTGGATATTTACGATCTCGGGAGCAGCAAGCTTGAGAGGCAGAAGTTCTCGGAGCGGCTTGCCCGGCAGCAAGCCATGCGTGAGCCGTGGTGCCGCGGGCTTGTTGGCGAGCTGCGTAAAAAGTCCGCGCAGGCATAAGTGATCTGATCAAACTTGAACTGACGACCGGCGTTGAATGCCAGCGCGGGTCGCGCCGGAGGCGGCGCTCCTACAATATGTTGGCCGATCAGAAAAAATCGTAAATTCAACTGCACTTTTTCGGGGTTGATACAATCAAACAAAACGTTCTCTTTCAATCTGGCGAGAAGATTCCCATGCGTACTGGACTGAAATTAACGGTGTACTGCCCATTGCGAGTACCACGCCCGACGTTGCTGTGTGCAACGGCCGCGGCCGTGCTACTGGCAGCCGGAATGG
>JAHHOT010000083.1 GCA_018677555.1 Gammaproteobacteria bacterium | reverse complement strand
CTCTACAGCTTGTTCCTCCAGCACCATGGGTTCGATCTGAGCCATGACCTGCGGATTGCTCATGTAGGTGTTCACCATCTCCGCCGAATTCTCATAATTGCTGCAAATTTCCTCGACTCTCGCCCGTAGCCGTTCGCCGTCGACGACGATCCCGTTGTCGTCGATGATTTGCCGCACGAGCAGGCCAAGCCGGACACGCTTCTCGGCGCCTTCGGCAAAATTCTCGATTGGCGGCGCCTGTTCATGATCCTCGATGCCGAGCTGCCGCATCGCCTCGTGTTGCATCGTGTGCATTTCCTGATGCTTCAGTGAGTTGGGGATCTCAACCGGATTCAGCTCCAGCAGCGCCGCCAGCACCTGCTCCTTGACGTTACCGAGGACCTTCTGCCGCGCTTCGCGCTCCATATTGTCCCTCACATCGGCGCGCAGCTGCTCCAGGCCGCCGTCGGCAACGCCGTAGATTTCCGCGAGACCGTCGTCCAGGGGGGGCAGCTCCTCTTCTTCCACTCTGTGTACATTGACCGTGAAATCGACCTTTTTGTTTCGCAAATCCTCGGCATGGTAGTCCTTCGGGAACTTCACCTTGAAGGTTTTCTCATCACCCGCCGTCACGCCGAACAACGCTTTTTCGAACTCCGGCAGCATCTGGCCCTGTCCCAGTACGACGGGCACCTCTTTACCCACGCCGCCATCGATCGTTTCGTCCTTCAACTTGCCCTCGAAATCCACCACGACACGGTCGCCTTCCGCGCTCTCGCGATCGACCACTGACCAGGTCGCCTTCTGTTTGCGCAGATTCAGGACCATGTCTTCGAGATCTCCATCGCTGATCTCGACCTCGGGCCGGGTTACCTCGATCTTTTCCAGGTCCTGGAGTTTCACCTCGGGCAGCACGTCGAAAGTGGCGACATAGGCGAAACCGTCGTTGTCCGTCACCTGCGGTTCGATTTTCGGCCCCGCCACAGGGTTGAGGTTTTCCTGTGCGATGGCATCGGTGTAGCTGCTCCGCATGAGCTCGGAAAGCACTTCCTGCCGCACCTGCACACCGTAGTGCTGACGGATCACCTTGGGCGGAATTTTTCCCGGGCGAAAGCCTTTGATCTTCGCCGTTCGCCCGACGCTCTTCAGGCGCGACTCTATTTCTTTCTCGATACGCTCGGCAGGCAGCTCAACGCGCATGCGCCGTTCCAGGGTTCCCGTCGATTCAACCGTGACTTGCATCTAACCAACCTTTCTCGAGCTGCCGACTGTGGCGTTGCACGCTGGCCAGCATAGCCCAATAAATTCTTATATTACAAAGAGTTAAAATCCAGTGAATACTGGTGCGAAAGGAGAGACTCGAACTCTCACGGGTTGCCCCACTGGATCCTAAATCCAGCGCGTCTACCAATTCCGCCACTTTCGCCTGTGAGCCCGACACTTCCGTTCAGCCGGACATTATAGCGCGAATTAATTGGCGTCAGGCCAGCAAAAGTTTGCTGATCGGGCGGCGAATCCGCCGTGCTAGCGGCTCGCGGCGAGCTGTCCCCGTTCGAGCTCGACCAGGAAGTCGACCACGTCGAGCATCTGTTCCAGGCCACCGGCGCGGACACGGTCGACGCGATATTTGCCGTTGACGATGAATTCCGGCGCGCTCGCCAGATTGTAGCGGCGTACCTGGGCTTTGGCGGCGCTGACTTTGTCGCGCACCGCGGAGGACATGCAGGCCTTCAGGAAGGCATCTTCATCGACGCCGAGCGTCGCGACGAAGCCGGCCAGCTCGGCGGCGTTGCTCAGCCTGCGCTGCTCGACCACCAGCGCATTGAACAGCGGCCAGTGCATCGTGCCGAGTACATCCAGCTCTTCGGCTGCAAAATACGCCCGGGCATAAATCGCCATCGGCTGGTTCCAGACGGCGGGAAACTGCCAGAAGTCGACATCGGCAGATCGCAGCTGCGGCCATTCCGCAACGGAATGTTCGAGGATGAAGCACGGCGGGCAGCCGTAGGAAAACGCTTTCACGATCTCAACCCGGTCTGCGTTACGTGTGGGGACCGGAGTTTCGAGCAACGTGTAGTGGACGCCCTCTTCGAAACGCAGCGGCGATTCCGCTGCCGCTGACAGCGGCAGCAGGAGGATGCCCGCGACGAGGGCGAGCGTTAGGATTCGAGTATTCATGGCATCGAAGTCTGGCGGATTTCCCTAGCTACCCGCCACGGCAACGGTCACAGTCTGGGTATCGCCCGAGTCGAAGGTCAGCGTCATGTCGATCTTCTGACCGCTCACGAGCGTTTGCTTGGGTCCTTTCATCATGAGATGCCAGCCACCGGGCTTGAACATGGTTTTGCCGTTCGCCGGAATGACCAGGTTTTCGATTTCACGCATTTTCATAAAACCGTCGACGATCGCCATCTCGTGCATCTCGACCGTTTCGAACGCACTGGATTCGACAGCCACGAGCTTGACGTCTTTCGCGGCATCGTTGATCAGCGTCATGTAGCCTGCGTTCGCCTTGGCCTTCGCGTCGGCCTGCCTGACCCAGGCATTGGCCACGTCGATGATCTCGCCCTCCTGCACCTGCGCAGCGAGCTCCGCGGGCTCCTCGGACGCATGCCCGTGGTCGTGGTGGTCGTGACCGGCGTGATCGCCATGGTCGGTATGCCTGGCCCGCGCCATTGCGCGCCGGGTTTCCTCGTCGAGATATTCGATCAGATCGAGCGCCTCTTCCTTGTTGAGCCGCATGTTCGGCATCGCAAGGTTGTTGTATTTCTTGTACAGCGCGGTGGCGATTGGGTCGCCGGCTTCCAGCATCTGATCCGGTGCGCGCAACCAGTTGAGCAGCCAGTTCAATTCGCGCTGCTGCGTGACGCCCAGCAGGTCCGGACCAAGCGCATTTTCGATCTCGTCACCGGTCACGGTGTGGCAGGTCGCGCAACGCGTGCGGAACAACTGCTCGCCACGGGGAATGCTGCGAAGCTTCGGCGCATTCGCATAGTCATCACCCTCGGCCGGTGCGGTCCAGCCTGACAACCAGTTGCCGAGCTGATCCGCCAGAACGTAAGGATTCTCGAACGGGGATCGCTTCATCCAGCGGCCGGTGGCCTGGTTACCGATAATCATGTTGACGTTGTGATTGAGCGAACCGTCCTGGATTTCCTCGATGTACAAACCGAGCTTGCGACGAATGAGCGTAATGTTCTCGTCGGTTCCCGTTAGGAACGTCCAGTTGGCGCGGAATCGTTCCCGGTACTCCTTGAGCACTTCGGGCGTGTCGCGCTCCGGATCGATCGTTATCGAGTAGAAGTGCACGTCCTTGCCGAGCCGGTCACCGAGAATGCGGGCCGTACGCACGAGCTGTGCCGTTTCCAGCGGACAGGTGTCCACGCAGGTCGTGTAGATGAAATTGACGGCGACAATCTTGTTTTCGATCAGATCGTCGAAAAATCGTACCTCTTCACCGTCCTGGGTGATGAGTGGCACATTCGGAAAATAGTCTGCACCCCAGGGCGCCTTTGCGGCGAGCGCCGTGCTGGCCACCAGGGCCAGCACAATGCTCATTGCTGCAAAACGAACCGCTTTCATGGTCGCTTGTCCATCTGACGCGCCCTGTGAATAGCGACGTCGATTGTCATCGGCGTCGGGCAATTGACGACATGCGGCGAGTTGAGGTTCTCGAAATCGTAGTTGTTGGTTCCCATGTTGGGGGGTGGCGGGAACTCGACAACCTCGAGCTTGCCTTCCGCACGCAGACGCTTGATCTGGTCGAGGCCTTTCAGCACTTCCGTTGCAGGCTCGAGCCAGTGGGCGAATCCGATGTGCCACATCGGGCTGTAGTCATCTTCCGGCATGAAATAGGACGGAACGCCGACCTGGCTACCGAAGGGACCGCCACCCAGCAGCCCGTTGCCGTCTGCCGGTGTCGGCGGATAGCTCGGGCGAATTGGTGCAGGCGGAATGACCTGGATCAGCGGCACGGCCGCATCGGCCAGGTGCACGTACTTCGGCACGTACGGGACGCCCATTGCCATTGACGGGCCGAACGGGTACGTGTCCAGCACGATGTAGTACGGCAGGTAGTCACCTTCACCGGACCAGGACTTGTGCAGCTTGAACGAGACGTACGGATTCGGGCCGTTGGTATCGATCGCCACGACGTGGCCGGATGCATTGAGACCGCCCCAGACGTCGCCGTTGTAGACACAGCTCGAGTTCGCGGGCAAATCCGGGAATCCGACGCAGCTCTTGTCGAGCCGGTTTTGCTCCCACGGCTGGTCGCCCCACTTGACGATAATCGCGTTGATAATGACGTCCTTGCCGTTGTAGTTGACGCGGCGCAGCGGCGAATAGCCGTTATCGTGGTCAATCGCGGGAATACCAACCGGGTTCTCGTCGATTGCGTAAACCGGGTTTGGCAGATCGCCATAGAAGGTCCAGGTGCCGTCCGGATTGATCGACGCCTCGGAGGTTGCTGCCTCCGGCGTTTTCACGAGCGCACCGGCCCATGCCAGACCCAGTTCATCCGCAACTTCTTCGTCGCTGGCATCGTGCAGGAAGTACCAGACTTCCGTGACGTTGCCGTCGTCGTCGATGTTGATGCCCTTGGTCAGCGGGAAGGTAGCGACGCCGCGTTCGTTGTCCGGCTCGGGATCGCCGTTCTGGAACCAGAGTGCGTCTCCCAGCGGATTGTCGCGGATGTCGTCCAGCTCGGTCATGACCATGCTGTCTACCCAGATATCAACCGGATCGAGCTCCGGACCGTATTCGCCAACGGCATCGCCGTCCCGGAAGGTCGGTAATGCAACGGTGTCGACATAGCTCACGCCGTCCCAGGAGGGAATCGGTGTCGGCATCAGCTTGACCTGACCGGCGTTCTCGATATCCCAGCGCAACAGCATCGCGTGATCTTCGTGTTGTGTATTGTGGCAGTGCTCCATGTAGGTGCCTGCGAACTCGCGGAAGCGCAACGCAATTTCGACCATCGTGCCGCTGTCTTCCTGCGGCCCGAGTCGATAGACGTCCTTGCGTGCCCATTCTTCCCAGACGGGCGGCGCCTTGCCGTCGCGACGCAGGATAATGCCTTCCTCGAAGTGAATGTGGATCGGGTGACTCCAGGTACCGCTATTGATCAATCGCCAGACTTCCAGTCCGCCCGAATTCTTCGTCGGAGCAGCACTCAGTCGGCGCGGATCCATACCGAAGCCCTTGCCGCCATCGGTCTCGATGACCCAGGGTTTGTCGTCGGTCGGTTCACGCTCGAACTCGAACGTGCGATGCAGCGCGGTAGCAAGCTCCTGCTCGGTCGGGCGCCGCAGCGGAATCATCTTTTTCTTGCCGGGGACGTATTCGGTCGGATCCAGGCTCCGATCCTTTTTCTTGTACTCCTGGACACGGAATTCGAGGAACTTGCCGACCACCGGATCACCGTCGACCCAGCGATCCATGGTGCCGTCGGCATTGTCGTCGACCATCATTGGCGCGTAGTTGCCGCTGACAACCTGCTCAACCGGAATCGGCTGGTCGGTGACCTGCCCGTTCTTGTGTTGCAGGATGTTCACCAGGTAGAGCTTCTGACCTGGACGAAACTTGGCGAAGTCGATGATGATGTCGTAGCGTTCGGCGATGCCGATCGTCGGCAATTCGCCGTTTTCGAAGTGAACGGTGTGCTCCATGATGTTGCCGTCATTGGCAATCATGTGGAATGGAACGCGGTTACCCAGCTCGTCGACCAGCGCTACTTTGAAATAGCGGGAGACCGAGCCGTTGAGAATGCGGAATCGATAGCGTCGTGCACGCACGTCGAGGTACGGCTTGTACAGCCAGTTGACGGTCATGACGTCGCCAATGAAGCCTTTCTGGTTGAACGGGTTGAACCACAGCTGGCCTTCACCATCCCAGGCTTTCTCGGCCAGCAGAAGATTGACGTCGTAGTCGCGGTTGCCCCAGTCGAGAGCGCTGCCGCTCGGAAGGCGCAGATTCACGCCGTCATTGATCTTTTCGTTACCGCGATCCAGGGCGCTGTAGTAATTCATCATCGCCGCGCTGCCCTTGTAGACGTT